>NCCT01000020.1 GCA_002279795.1 Hydrogenophilales bacterium 12-61-10
TTCAATTTCATCCCGTTTCTCCGTTATTGCCCCGCACAGCAGGGCTGTTGAATCCTTGACGCCATTATTGACGGCTCATCGCGAGCATTCTTTAGTGCAAGTGCCGCGCCCGGCGCGGGAAACACGGGCTAAAACGCTGCATTCAGGCTTCCAGCAGAATGCGCAACATGCGGCGTAACGGTTCTGCCGCGCCCCACAGCAACTGGTCGCCCACTGTAAAGGCGGTCAGGTATTGCGGCCCGAGGTTGAGCTTGCGCATGCGCCCGATCGGCACCGTCAGCGTGCCGGTCACCGCCGCCGGGGTGAGTTCGCGCATCGTGATTTCGCGGTCGTTCGGCACCACTTTCACCCAGTCGTTGTGCGCGGCCAGCAGGCCGTGGATGTCGTCGAGCGGGATATCTTGGGTCAGCTTGATGGTGAGCGCCTGCGAGTGGCAGCGCATCGCGCCGACGCGCACGCACAGGCCGTCGATCGGGATCGGGTTCGCGCTGCGGCCCATGATCTTGTTGGCTTCGACCTGCGCTTTCCATTCTTCCTTCGACTGGCCGGACTCCAGCGCGACATCGATCCACGGAATCAGGTTGCCGGCCAGCGGCACCGGCCAGGCATCGGTCGGATAGCGGTCGGAGCGGATGAAATCAGCTACTTTGCGGTCGATATCGAGAATCGCCGAGGCCGGGTCGTCGAGCAGGGTTTTCACTTCGCTGTTGATCGCGCCCATCTGCTGGATCAGCTCGCGCATGTTGCGCGCGCCGGCGCCCGAAGCCGCCTGATAGGTCATAGGCGACACCCATTCGACCAGCCCGGCGTCGAACAGACCGCCCATCGCCATCAGCATCAAAGACACCGTGCAGTTGCCGCCGACATAGGTTTTGGTGCCGTTGGCGATGCCGTCCTGGATGACATTCTTGTTGACCGGGTCGAGGATGATGATGGCGTCATCCTTCATGCGCAGCGTCGATGCGGCGTCGATCCAGTAGCCGTTCCAGCCGGCCGCGCGCAGCTTCGGGTAGACCTCCTGGGTGTAGTCGCCGCCCTGTGCGGTGATGATGGCGTCGCACTGCTTCAGTTCATCGATTGACAGGGCGTCCTTGAGCGCGGGGACATCCTTGCCAATATCGGGACCTTTTCCACCCACATTCGATGTGGTGAAAAACACCGGATCGATCAGGTCGAAATCGCGTTCCTCTTTCATCCGTCCCATCAGCACGGAACCCACCATGCCGCGCCAGCCGATCAGTCCAACCTTCATCATTTTTCAGTCTCCAGAAAATCTTGTCCTGTGCGGGTAAGGCTCACAACGCCTTCACCACCGCGTCGCCCATCTCACTACACGACACCTTTTGCGTGCCTTCGGTCCAGATGTCGCCGGTGCGCAGCCCCTGCGCAATCACTTTTTTTACCGCACCTTCGATGCGGTCAGCTGTGGCGAGATCGGCGAAGGTGTAGCGATACATCATCGCCACCGAGAGGATGGTCGCCAGCGGATTCGCCAGATTCTTGCCCGAGATATCGGGCGCCGAGCCATGAATGGGCTCGTACATGCCTTTATTGTTTTCGTCGAGCGACGCCGACGGCAGCATGCCGATTGAACCCGACAGCATCGAAGCCGCATCGGACAGGATGTCGCCAAAGATATTGCCGGTGACCATGGTGTCGAACTGCTTGGGCGCGCGAATCAGCTGCATTGCGGCGTTGTCGACATACATATGGCTGAGTTCAACCTCGGGGTAGTCCTTCGACACCTCGATCATGACTTCCTTCCACAGCTCGGAGCATTCCAGCACATTGGCTTTTTCCACCGAGCACAGCTTCTTGCCGCGTTTCATCGCAATGCCGAACGCGACGTGCGCCACACGGCGCACTTCGGATTCGGAATACAGCATGGTGTTGAAGCCGACGCGCTCGCCATTGCGTATTTCAATCCCGCGCGGCTGGCCGAAATACACATCGCCGGTGAGCTCGCGCACGATCATCAAATCAAGCCCGGATACCACCTCGGGCTTCAACGACGACGCGGATGCCAGCTCGGGATACAACAAGGCCGGGCGCAGGTTGGCGAACAGGTTGAGTTCCTTGCGGATGCGCAGCAAGCCGCGCTCGGGGCGCAACGGGCGGTCGAGCGTGTCGTACTGCGGGCCGCCAACGGCGCCAAGCAGCACCGCGTCGGCTTCGCGCGCCAGTTTCAGCGTCGCCTCCGGCAACGGGTCGCCCGCGGCGTCATAGCCTGCGCCACCAATGGCCGCGGTTTCCATTTCGATTTTTGCGCCGTCGCTTTTCAGGACGTCGAGCACCTTGACCGCCTGGGCAACGATTTCCGGGCCAATACCATCGCCGGGCAGAACTGCAATTTTCATAAGTAAACCTTAGTCACCGCCCGCAGCGGTGCATCTTCGTTAAGCAAACAGCCAGGGCGCTTCGAGTTTGCGCCGGGCTTCATAAGTCGCGATTTTGTCTGCTTGCAACAGCGTCAAGCCGATGTCGTCCAAACCATTGAACAAGCGATGCTTGCGTCCCGCATCCACTTCGAACGGAATGCTTTCACCGGTCGGTGTGACGACGGTCTGCTTGCCCAGATCGACCGTCAGCACATAACCCTCGCTGGCCTCGCATTCCCTGAACAGTTGATCCACGATGGCAGCATCCAGCACGATGGGCAGAATGCCGTTCTTGAAACAGTTGTTGAAGAAGATATCCGCGAACGACGGCGCAATGATGGCGCGAAATCCCGCGTCTTCGAGCGCCCAGGGCGCATGCTCGCGGCTCGATCCGCAACCGAAGTTGTCGCGCGCCAACAGAACAGAGGCGCCCTGATAGCGCGGCTGGTTCAGCACGAAATCCGGATTCAGCGGACGGTCGTGATTCGGCTTGCCCGGCTCGCCGTGATCCAGATAACGCCACTCGTCGAACAGGTTGGGGCCGAAACCGCTGCGCTTGATCGATTTCAAAAACTGCTTGGGGATGATGGCGTCGGTGTCGACGTTGGCGCGGTCGAGCGGCACCACCAGCCCGTCAAGTGTCGTAAAAGCCTGCATGCCGATCAGTTGCCGGCCTTGCTGCCGGCTTTTTCGATCGAGTCGCCCGCCTTCTGGACGTCCTGACCGAAGCCTTCCATGGTGTTACATCCGGCCAGGGTCAACGCAGCAGCCATCAAAATTGCAATCATGGGTTTCATGGGTTTCTCCTCAAAAATCACGTACATCAACAAAATGCCCGGCGCACGCTGCAGCTGCAGCCATGGCCGGACTCACTAAATGGGTTCTGCCGCCCTGCCCCTGCCGCCCCTCGAAATTGCGGTTGGAGGTGGAGGCGCAACGTTCGCCCGGCTCCAGCCGGTCGGCATTCATCGCCAGGCACATCGAACAACCGGGCTCGCGCCATTCGAAGCCTGCAGCGAGAAAAATTGTGTCCAGCCCTTCGGCCTCGGCCTGCTGTTTGACCAGACCGGAGCCTGGCACCACCATCGCCAGCTTGACGTTGGGGGCGACCTTGCGGCCTTGGGCCACGCTGGCCGCTTCGCGCAGGTCTTCGATGCGCGAGTTGGTGCAGGAGCCGATAAAGACCTTGTCCACGGGTATATCGGTCAGCGGCGTGCCAGCTTGCAGCCCCATGTATTCGAGCGCACGGGTCCAGTCATGCTGCCTGGTTTCGCTCGATGCGCTGGCAGGATCCGGCACGCTGCCGTTGATCGTCGTCACCATCTCGGGTGAGGTGCCCCAGGTGACCTGTGGCTCGATCGCGGCTGCGTCCAGTTCAACCATGCGATCAAACACCGCATCGGCGTCCGAGTGCAGGGTGTTCCACCAGGCGACGGCTTTGTCCCAGGCGTCGCCTTTCGGTGAATAGGGACGGCCCTTGACGTAATCAATCGTGGTCTGGTCGACCGCGACCATGCCGGCGCGTGCACCGGCTTCGATGGCCATGTTGCACAGCGTCATGCGGCCTTCCATCGTCAGCGCACGAATCGCACTGCCGCCGAATTCCAGGGCATAGCCGGTGCCGCCAGCGGTGCCGATTTGGCCGATGATGGCGAGCGCGATGTCTTTTGCCGCCACGCCCTTGCCCAATGTGCCTTCGACTTTCACCAGCATCGTCTTCGACGGCTTTTGCCACAGACATTGGGTCGCGAGCACGTGCTCGACCTCGGAGGTGCCGATGCCGAAAGCCAGCGCGCCGAATGCGCCGTGCGTCGAGGTATGCGAATCGCCGCACACCACGGTCATGCCGGGCAGGGTCAGGCCTTCTTCGGGTCCGATGACATGGACGATGCCCTGGCGGATGTCGTCCATCTTGAATTCGGTAATGCCGTATTCGGCGCAGTTGGCATCGAGCGTTTCCACCTGCAGGCGCGAAATCGGGTCGGCTATGCCCTGCGAACGGTCGGTCGTCGGCACGTTATGGTCGGGCACGGCGATTGCCGCATCGACCCGGCGCGGCAGGCGATGCGCCAGCTTCAGGCCCTCGAACGCCTGCGGACTGGTGACTTCGTGCACCAGATGGCGGTCGATGTACAACAGCGTGGTGCCGTCCGTTTCGACATGGACGACATGGGTGTCCCACAATTTCTGGAATAAGGTGAGTCCGGGCATGCGGAAAGTTGGCCAAGTCGCGTTAAAAGCTGATTATTTCATAGGTTCAGGACGGCTTGCACGGCTTTCGTTTGATCCGGTTTTGATTTCCGCTATTTCGACTTCCCCCATGCCGCATACACGCCCCAGGCCAGCGCTGCGCTTATCGCAGCCAGGGTAAAGGTCCATGCCGGCCCGATGGTTTCCCAGGTCAATCCACTGGCCAACCCGCCGATGGTGCCGCCGATACCGTAGGACAGACTGGTGTACAACGCCTGCCCGCGGGCCTGATGGCGGCCGCGAAAATGCTGGTGGATCAGCGCCACCGCCGCTGCGTGATAGGTGCCGAAGCTGAACGCATGCAGCGTCTGCGCGCCCCACACCAGCCAAGCCGACTCCACGCCCCAGGCGATGATCAGGAAGCGTAGCGCGGCCAGCGCGAAACTGGCCAGAATCAGCTGGCGCGGCGTCACCTGCGCAAAGATGCGCGGAATGATCAGGAAAATGCCGATCTCGCACAGCACGCCGAGCGCCCACAACCAGCCGATGGTGGACTTGTCGTAGCCGTGGTCGACCAGATAGATCGAATAGAAGGTGTAGTAAGGCCCGTGCGTCACCGCCATCAACAGGCAAGCCGCCAGCAAGGACGCTACCTCGGGCCGCTTCACGACCCTCCACACCGAGTGATCGTCGCTGGGGTGCGGCAAGATCTCGGATTCGGGGATCGAACGCGCCGATGCGACGATACCCAGCATCACGACCAGCACCGCCCACGGCAGCCAGCGGATCGACACGGTGTCAAAGGCGTAACCCAACCCCACCACCATGACGATGAAACCGACCGAGCCCCATAGCCGGATGCGGCCATACGCATCGGTACGCTCGCCCAGATGCGACAAGGTCATCGCCTCGACCAGCGGCAGCGACGCACTCCAGAAAAAACTCAGCGCTGCCATGACCGCGAACAGCCACCAGAAGCTGTCGCTAACGAACACGCCGGCGAACACCAGCACGCTGCCCACGGCCGCAACCTGAACGATGGCGGTTCGCTTGCCGGTCTGGTCGGCGATATGGCCCCAGATATTCGGCGCGAATATCCGCATCACCTGCAGCAGCGACATCAACACGCCGATCTGGAATGCGTTGAACGCCAGCGATTGCAGATACAGCCCCCAGAACGGCGACATCGCGCCGACGAAAGCAAAATAGAAAAAATAGAAACCGGACAGACGCCAGTAGGGAACCGCATTCATGCGGCCGGATTATCCGCGAACCCGATACGGATATTGCAGAACACGCAGACGCTTTCATGAACCGGGCCAATAACCAGACGGGAAAATTGCGGCTTGCCTGTACTCAAAGCGGCTGTCGCATGGGAACTTGCCCTGTTTCACAAATCCACACATACTCAACGCACTGGAAGCTCACTGTCTTCAACTGATTTTTTGCCCGATTCCTCTACCACGCATTGAAATCCATTTTGGCGTCCTCCAGCTCTACCCTGATTGATTTGCCCAACCTGCGACTCGACGATGCGTGCGCGTTGCTCGAGCACGACGCGCGAAACGGCCAACCCCAAGCTAACGAATCCCCTTCTGACTATTTGCAGCGGGTGATCGACAGCCTGTGCGAACTCTCGCTCAAGGATCCGCTGACAGGCCTGGGCAACCGCCGGCACTTTCATGCCGCGCTTGGACGCCAGATCGAATCCGTTGCGCGCTCCGGTGAATCGGTCCTGCTGTTGCTACTGGACATCGATCATTTCAAAAGCATCAACGACACGCACGGCCATCTGGCCGGAGACCAAATGCTGCGGGCGATAGGGCAGTGTCTCGAACACTGCGTGCGCCCGGTCGACACGGTTGCCCGCTTTGGCGGCGAAGAGTTCGCCATCATTCTGCCTAACTGCAGGCCGCTGTTCGGGCTGTCCCTGGCAGAGCGCATTCGCGAGGCCGTGGCCAACCTCTCGGTGCAGGTTGGCCCCCTGCTCAGCATTCAGGCCACGATCAGCATCGGGGGCGCCTATGCACCTGAATGGGTGCGCTCCACCCCCGAATTGTGGATCGAGCGTGCCGACACCCAGCTTTATCGCGCCAAATCCAATGGCCGCAATCAGGCCTGCATTGATCAACCACAGGAACTTTCTGTTAGTGCAGAAGAAAAAGGCTTGCTGTACAGCCACCTGGCAGCCGACGAGACGAATCCGTTCGAGCCCAGCCCAGGCAACGTGACAAACCGGGTAACCGCATGAACGATGTACTCACCCCCCCCACGCACCATCCCGACCTTGCCCAGGTTCCGCTCAGGCCCCTGGGGAAGGTGCTTGCCGTCACCAGCGGCAAGGGCGGCGTGGGCAAAACTTTTGTATCGGCCAATCTTGCTGCCGCCCTGGCCAAGCGTGGCCACAAGGTGCTGGTGCTGGATGCCGACCTTGGGCTGGCGAATCTCGATGTAGTGCTCAACCTCTACCCCAAGATCACCCTGCATGACGTGTTCACCGGCAAGGCCAAACTGGAAGATGCCATTCTTCCTGCGCCGGGCGGGTTTTCCGTGCTGCTGGCGGGTTCGGGAATGGTCGAGTATTCGCGCCTGACGTCCGAAGTACGCAACGAGTTTTTACGCGTGATGAACAGCCTGGTGCCCAATTACGACGTAGTGATACTCGACACCGGAGCGGGCATTTCCGATGTCGTGCTGTTCGCTGTCTCGCTGGCGTCCGAGGTGCTGATGGTGGCCACGCCCGAACCCACCTCGCTCACCGACGCCTACGCCACCATCAAGGTACTGGTCGGACAACAGCAGCGTCAGACCATCCGCGTCATCATCAATCAGGCGACCCGGTCCGGCAGCGGCGTGGCGATCACCAACCAGTTGCAGCAGGTGCTCGACCGCTTCGTCGTGGCCGGCCTCAACCAGCCCATTCGGCTTGTCCACATGGGCGACATCCCTCTGGATCCCGAGGTTCGCCAGGCCATCATGCGCCGTCAACTCATGATGCAGGCGACGCCTGGCTGTCCTGCCGGCGTGGCGCTTGGCCAGATTGCCCGCAACCTTGAAGAAAGCGTCATTCCCCGGGCGGCGTAGCGCGCGACGCGACACCGTCACAAAACGGTCAGGCGTCTTCAGTACGGCGTTTGGGTCGTCCTGACCAATGCTATCACCCGTTCCGGCTCCATTCGGAGCAAGTTGCCAATGTCCCGATAGTCATCCGGCAGGGCCGCATTGTCCCAACCTTCGGCCGAGTGACGTGCCAGATTGACCGCCAGGGTGACATTGCGCACCCGGGTCGTATTTGCCAGGGCAGGATCGTGCAGATTTTTCAGCAACTCGGGCAGATGCCAATCCATGGCCAGCTGACGCTGCAACTCCACCCCGGTAAAACCCAATACCCGCTTTTGCAAATCCGCACTGCGCAATGACGCATCGGCGTGCTGGAGCCGGAGAATGTCGAGCATTTGCACGGGGCTGAAGCACCACATCAATATCTCGGCCACATGGGAAAGCAGGGTGGACACATGGACCTCTTCCGCATGCAGGTCATGCAATCGCAACGCCCAGTCATACGCGTAATACGCCGAACGCTGGGCGCGTCGCACGGTATGCAGTAGTGGCAACAAGGCATCCAGGTGGTCCTTAAGCATGTCCTCGACCAGCGGGGAGGCCGGCACGTCGCGAAAAAAAGGCTCGACTCCCATCATCAGCAAAGCCTGTTTCACATCCACCAGCTCATGCGTTTGGTTGCGATGTTTGTGGGTCTGCATGAAGCGAAGCAGCTTGACCGTCATCAACGGATCATCGGTCACCACATTGGCAATGCTGCGCGGATTAAGCAGCGATTCGTCGGCATGCAGCCGTTCGAGCGCGCGCGCACTATACAGCAGCGCACAGCTTAAAACGGCCATGTTTGCACGACACTTGAGTTTGTTGCCCAGCCTGGCTGGAGAATCACTCGACGCTGACACACCCCGTCAGCCCACTCCCCTACAATCGCAGCTTCCGTACCGGACTTCGCGCATGCCCACCCCCTTCCTATCCAGCTGGTTTGATCCCGACTGTCGAGCCTGCCCTCGCCTCGCCTGCTTTCTCGACGCGGTTCGCGTCAAGCATCCTGATTATCACGCGCGCCCAGTGGCACCCTTCGGCGACCCGCAAGCCAGCCTGTTGATTGTCGGGCTCGCACCGGGCATGCACGGGGCCAACCGCAGTGGACGTCCGTTCACCGGTGATCACGCCGGAATCCTGCTTTACCAAACCCTGCATCAGTTCGGCTATGCCAGTGCGCCGCAATCGGTCTCTGCCGACGACGACTTGCAGCTCATTGGCTGCCGCATCACCAACGCGGTCAAATGCCTGCCGCCCGCCAACAAGCCGGAACCCGCTGAAATCCGCGAGTGCAATCATTTTCTGGCAGCCGAACTCGCAGAGTTGCCCGCGCACGCCAACATCCTCGCGCTGGGCCAGATCGCCCATCAGGCGGTGCTGCGCGCACTCGGCCTCAAGCTCAAGGAATACCCGTTCAGACACGCCAGCGACTACCGCCTGGCTGATGGGCGACGGCTGGTCAGCAGCTATCACTGCTCCCGCTACAATACCCAGACGCGCCGCCTCACTCCTGACATGTTCGCGGCGGTGTTTACGCAAATCCAGACCCAGGACTGACCATGCCCGTCGTCACCATCAAACTCGCTGGCACCCTGACCCGCGAACAGAAACAGAAGGTTGCGGAGGAAATCACCGCTACGCTGGCACGCCACGCCGGCAAGCCGGCGTCGTATACCTATATCGCGTTCGAGGAATCACCCGAGGAAAACTGGGCGATTGCGGGCAAGCTACTGGATGAGGAGTGACGTTCTTGTCCCGCCGGAACACGACGAGCGTTAGCGCATGAGCGTCGACAAGGCGTTTCTGGCCTCGCTGCCCACTCTGCCAGGCGTCTACCGCATGATCGATGCCACCAATGCGGTGCTCTATGTCGGCAAGGCGAAAGACCTGAAAAAGCGCGTCTCCAGCTATTTTCAGAAGACCGATCAAAGCCCGCGCATCCGCCTGATGCTGAAAACCGTCGATCACATCGACACCACGGTGACGCGCACCGAAGCCGAAGCGCTGCTGCTGGAAAACAATCTGATCAAGGGGCTGAAGCCGCGTTTCAACATCCTGTTCCGCGACGACAAGTCCTACCCCTATCTGCTACTGACCGGACATCGTTTCCCGCGCCTGGCCTATTTTCGCGGCACACCGAAAAAGCAGGATCAGGCATTCGGCCCCTACCCCAATTCCTACGCGGTGCGCGAAAGCATCCAGTTGCTGCAAAAAGTATTTCAACTGCGCAGCTGCGAAGACACGGTGTTCGCCAACCGCTCGCGACCCTGCCTGCTGCATCAGATCAAGCGCTGCACCGCGCCGTGCGTCCAGCTCATCACGCCGGAAGCCTACGCGCAGGATGTCGACGCCGCAGCCCAGTTGCTGCATGGTGCGGCCAACACCCTGACCGAGCAGATCACCGCGCAGATGAACGCCGCCGCCGCCGTACTCGATTTTGAAACCGCCGCCCGCCTGCGCGACCGTCTGCGCATGCTGGCCACCGTGCGCGAGAAGCAGTTCGTCGACACCACGGGCAGCGAAGCCGATGCCGACGTTATCGCGGTGGCAGAGGTCGCCGGGGTGATTGCGGTCAACCTGACCATGATCCGCGGCGGGCGCCACCTGGGCGACCGCAGCTTTTTCCCGCAGCACGGCGAAGGCGCCACGCTGGCCGAAGCGCTGGAAGCCTTCATTGCCCAGCATTATCTCGATCACCCGACGCCCTCGCGCATCCTGATCAGCGAAGCGATCGATACCGATGCCCTGGAAGCGATGCTGTCCGAACACGCGCATAAGAAAGTCAGCCTGCAGCACCGCGTCACCGCCCAGCGCCGTGTCTGGGTCAGCATGGCAGAAGCCAACGCGCGCCTGAGCGCCGAGCGCCGCAGCACCGAACGCAGCAACCAGTCACAACGGCTCGCCGCGCTGCGCGACACGCTCGACTTGCCTGCGCTCAACCGGATTGAGTGCTTCGACATATCGCACACCCTGGGCGAAGCGACCATTGCCTCGTGCGTGGTGTACGAAGGCGACGACCTCAAAAAGTCCGACTACCGGCGCTACAACATCAGCGGTATCACCCCGGGCGACGACTACGCCGCGATGCACGCCGCCCTGATCAAACGGTTCCAGAAAAGCGTGGAAGAAAACGGCGTCCTGCCCGATTTGCTGTTGATCGACGGCGGCAAAGGGCAAATCAGCATGGCCGTGACGGCGATGACCGAGTTGGGTCTGGGCGACGTTTTACTGCTCGGCGTCGCCAAGGGCGAAGCGCGCAAGCCCGGTCTGGAAACCCTGATTTTTGCCGATGGTCGCGAGTTGAAGCTTGCCAAGGACCACCCCGGCTTTCATCTGATCCAGCAGGTGCGCGACGAAGCGCATCGCTTTGCCATCACCGGCCACCGCGCCAAACGCGGCAAAACGCGCATGCAATCGAGCCTCGAAGACATCGCCGGAATCGGTCCAAAGCGACGCAAACAACTGCTCGAACACTTCGGCGGACTGCAAGGCGTGCGCGATGCCGGCGTCGATGCGCTTGCTACTGTCAACGGTATCAGTCGAGAATTGGCGGAATCCATTTATCGCGCACTGCATTGATGCCTCTCAACCTCCCCAACCTGCTCACCTGGCTGCGCATCCTTCTCATCCCCGTTATGGCGGGGGTGTTCTATCTTCCACAGGGTTGGGTCACCCCGCTTGATGCCAACATGCTGGCTGCACTTTTTTTTGGAGTGGCCGCACTGACCGACTGGCTGGATGGATATCTTGCACGCGCACTCGGCCAGACCTCGGCGTTCGGCGCGTTTCTCGACCCGGTGGCCGACAAACTGATGGTTGCGGCCGCGCTGATCGTGCTGGTCGATCTCGGCCGCGTGGCACCGCTGATCGCACTCATCATCATTGGCCGTGAAATCACCATTTCGGCCTTGCGCGAATGGATGGCCAAGGCAGGCAAGTCCGCGAGCGTGGCCGTGTCCTTCGTCGGCAAGCTCAAAACCGCAGCGCAAATGATCGCCATCGTGCTGCTGCTTTATGCCATGCCGGTCGCCGGCCTGCCCATTGCGCTCATCGGCACCCTGTTGATCTGGATCGCGGCATTGCTCACGCTGGTGTCAATGGCGTATTACCTGATGATGGCCGCACGCGCATTGCAAAATAATTAACGAATAATCAGGCAAAACTGTTGACAGAAAAAAGCCGCTTCCCCATAATGCGCAGCCTTCAACGCGGGAATAGCTCAGCTGGTAGAGCGCGACCTTGCCAAGGTCGAGGTCGGGAGTTCGAACCTCCTTTCCCGCTCCAGCATTCTGGGGAAAACAGAAGGACAAGTCCGGACGTTTTCCCCTTTTCAATTAGAGTTACGTGGCACTTGGCGCGATAGCAAAGCGGTTATGCACCGGATTGCAAATCCGTGTAGGTCGGTTCGACTCCGGCTCGCGCCTCCAGATTCGAAGCCGACTAGCCGATTCGCCCGGATGGTGAAATTGGTAGACACAAGGGACTTAAAATCCCTCGCCTTTACGGGCGTACCGGTTCGATTCCGGTTCCGGGCACCACCATCCTTTCGGTCTCGTTGCTCAAGTGGTATCATTCTGCCGCTTGATTATTTGTTTGGTTGTTTTGTATCAATGGGCGTTTCGCCCATTTTTTATTTGTATTTCGCCCAGGCGTAACGCGCCCGGGCATATAAGTGGATTGTTGATGATGGATTTGACCGCCCGCCTGGAACCCGTGCTTGCCGGACTCGGATACGAGTTGGTGATGCTTGAGCGTGCCGGCCGCGGACAATTGCGTCTTTTCATCGACAAACCCGGCGGCATCACGATTGACGACTGCGTCGCGGTAAGCAATCACCTGACCCACCTGTTCACGGTTGAAAATATCGACTACGACAGGCTCGAAGTCTCGTCCCCTGGACTGGATCGCCCGCTGGTCAAGGCCCAGGATTATGTCCGCTTCGCTGGCGAGCAGGTCACCCTCAAGCTGCGGGTGCCTCTTAACAATCGGCGCCGGCTCAATGGGCAGCTGGTTGGGCTGGAGAACGACGCCATCAAGCTGATCGTCGATGGTGCTGAAATATCAATTGATTTGAGAAATGTGGATGCTGCCCGCCTCAGGCCCATGGTCTAAGAGCAGCGAGCTGGAGAAATTATGAGCCGTGAAATGTTGATGCTGGCCGATGCGCTGGCCCGCGAAAAGAACGTAGACAAGGAAGTCGTATTCGATGCGCTGGAGCAGGCGCTCGCCTCCGCCACCAAAAAGCGCTTTAAGGAAGAATCCGATGTTCGTGTATCGATCGATCGCGACACCGGTGACTACGAATCCTTCCGCCGCTGGCAGGTTGTGTCCGAAGCCGATCTCGAGTCCGAGGGCTACCAGATCCTGCTGATCGACGCCCAGGACAAGCATCCCGACATCGAAATTGGTGATTACATCGAGGAGCCGCTCGAAAACATCGAGTTCGGCCGTATTGGCGCGCAGGCCGCCAAGCAGGTCATTCTGCAGAAAATTCGCGATGCCGAGCGTGAGCAGATAATCAGCGACTTCCTGGACCGCAAGGAACACCTCGTCAATGGCGTGGTGAAGCGTATCGACCGTGGTAACGCGATCATCGAATCCGGCCGCGTCGAAGGCTATCTGCATCGCGACCAGATGATCCCGCGCGAAAACCTGCGCGTTGGCGATCGTGTGCGTGCCTACCTGCTGCGTATTGACCGTGGCGTGCGTGGTCCGCAAGTGGTGTTGTCGCGCACCGCGCCCGAATTCATCATGAAGCTGTTCGAACTGGAAGTGCCCGAGATCGAAGAAGGCCTGCTGGAAATCAAGGCAGCCGCCCGTGACCCCGGTCTGCGATCCAAAATCGCCGTGGTGTCGCACGATCCGCGTATCGACCCGATCGGCACCTGTATCGGTCTGCGCGGTTCGCGCGTGACGTCGGTGACCAACGAACTAGCCGGCGAACGCGTCGACATCATTCACTGGTCGGCCGAGCCGGCGCAGTATGTGATCAACGCGCTGGCCCCTGCCGAAGTCAGCTCCATCGTGGTGGATGAAGACAAGCACAGCATGGACGTGGTTGTGGAAGAAGAGCAACTGGCCATGGCCATCGGGCGTGGCGGCCAGAACGTGCGCCTGGCATCCGAGCTGACCGGCTGGGATCTCAACATCCTGTCGCGCGAAGCTGCGGAAGAAAAACAGCATGCCGAAAGCGGCAAGACGCTTGCGCTTTTCATTGCCAAGCTCGACGTCGATGAGGAAGTTGCACAGATTCTGGTCGATGAAGGCTTCTCCACACTGGAAGAAGTCGCGTATGTGCCCTTGAACGAAATGCTCGAAATCGAAGCGTTCGACCAGGACCTGGTCAACGAACTGCGTACCCGTGCCCGCAACGCGCTGCTGACTGCGGCAATCGCGGGCGAAGAAGAAGTCGAAGCATCGGCGGGCGATCTGCTGTCGCTCGAAGGCATGGACGCTGAAACAGCCCGTCTGCTTGCAGTTAAAGGTATTCACACCACCGAAGACCTGGCGGATCTGGCAAGCGATGAACTGATCGAGCTAGTTGCAATGGATACCGATCGCGCCAACCAATTGATCATGGCCGCTCGCGCGCCGATGATCGCCCAAGGCTGAGAGTCACGAGGATTGCATGAACGTTGAACAATTCGCCCAGGAACTGAAACTGCCCCCCCTTCTGCTGCTTGAGCAACTGAAGGCCGCAGGCGTCAGCAAAAACGATATCGCCGATACCATGTCGGAGGCAGACAAGTCGCACTTGCTCGATTATCTGCGCAAGGTGCATGGCGGTGGAGCCGAGGTCAGCAAGACCAAGATCACCATCACGCGCAAGCAGACCGGTGAAATTCGCAAAACCGATAGCACCGGCAAGTCGCGCACGATTCAGGTCGAAACGCGTAAATCGCGCACCTACGTCAAACGTGACGCAAGTTCGCCCAGTGCCGAAGTCCAGCCTGTCGTCGAGCCCGTCGAAGAAACGCTCGCACCCGCGCCGGTCGAGGAGTTGATCCTGCCGGTGGTCGAGACACTGGCAGAAAACCTGCCTGCTGCAGCGCCCGAACCCGAGCAGATTGTCGAAGTGGTTGCCGTTCAGCCCGAGGCGCCCCCTGCTCCGATAGAACCTGTTGCGGTAGAGCCCGTCGCTCTCGTAGCTGCACCAGCCGAAGTCGTAACACCTGAAGCTGAAGTCGTGCCGACCGCAGCGGTAGCTCAGCCGGAAGCGGAAGCCGCACCCGTGGTCAAAAAAGCGACCCGCATCATCAAGAAAGCCTCGATTCTGAACGAGGCCGAAGTCAAGGCGCGCGAAGACGAAGCCCGTCGCCATACCGCACTGCAAGAGCGTCAAGCCGCAGATGCAAAGGCGCGCACTGAACTTATTGTCATGCGCAAGCAAGCTGAAGCCGCACGTGAGGCCGCAAAGCTTACGGCCGCGCAAAAAGCAGCCGAACCCCCAGCTCCCGCCGCGCCGACCGAAAAAACGCTGCACAAGCCCGACAAACCGACGGCAACCAAGGCGGCAAAAGGGCCGGACAAAAAACCGGCTGGCGCCTGGAAAGACGATAACGCCCGTCGCAAAGGCGGACTCAAGACGCGCGGCGGTGCTGCGCCCGATACGGGCTGGCGTGGCCGCAAAGGCAAGTCACGCTCCGGCCAGGACGACAGCAACTTCATCGAGCCGACCGAAATGGTCGTGCGCGAAGTGCTGATCCCCGAAACCATCACCGTGGCCGAACTGGCTCACAAGATGTCGGTCAAGGCGGCCGAAGTCATCAAGGCGCTGATGAAGCTGGGCAGCATGGTATCGATCAACCAGGTACTCGACCAGGAAACCGCAATCATCGTGGTCGAAGAAATGGGTCATATTGGCAAGCCTGCTGCACTCGACACGCCGGAAGCCTTCCTGATCGACGCCGGTGAAGTGATCGATCACGAAATGCTCACTCGCGCACCTGTCGTAACGGTGATGGGTCACGTCGACCACGGCAAAACCTCGCTGCTCGACACCATCCGCCGCACCCGCGTGGCCAGTGGCGAAGCGGGCGGCATCACCCAGCACATCGGCGCGTATCACGTCGAAACCGAAAAGGGCATGATCACCTTCCTCGACACCCCGGGCCACGAAGCGTTTACCGCCATGCGGGCACGCGGCGCCAAGGCGACCGACATCGTGGTGCTGGTGGTGGCGGCGGACGACGGCGTCATGCCGCAAACCATCGAAGCCATCCACCATGCCAAGGCAGCCAATGTGCCGCTGGTGGTGGCCGTCAACAAAATCGACAAGCCTGGCGCCAACGTTGAGCGGATTCGCCAGGAGCTGGTCGCGCAGGGGGTCACGCCCGAAGAATGGGGTGGCGATACGCAGTTCGTCGAAGTGTCGGCCAAGGCCAACACCAATATCGACGGATTGCTCGATGCCATCCAGTTGCAGGCTGAAGTCCTCGAACTGAAAGCAGCCGCAACCGGCTCCGCCAAAGGCATCGTCATCGAAGCGCGACTGGACAAGGGCAAGGGCCCGGTTGCCACGCTGCTGATCCAGTCCGGCACCTTGCGCCGCGGCGACATGGTGCTGGCCGGCCAGGTATTCGGCCGCGTCCGCGCCATGCTCGACGAAACGGGCAAGCCAGTGACTGAAGCGGGTCCATCGATTCCGGTCGAAGTACAGGGTCTGTCGGACGTGCCACAGGCTGGTGAAGACATGATGGTCTTGCCGGACGAACGCAAGGCGCGCGAGATCGCACTGTTCCGTCAGGGCAAGTTCCGCGATGTGCTGCTGGCCAAAAAGCAGGCCTCGAAGATGGAAACGATGTTCGGCCAGATCGGCAAGGAAGAAGTGCAGCAGCTGCCCATCATCCTCAAGGCCGACATGCAGGGCTCGTACGAAGGTTTGGCGCACGCACTGACCAAGCTGTCCACCGATGAAGTCAAGGTCAACATCATCCACAGCGCGGTCGGCGCCATTACCGAATCCGACGTCAATCTGGCGCTCGCTTCAAAGGCCGTGCTGATCGGCTTCAACGTGCGCGCCGACGCGCTGGCGCGCAAGCTGGCCGAGTCCAGCGGCGTGGACATCCGCTACTACAACATCATCTACGAAGCCGTGGATGAGGTGAAAGCAGCCCTGTCCGGCATGCTGGCGCCCGAGAAGCGTGAAAGCGTGATCGGCACCGTCGAAATCCGCCAGGTCTTCGTGATTTCCAAGGTGGGATCGATTGCCGGTTGCTACGTGACGGACGGCGTCATCAAACGCAACGCCGGCATCCGCGTGATCCGCAACAACACGGTGATCCATCAGGGCGAACTCGACTCGCTCAAACGCTTCAAGGATGACGTGAAAGAAGTCAAGGCCAACTTTGAATGCGGCCTGAGCCTGAAGAACTTCAACGACATCCAGGTGGGCGACCAGCTGGAAGTTTTCGAAGTCGTGGAAGTCGCGCGCTCGCTGTAATGCCGAAGGATTTTCCACGGGCGCGCCGCGTCGCCGACCAGATCCAGCGCGAACTGCCGGAGTTGATCCGGCAGGAAGTGAAGGATCCGCGCGTCGGCATGCTGACCATCACCGAGGTGGAGGTCAACCGCGACATGGAGTTCGCCAAGGTGTTCTTCACCACTCTTGGCGGCCAGCCCGAGCATGACGCCTGCCTGCAGGGCCTGCAGCGTGCGAGCGGCTTCCTGCGCTCGCAGTTGTCGCACCGCATGCAGTTGCGCGTGGTGCCCAAGCTCACCTTTGTCTACGACCGCTCGGTCGAATACGGCATGCAGCTCAGCCACCTGATCGAAGCGGCCGTGGCCGAAGATGCCAAAAACGCGCCGCCTTCCCTCGAAGAAGATGACGCAAGCGTAGATCCCAAACCGATCAGCGAGTGAAACCCACCCGCCAACCGATAGACGGCGTACTGCTGCTGAACAAGCCGGTCGGCATCACCTCGAACGCCGCCCTGCAAAAAGCCAAATGGCTGCTCAACGCCAAAAAGGCCGGCCACACGGGCACCCTCGACCCGTTTGCCGACGGCTTGCTGCCGTTGTGTTTCGGCGAAGCCACCAAGTTTTCCGCCTACCTGCTGGAATCCGACAAGCACTACCGCGCCACCATGCTACTGGGCATCACCACCACGACGGGCGACCCCGAAGGCGACATCCTTTCCGAGCGCAGCGTTGCAGCAAGCTGCGACGACATCAGCGCCGTGCTGCCCCACTTCAGGGGCGACATCGAACAAATCCCCCCCATGCATTCGGCGCTCAAGCATCAGGGAAAACCGCTCTATGAATACGCGCGCGCCGGCATCGAAATCGACCGGCCACCACGCAAGGTTCGGATCAACGCACTTGAACTGGTCGAATGCGTACCACCCCACGTTATTTTTGACGTCCAGTGCAGCGCCGGCACCTACATTCGCACCCTGGCACAGGATATTGGTGCAGCGCTTGGATGTGGCGCCCATCTCACCGGCCTGTGCCGCACCCGGGTCGGTGGGTTTGCCCTGACGCAAGCGCACAGCCTGGCTGCGCTCGAAGCCCTGCCCGCAGCCGAACGGTTCGGCGCCTTGCTGCCAGTGGATGCGATGTTGACCCATCTGCCACGGATTGATTTGCCCGACGCCGACGTCAGGGCCGTGACCCAGGGCCGCAGCGTGCCGTACGTATCATCCCTGCAAGGACTTGTCCGGCTCTACGCAGCAGATATGCGCTTTATCGGCCTTGCTGAAGCCGGATCCGGCACACTCGTCCCGCGCCGGTTGTGCAATACGGCAGAACAATCCGCGCAAAACCGTCTGGATGACGTTTCAAACCAAGGCGCCGCCGACGCAGCGACGCCCGGCGATCGATAGATCAACGTCATCCCCGCCCCACTGCAAGCCAGAAAGCATGTAGTCGCACCCCGAAGCCAGCACGCTCATCCATCTAATCGAATTACTTGGCCAGATCAAAACCGGGGCTGAACTCATCGCCTGGGTCGAGCAGGACTTACAGCCGGTCTTCGCTCACGGTGCCTTCGTATGCGGCATGGGCAAGATCAGGGATACCGGCGTTTCGCCGATAAAATTCTTTTCCTCGAATTTTCCGGTTGACTATTTGCGGGCGCTCAAACGGCAGGATGGCGTTTATTTTTCTGCCGTCATCCAGAACTGGCTGAAAACTGGCGAAGCGCAATTGCTGGATTGCACGGCCCTTGCAGGTACCAATCTGGATAGCGGCTGGCTGCAAGGTTTTCAGGCTAGCGGTTTGCAGAACATCGCCGCGCACGGCGTATGCGATTACTCACGCCAGCATGCCTCCTATTTTAGTTTTCACCAGATCCCCGAACCGCTGGACGTGCATCATCGGCGGCTGTTGAATCTGCTTGTTCCCCACCTGCACGTGACATTGCTGCGCATCATGCACACGCTCAAGTCGAATACCCGATCGACCGCATCGCCAGGCAACAGGTCACTCACAGGGCGTGAACTCGAAGTGCTGTCCTGGGTATGCGAGGGCAAGACCAGCGCGGAAATTGCGTCGATTCTGAGTCTTTCCGCCAGTACCGTCAGGAACCAGATTCAAAGCATTCTCGTCAAACTTCGGGTCAGCACGCGCTCCCAAGCGGCAGCCAAGGCCATCCGGAAAGGACTGGTGGTTTCCCGCCAGCCAGACTCGATATTGGGTCATTTTTGAGCGATCGACAGGCCTGAACAATCCGGCTGGAGTTACCCGCAACCCGATCCAGCGTCAAGTCAGCCTTGCTTAATGAATACGCCGGCCAGCCTGCGCTGAATTGAAGCAACACTGCGACTACTACTTTAGTCGTAGGGCATTTGCTCTATAGCTCTCTACGCCCCGCCCCCCTATTCTCCCCGGCCTGTTGGCGCCTGATGTTCCATCAGCCGCCGCCTGGCACGCTTCGTTTTTTTATGCGTGCATTTTTAGCCATACATCAACCAGGGAGCAGACATGAAAACCATGCGTCATTCACAACGCGGTCAGGGCATGACCGAATACATCATCATCGTCGCCATGATCGCCATCGCTGCGATTGCGGTGTACCAATACTTTGGACAAACCGTTCGCAACCAGACCGCAGCCATTGCGCAGGAACTCTCGGGTAACGATGGCACCACGGCAAAGTCGAATGCCCAAACCTCCGCCACGGCAGCCCAGACCGCAGGCAACACCAAGAACACGCTGGACGACTACGTCAACCAGAAGAGCAAGTAATCCATTCCATCACTTCATTTTGGGGACGGAATGTAGCTGCCCATCATGGACACGTCTTTTCCTTATCATCAGCAAGGCCAGGCACTACCGCTGGCGCTGGTTTTGCTTGTCGCCGTGGCAGCTACCGTTTTATTCATGTTCAATAGCGGCCAACTGGTGCAGGAAAAAACGACGCTTATACCAACCGCGCCATCATTGCCAATGAGATCGCCATTGGGCAGGCAGTCGGGCTGGCATCATGGGCAAAATACATGGGCACATCGGCCGACACGATCGGCCCCTATCTCAACCTCATTCCCTACGTCGGCCCCTATTTGAAGTCCCTGATGGACTACATCGAAACCATCATGGATTACGTCACGCTGGCGCTTTCCTACGTGATCCCCCTGCACGATGCAGCCATCCAGGCACTCATGCTTTCCCAATATGCGGTGCATGGCCCTGGCAATCTGGTCGCGCTGGCCAATCGCAAGTTTGTGATGGATGAAGTGGCCAAAAGAAACGACCCGAATGTCCAGGTGGACCTTGTCCCGCTTAGCGATGACTTTTCCGGGTTCACCGAGCGCTACACCTCCCAGCAGGAACGCGTCCGCATGGGCCAAGTGGTGAGCGATGGCCGCGATGCCTTTTTGAAAAGCAGAAACTGGGATTTTGGGCTGGTGCTCAACATCCTGGGCTGCAAGGTATCGGTCTCTCCCGGCGTTCTGAAAAAGCGGGGAAGCACCGAACTGATCGACTTGACCGAGGGCTGGAAGTCCATGGACACCCTTTCGCTTCACAGCTTCGGCATAAAAATAAAGTGGAACGGGATCAAGTGCACGCACTCCGAATACCCGGTCATAGGGTATGGCACGGCGTTCTCTGCAGACAATCTCAACGACTCCAACTACGACTACGCCGGATCACGCAGCACCAACCCGAGCGCCAGCAACCGGGCCGACTCAAGCAATGGCATTGCCAATGGTTTCGATCCCGCACCCTACAGCATCGGTGGCGGTGCCATTCCGGCGTTTCATGAACTTTCGGCAAGCGCCCTGAAGCAGGACGATCCGCGCACCACCATCACCATTCGCGTCACCCAGTCCAGCAACACACAAAGCTACTCCGGGGGCAACAGCATCATCAAGCCGGGTGGCCGCCTGGCCCTGTATCAAGGCCAGCACGTCGGCGGTAAAAGTGCCGCCATTTCGCGGGCCGAAGTGTATTTCGAGCGACCAGACGGAGCCAACCCCCTGTTTTCCGGCAAGGCTGAAAAGGGCAGTTTGTTCAGCCCTTACTGGCAGGTTCGCCTAACTTCCGTCCGCCCGTTCGAGCGAGCCATGGCTCAAAGCCTGCAAGGCGGCATCGCGCTGCCCTAATCCGCAAACATCCGAATCCTGTCATGAATTTAATCCACGTTCGTCTAGTTTCCCTGACCGCCATGGTCTGCGTTTCTGCCTGCGTAAACAGCGCGCCTGCGCAACTGGCTGGCATTCATGTTCAGCGCATGGGGTCATCGCCTTATTTCTTACAGGCCGCGCAAGCAACACTCGAACGCTCACGGGCTCAGTGCAGTCTGCTGCAGTCCGTCTGCGCCATGATGCCGGCCGGCGCCAGCGCAAAAGACCGGGCTGCCTGCATCCCGGTCGCAAATGGTTTCAGCTTAAGGGGCAACCTGGCGGATGTGGGCCGACAGGTGACCGATGAATATTTTGCGACCGGCATGGGCATGGCGACCCGAAAGACCCGGAAAACGGTGCTGAAAGTACATTCCGTTTGCAACATCGAAGTGGCGGAGCAGAACAGCACAAATATCTGGCACTACACCTCACAGGGGTACACCCAATTCGAATCGAAGGACCTGCCAAACCAGAAACGATCCTGGACCCGTAGCCAGCACAAGCGTGTCGCCACCGGCACAAGTCGCCTGCTGGATGGCGTTTTGCCCCTGACTTCCCGTTCGACCGTGTCGCCGCCTTCCGGTTTTCAAACCCATGCAAAACACAAATGCGCATTGCGCAGCATTTCCGGCCCCTGGTCTGGAACCTTGTGCCTCAAGGCGACAGCCACGCCTTTCCCTGGACATCTGACGCTCGCCGGAAAAATCGTGGCCGGGAAAACCGTCATGCTCGAGGATGCCGCAACCGAAGTCGCCGAAGGAATCAGGGTGCCTGACGCCATGTTTTATCCCCCCGCAGATGAAATCGCTGAAGCCCGATCGACCCGAACACCTGCCACCAACGCCACCCAAAAATGGTGTCTCAAACAGAAGCAAAAAACCGGGGTGAACCCCTGTGAAAACGACAGCGACGATGACCAAGACCAGTAAATACATCGCTCGTGCATGCGCTCAACAAGGTCAATCCACGGTCGAGTTCGTCGTGCTGGGCGCGGTCCTCGTACCGCTGCTGCTGATCGTTCCGCTCATCGGCAAGCACATGGACATCGCACAGGCGACGGCAGTTGCCAGCCGCTATGTCGCATTCGAAGGCATTGCGCGGCATTCATCCAGCACCGATGGCTGGAAATCCGATGCCGATCTGGCGCAGGAAGTCAGGCGGCGCTTTTTCAGCAACAGCGATGCGCCGATCAAGACCCATGATATGGCCGGCAACTTCAATGCCCACCGCAACCCACTCTGGTTCGATCATCGGGGCACGCCCCTGCTTTCCGATTTCTCGAACAACGTCGGAGTGACAACCCAAAAGCAGACACTGGCGCAGCCGTTTGGCGCGCTCGCTTCCGGATTCAAGTTGCCACAAGACAACCTGTACACCGGCGAAGTCACCGTGAACATCGATGACATTGCCAATCTCGTTCCATTCGACACGCTGGGTTTGAAGGTAAGCCGGCATACCAGCCTGCTGGTCGACCCCTGGGCCGCCAGCGGGTCGGCGCAAGTCGACGCCAAGATCAAGCAGGCTAGCGTCCTGTTCCCCTACCAGCCGCTGGCGTTGATTGCAGCTCCGCTTGCAGTGTTGATGAGCAACCCCCTGATGGCCGTTCTGGGCACCGACAGCACCCCGCCCGAAGTGGGGCGGGTGGACCCGGACCGGGTGCCGGCCGACCGTGTGCTGGAGGCCTATCAATGAAAACCATCTGGCTGTTATCGGCCGCATTGCTATGGGCTGCATCAAGTCAGGCGGACTGGCCCACCTTGCCATTGCCCCCTGACTCAAGGCTCGAATCGGTTGGCGATCAGGTTCGCCTGAACGGCATCCCCATGCGCATGCAGCGCGTCCTCAGCACGCGCAAACCTGCCGACATCATCGCGTTCTACCGCCAGGCGCTAGGTGCCAGACATGCAGAAGAAAAGCTTCCCGATGGCTTTCTGCTGGCGCAGGGTCGGGGCGATTATTTCGTGACCGTCAGGATCAAGCGCGTTGCCCCGTCGCTGACTGAAACCCTCGTTTCGATCAGCGATGCGCGTGCGGCGCAGCATGCTGCCGACCGCCCCCTGGGGCTGCAGCTTCCGGCACGCAGCCAGGTTGTGTCCGACATGGAGTCCACCGACGACGGCAGGCTTTCCCGACAACTGGTCTTTCTCAATCGCCACTCGATCGACAGCAACGTCGATTTCATTACAACTGCCCTGCGTGCTCTGGGATACCGTGCACAGCCCGAAGGCCCGCGCACGCGGACCAGTGAACGCGTGCTCATGTTCGACGGCCACAAGCGTGAGGCTCGACTGGTCGCCATTCAAAAAGAGGGCGTCAGCAATCTCGTCCTGACCCGGGTATGGATGCCATGACCTCGCACGCCCGCAAATCGCAATCTGGCCAATCCATGACCGAATACCTGGTCGCCATGCTGGTCGTCATGTTCATGATCGGCATCAGCTTCAGCGGCGAGACTTCGGTCATCGGCCTGTTCCTCGATGCAGTCAAAACCGCCTTCAACAACCTTAGCAGCTTCATTTCGCTCCCACTCTGAAAACCCGGACATGGCCTACACAATCAACAAGAACTGGATCGCGCTCGTTGCCGCACTCGGCGTGGGCGGACTGGCCGCGTATGGCGCCAAAAACTACCTCGGCGCGCAGATGGCTGAAATCGAGGCGCGCGAAAAGAACAAGGCCATGGTTCAGGTGGTCGTGGCCAAAACCGATCTGGAAAAGGGCAGCCCGCTTACCGCAGACAACCTGGCGGTGCGTGCCATGCCCAAAGAGTGGGCGCATTCAGGGGCGGTCACTCCCGATCAGTTCAGCCGGGTTGAAGGCTCGGTTCTGGCCTATCCGGCTACCTCAGGCGAGCCGGTCATCTGGGCCCAACTCGAGGGACAACGTACCCCCACGTTTTCAGCACGGCTAAGCGCCGGTCGCCGCGCCGTCACGGTTCCGGTCGACGAAATCAGCTCCCTGTCCGGCATGGTCGAGCCCGGCGATCTGATCGACATCGTGGTGTCCATCAGCAAGGACAAGCGGAATTTCACCTTCACCCTGCTGCAAAGCATAACCGTGCTCGCCACCGGCACCCAGTCCTCGCAGGACAGCAAAGACCCCGAAAATCACGCCCGCACCTTCACTACCATCACCCTGGACACCACGCCGGACGATGCCAAACGCGTCATTGCCGCACGCGAGGTGGGACGCATCACCGCCTTGTTGCGCGCGCCCAACGACACCAGCAGCGTGTCGAAGGTGCGCTCGGATGCCCAGACCCTGCTGGGGCTGGCGACCGGCTCTGTGTCCGGTAGCAGCTCAGTTCCGGTGATCTATGGCGGCGGGCCGATCAGCGAAGGACAACACATGCCTGCCCGCATGGGCGGCGATGGGGAAATTCTTGCGGGCGTCCGATAAACGCCTGGCTTCAATCCATCCCAACGCCCGGGCCCGGGCCGCATCCGCAGCCTGTACGACCGGGCGGCGATCAGACATTACAGGAGCACGTATCTTGCAACGCATCACACCAACTCTCGGCCAAAGCCTGGCTGTTTTCGCTTTTTTTGTATTCGCCCTCGCAGCCCAGGCAGCAGAACCGCCGGCGTCCAGCCAGGGGCCGACGAAGCCGGCGCGGGTTGCGAAACAACCCGGCTTTGCCACCGAAATCGACATGTTCGTCGGCGAGACGCGCGTGATCGCCGAACGCAATGCCGGACGCCTCGCCGTAGGCAATGGCAAGGCGCTGTCAGCCGCTGTTCTGGACGACCGCGAGATCCTCCTCATCGCAAATGAAGTCGGCGTTTCGTCCCTGCATATCTGGACCCGCAACGGCCGCAACCGCCGGATCAAGGTCACCGTCATGCCGGGCGATACCGCTCGCATCACCCGTGAGATCCAGGCCTTTTTGCGCACCATTCCCAACACCAAATCCTCCGTCATCGGCGACAAGATCATCGTAGAGGGCGACAGCCTGACCGATCGCGACCTTGGCAAGATTGATGAACTGGCCAGGCGATACCCGCAAATCGTCAATTTCACCAACCGCATCGGCTGGGAAAAGATGATCGTCATGGACGTCAGGGTGGTCGAGTTTCCCACCAAGTTTCTGCGCGAAATCGGCCTCAAATGGAACACCACCGGTGGCATCGCTGTGGGCGGCGTGTGGGCGCCGTTCAAACGTGGCGATACTGCTCCCTATCAGATCAATCTTGTCAGCGGCGCCGACAGTCCCGCACCCATCTCGGGCAACCCGAACAGTCCGCTTCAGGGCATCCCCCTCAGCTCAAGCTTCACGGCCTTGTCCATGCTCAACATGGGCCTGAATGCCCAACTCAACCTGATGGAACAAAACGGCACGGCCAGCATTCTTGCCCGCCCCACTCTCTCGGCCCGGAGTGGCGCCAAGGCCAGCTTTCTGGCGGGTGGAGAATTCCCCTATTCCGTCAGCAACATCAACGGCACCACCGTCCAGTTCAAACCCTACGGCATCCGGCTCGACATCGAGCCGCGCGTCGACCACAACGGCGTGATCCGCGCAAAAATCATGAGCGAAGTCAGCGACATCGACACCTCGATTGTTTCAGCTTCGGGTCCCGGATTGCGTACCCGCAAAACCGAAACCGAATTCAACGTCATGCAGGGGGGAACCATCGTCCTGTCCGGGCTGCTCAAGCGCGACACCGGCAGCTCGGTCGACAAGGTGCCGTTCCTGGGCGACATCCCCGTGCTTGGTGCCCTGTTCCGCTCCAAGCGCTTCCAGAACGATGAGACCGAGCTGGTGGTTTTCGTCACACCTGTCGCGGTAGACAAAAACAGCACCGCCCAGGAAGCCGATATGGCCAATGCGGTCAGCCGGCTGGAATTGATTCCGCGCACTGGCAGTCCGGATGTCGCCAGCGTGCCGTTGTTTCCCCGACCGGACACGTCTGCCGACCGGTTCGCCGCAACGGCTAGCGGCCACCCCAGACAGGGCTGGCTGGACAGCACGTATTAACTTTTCGAGCGCCCCGTCATGTTTCAGATCCACATCACCGACCCCGACAAAAAGCAGCGCGCCGAGTTGATCGAAAACACCGCCGCCATGATCGGCAAAGGGCGGGAGTGCCACATTCGGCTGACAGGCTGGCGGATCGGGCGCGAACATGCGCGCATCTTCCGCACCCGCAGCGGCCTGTTCATCCAGGATCTGGGGCAATTCGCCGGCACCTGGGTCAACGGCACCCGGGTCGAGCAGCATGGTCCGCTCGTCCATACCGACGAGATCGTCATGGGTTCCTATTCGTTCAGGGTGGAAGACAAGCTGGAAGCCGCCGCCAACACGGCGTCCAAGCCAATCGCTGACACCCTCCTCGCGCCCCTCCAGGAAGCCCGACCACCCGTCGCATTCCCCATGCAGGCACAAGCGACCGCGCCGGCCCATGCCGCCGTAACGCACCATTTCTGGCGCCGTCGCATTCATGAGCAATTACTCGACACCATCGACCTGCGCCGCCGCGACATGATGCGCATGGAAGACGCGCAGTTGCGCAGCGAAACCGAGTTGCTCATCCGCGAAATCATCGCCCAGGAATCCGCCCTGCCCGCCAGCCTCGACCACGAAAAACTGCTGCGCGACGTGCTCAACGAAGCGGTCGGACTGGGTCCGCTGGAAGAACTGCTGGCCGACGACAGCATCACCGAAATCATGGTCAACCGTCACGATGAAATCTATCTCGAACGTGGCGGTCGCCTCGAACGCCATCCCACCGTCTTTACCAGCGACCGCGCCGTGCAAGGCGTCATCGAGCGCATCGTCGCCCCGCTCGGCCGCCGCATCGACGAGTCTTCGCCGATGGTCGATGCCCGCCTCAAGGACGGCTCGCGGGTCAACGCCATCATTCCGCCGCTGGCGATCAAGGGCCCCACGCTCACCATCCGCAAGTTCGCCCGCCGCACGCTCAACGCAGACGACCTGATCGGCTTTGGCGCGGTCAGCCCGGACATGGCTGCCTTCCTGCGCGTCGCCGTGCTGCACCGCAAGAACATCGTCATATCTGGCGGCACCGGCTCGGGCAAGACCACGCTGCTCAATGTGCTATCCAACTTCATCCCCGACGGCGAACGCATCATCACCATCGAGGACGCCGCCGAGCTGCGGCTGGCTCACTCGCACCTGATCAGCCTTGAGGCGCGCCCGGCCAACGCCGAGGGGCGCGGGGCGATCGCCATTCGCGACCTGGTCAAAAACGCCTTGCGCATGCGGCCCGACCGCATCGTCGTCGGCGAATGCCGCGGCGGTGAGGCGCTCGACATGCTGCAGGCGATGAACACCGGCCACGACGGCTCGCTCACCACGCTGCACGCCAACACGCCACGCGACGCGCTGGCGCGGCTGGAAACCCTGGTGCTGATGGCCGGAATGGATTTGCCGCTGACCGCAATCCGCGACCAGGTGGTCTCCGCCGTCGACCTCATCGTGCAGCAGGCGCGTCTGGCCGACGGCCGTCGCGTCGTCACGGCCATTGTCGAAGTCACCGGCATCGAATCCGGCAAGATCCAGATGCAGGAACTGTTCAAATACGAACAGCAGGGCCGCGATCCCCAGGGGCGCGTGCTGGGTCGTTTCACCGGCTGCAATGCCGTGCCGAATTTTTACGAAACCCTGCGCGAATCCGGGATCGAGCTTGATCTGTCGCTGTTCAACCGGCAGGTCAACGCATGATCGTTTTCGGCTTTACTTTTGCCATCGCGCTGGCCGTCGCCCTGCTGGTGTGGGCCTCGTTCGATCTGGGCAGCAAGCTGCTTGCCAGCCACCGCACCCGCTTCACCCGCGACACGCACTTCAACCTGCGCGAGCTGTTCCTGTTCGCCGACCCCTCGCGGTTGTATGCCATCAACCTGGCGTTCATGCTGCTGGCTGCAATGGCCACCTGGCTATTGACGCAAAGTCTGGTGCTGGCAGCGTCCGTCGCCACGCTGCTGGGTTTCGCGCCGCGACTGGCGTTCGGATGGATGCGGCGACGCCGTATCGACCGCATCGAGCAGCAATTGCCGGATGCGCTTCTGATGATTTCCGGTGCTGCCCGCGCCGGACTGTCCCTAGTCTCCGCCATCCGCCAGGTGAGCGCCGAACTGGCGCCTCCGCTGGTACAGGAATTTCAGCTGATCCAGCACGAGCAGCGTCTGGGAGTCACCCTCAACGACGCGCTTGAAAGCTTTACCCACCGGGTGCCGGTGCAATCGGTCAGCCTCACCGTGTCGGCCATGCGCATCGCGGCCGAAACCGGCGGCGGGCTGGCCGAAACCCTGGAGCGCACCGCAGCAACGTTGCGCAGCCAGCACGCCATGGAGCTGAAGACTCGAGCGCTGACGGCGCAGGGCAAGCTGCAGGCTTGGGTGGTAGGGCTGTTGCCGCTGTTCCTGATGTGGGTGCTCTCGCGCATGGAACCCGAAGCCATGGCACTGCTGTGGACGACGCAAATGGGCTGGGGCGTGCTGGCGGCGGTGGCGATCATGGAGTTTTTCGGCGTCTGGATCATCCGCCGCATCGTGGCGATCGACGTATGAGGCAGGAGTCAGGGAGATGAACATCGACATGCAACAGTGGGTGGTGGCGGGCTTCGCGCTGGCGGTGGGGCTGTCGTTTGCGCTGGCCGCCTGGATGATATCGCGCCTGGCGGCGGCCGTGCCGGCTCAGGACCGCACCTGGTACGACACGCCGCCCCTCGGTTACCGCCTGTTCTGGTGGCCGGTGCAATGGCTGGCGCATTATCTTTCGCCGTGGCTTCCCATCGCGCGCGCAACCATCTTGCTCACCCGCCTGCGCATCGCCGGGATCGATTATGCGTTGAGTCCCGCACAGTACCTGGCAGGCCGGCTGCTGTGGGGGCTGATTTTAGGCAGCGTCGGGCTGTGGCTCGCGGCGACGTTTGAACTGCCACCCGTCTGGCCAGTCCTGTTGGGGTTTCTGATGGGCTTTGCCTACCCCGCGATCTGGCTGCGTGACCGCATCGAGGTGCGCCGCCGGCAGGCCCTGAAATCGCTGCCGTTCATGCTCGACCTCATCACCCTGTGCGTGGAATCCGGGCTCAACCTGACTGGCGCTATTCAACAGGCGGTGGACAAAGGTCCGGCCGGCGCGCTGAAAGACGAATTCGCCCGTTTGCTACGCGATGTGCGCGCCGGCAAGCCGCGCAGCGACGGACTGCGCGAGCTCGCCAGTCGCATGGACATGCCGGCCGTGTCGAGCTTCGTCGCCACCCTGATCCAGGCAGAAGCCACAGGCATGAGCCTCGGGCCGATTCTGCGTGCGCAGGCCGACCAGCGCCGCATCGAACGTTTCGCCCGCGCCGAAAAGCTCGCCATGGAAGCCCCGGTCAAGCTGCTATTCCCGCTGATCTTCTTCATCTTCCCCTGCGTGTTCGCCATCCTGCTGTTTCCCATCGTGATGAAATTCATGGCCTCGGGATTTTAGATGCGCGCGCACCCATCACTCACCCTGCGCCGCGCCGACCGTTTCTTCAGCCGCTTGCGCGGCCTGCTGTTCGCGCCACCGCTCGCCCCCGGCGAAGGCCTGCTGCTGGTGCCCTGCGCGTCAGTGCACACCGCGTTCATGACCTGCCCGATCGACGTCGTGTTTCTCGATCGCGCCGGCCTCATCCGCAAAATCGTCCCACGCCTCGCACCCTGGCGCGCCGCCGCCTGCGCGGGCGCGCACCAGACGCTGGAACTTGCAGCGGGCGAGGCGGCGCGGCTCGGACTTATGCCCGGCGCATCGCTGGCCCCGTATCTGAATCCAGCCCCGAAAGGAAATCCCGCATGAACCGTTTGCTTGTCCTGCTCGCGCTGGCCGCGTGCGCACCCACCCCCGCCTTCGCCTGGGACCCGCTCTCGATCCTCAACAACGCCTTGCAAGCGCAGCTCAACCGGCAGATCAACCGGGGCGTCTCCGAAGTCTTCGGCAGCATCGAAACGCCCAGCACCGGCACGCGCCCGGACAACGCCGATATCCGCGACGCCCGCCCCGACGAAGTCGTCATCTACACCACCCCCACCTGCGGCTATTGCAAGCAGGCGCTGGCGCACCTGGACAGCCGCCGCATTCCCTATCTGCAAAAGGACGTCTCCGGAAACAGTCAGGCGCAGTCCGAGCTGCGCGCGCTGGGCGGACGCGGCGTGCCACTTACGCTCATGGGCACACAAAAGCTCATAGGTTTCTCCGCCGCCAGCTTCGATACGGCCTATACCCGCTTCCAGACCGAGCTTGCCCAGTCGGCGGCGTCGCCCAAGACAGCTGCGGGCCCCTCGGCATCCGGCTTTGCCTCGGGCGACGTCCTCGTCGCCCGCATCGCCCGCGTCAAACTCTTCGCCAAAGCGCAACCCGCCGCCCGCGCCGTCGGCCAGCTCGCCAGGAACGAAGAGGTGATCTTCCTGGGCGAAACCCAGGGGCGCTACCTCAAAGTGCGCGGTGCGGACGTCGAGGGCTGGGCCGATCAGGCGCTGCTAACCAAACCGCAATGAACGCCATGCGACGCCTTCGTGCTCAATCCGGCGCCACCCTGGTCGAATTCGTCGTCGTCGTGCCCACGCTCCTGTTCCTGTTGATGAACCTGATCCAGTACGGCCTGCTCTACCACGCCAAGAGCCAGCTCAACTACGCCGCCTTCGAGGCCGCCCGCGCAGGCACAGCCTCGAACGCCGCGCCAACCGAAATCCGCAAAGCCTTTACCCGCGCCATGACTGGCTATTACGGCGGCGGAACAAGCACTGCCCAGCTGGCGGCGTCCTACGCCAAAGCCGCAGCGGACAGCGCCTCCGTTCGCATCGAAATCCTCTCGCCCACCAAGGAGAGTTTCGACGACTACCACAGCCCCGGCCTCGCCGCCCGGCTTAACACCTCATCCCGCGCCATCCCCAACAGCAACATCGCCTTCATAAAATGCCCGATGGATGTGCCTGGCTGCAACAGCGACCCGAAGACCAACCAGAGCGGCCAGACCCTGCTCGACGCCAATCTGCTGAAGATTCGCATCACCTACGGCATCCCCCAAAACAAGCAGATTCCCCTGGCGGGGCGTTTCATGAACTGGGCCTTGTCGGTTCTGGACAGCGGCGACCTCGACGCCTTCCGTCAGGGTCTCGTTGCAGCCGGGCGTATCCCCGTCGTTACCGCCACCGTCATGCGCATGCAAAGCCCGGCGCTCGAGACCTCCAACGCCAGCAGCCCCGGGCCGGGCAACGGCGGTACGCCGACAAACCCCGGCCCGACGGATCCGGGTCCCGGCCTGCCGACCTGCCCGGCGACCGATCCGGCATGTACGCCAGAGCCGACACCGTCGTGCGATGCGGCCACCGACCCCGACGGCTGCCGCCCGCCCGGCTGCAATCAGGGCGACGCCAGTTGCGACCCCGGCTGCGGCAAGAACTACTGCTGCCTGCTGGAAACCGGACAGATCAATCCTGACGGCACGCCCAACTCAAGCCCCATACCAAATTCAAGCCCCGCGCCCAAATCGTCATCATTTCCAGAAAACATCAAGCCATGATTCGTCCGCGTACCTTATTACTTGCCGATCTGCTGCTGGTATGCGGCCTGTCCCTGTCCCCGGCAGCCGCCTTCGCCGAAGCCATTGCCTCCAGCCAATGCGGCCCCGGCCCCGGCGGCGCCACCTGCGACGGCAACGGCCCGGCCAGCCAGGGCAACACCAGCGAGACCAACCAGGGCGCGGGCAACCCGATCAACGTCATCACCGGCAACAAATACCAGCGCGAGGTTGACCTGCCCGCGCTGCCCGGCGTGCTGGGGCTCGAGATCGTGCGCCACTACAACAGCGCCTACAGCGGCACCACCGCCATCAGCGGCATACTCGGTCGCGGCTGGAAACTCAGCTACGAAACCGACCTCTACGCCATCGGCAACACCCTGCAAATCGTCGAGGCCGACGGCACCCGCATCATCTTCGTGCGCGACCCGAACAACCCCAGCCAGTGCGCCACCAACGACCCGACACGCGGGACAGTAGCCATACACAAAACCGCGCGCGGCGACGAATACGTCTGGACCTGGACCAACGGCCGGGTGCTGAGCTTCAACCCCCGGGGCAAACTCACCCAGATCAAGGCGCCGACCGGCGAATTCGTCAGCCTCGCGCGCGACCCAGCTGGCGCCTTGATGAAAGTCACCGACCCGCAGGGGCGTTCCCTGGAGCTGGGCTATCCCGCACGCAGCCAGGCGCGCTTCAACGGCGTGACCCACATCGACAGCCCGGTCGGACGCTTCTCGTATGCCTACGGCAGCGTTGCGCCCAAAGACAGCACCGACCATCCGCGCGGTCTGCTCGCCAATCTGGCAGCCGTCACCTTCCCCAATACCGTCAGCCGCCGCTACCACTATGAAGATGCGACCCGCCCAACCCTGCTGACCGGTATCAGCGTCGAATCGAACGGCGCAAACAACACGCGCGTCATGACACGTCTCAACACCTGGGCCTACGACACCAATGGACGCGGCATCCTCAGCGTCAAGGGCTGGCCCAAACGGCTCGACAACAACGGCAGGCCGGTGCCCGGCACCGGCATCGAACAAGTCAACCTCGACTTCAGCCAGCGCGACAAGACCATCCTCACGAACAGCCTCGGGCAGAAGACGACCTACACCCACGCCATCATCGGCAACGAATACCGCCTGCTCGAAGTCAAAGGCGCCGGCTGCGCGAGCTGCGGCGAAGCGAATGTCAGATACGGCTACGACGCGCTGGGGCGGCTGACGACGGAGACGAAGCTGGGTGCGGACGGGCGGCCGCTGGCAACAACGCGGACGGAACGCGATGCGTTGGGCCGGGTGGTCGAAGTGCGCGCGATTGCGTATGCCAACGGCAAGCCCCTACCCGCGAAACTGCTGGCGCATTACGAATACGCGGGCGATACCAGCGAACCGGTGTTAATTGCCCGACCCAGTGTGGTGGCGGGCGAGGAACATCAGATTCGGTTTACCTACAACGCCGAGGGACAGCCGCTGAGTGTGACCGAGACGGGCTTCGCCCCGGCGCTGCCCTCAATCGCCGGGAGCGGAACGGGAAGCGTGGCTACGCCGATCAGCCGCACCACCACCTACGCTTATCGCACGGTCAATGACCGCAGCGTGTTGAGCCAGATCGACGGGCCGCTGGCTAACGGGCCGAAAGGCGATCCGGCGGATAGCGATGTGACGCGGGTGGAGTGGGACGGGCGGGGCGGCGCCGTGATTGCCCTGACCCAGCCCGGTGCGGGAATAAACCGCATCGAATACGACGCCGCTGGCCGCATTGCAGAGGTGCGCAATGCCGATGGGTTCAGCACCCGATTCACTTACGCTGCCCGTGGCCAACTGCTACGGGTGGCCAGCAGTGGCGCCCGCTGGGCGCAGGCAGGGATCAAACCCGATGTGCAAAGCTACCGTTACGACGCGCAGGGCAATCAGATCGAGACGCGCTCGGGCGAAGCCGATCGTCCGCAAACCCGGCAAGCCTTCGACGCGGCGGGACGCCTGCTGTGGCAAGCCGAAGCCCTGGGCATTCTGAAACGCGCCAGCTACGACACCGAAGGCCATCTTCTCAGCAGCGCGGTGCAAACACGCAGCTTCGAGCAGACCGAGCGCTACCGCTATGACGATCGCAACCGCCTGATCCAGGTGTCGGACAATACCGGTGTGGTACGTAACGTGGTCTACGCAAAAAACCGTACCGCCCAACCCCGGATCACCTCCGCATTCCATGTTCTGAAAGACGATTTCGGGCGTGAGGTCATGGTTGCGAGTGCCAGCCACGGCACGCTCGTCAAACGCTACAACGCCATCGGCCAACTCATCGAACAACGCACCAGCCAGGGCGACACCCAGACCTACGCCTACGACCTCACCGGCCAGCGCATCCGCCACAACGTCATCCCCAAAACCGGCGCCACACAAACCACCACCTGGCGCTATGCACAAGGCCGGTTGGCCGAAGTGATCGACCCGGTACAAACCGAACGCATCCGCTACAACGAACGCGGCCAGCCCGCCAGCAAAACCGTCACCCTCAAACTCGCCAGCGGCGCTGAGGCGACCCACGCCACCCGCTACACCTACACAGCGGACGGCAGCCTCGCCAGCCAGAGCCTGCCCGACGGCAGCAAAATCCTTTATGAGCGCAACGGCCAGGGCCAGGTCGTCGCCGTCAGTCGGCAGACCAGTCCATGGATATTCTTCGGCTGGGGCAACCCCCCCCTGGTCAAAGACCTGCAGCGCGACCTGATCGGCCTGCGCCACGTCACTTACGGCAACGGCATCGAGGGCGAGTGGCAGCGCAGCAGGGAAGGCGTGCTGGCACGCGTGGTCTACACCCGGTCCAATGCCGGTGCCGCGACGCCGACCAATCTTGCCAGCACGCTTGACCAGCTCGTCCAGCCCGCACACGCACAGCCAACGCCGCCTGCGCCCGCCAAACTGCCCGGCGCACTCGGCCTGCCCGCCAACCCGTATGCCCTGTTCGATGCCCGCCTGCTCTACGACGATGCGGGCGACGTGTTGCTGCAACAACAGCGAGGTCATGGCATCCAGCGCACCCAGGCCTACTCTTACGACAGCCAATCGCAACTTATTGCCGCGCAATCCGCCAGCCCGTCAGTCACTGTCAAAACCACGGCCATGGCAAACACCCCCCGCGCCTGGCGCTACCACTACGACCGCAACGGTAACCGCGTGCTCGCACAAGAAAACGTCCCGGTCGCCGAACTGCGCCACACCCGCAAGGCCAGCTACGACCGCACCAGCAACGCCCTGACCGCGCCGCCGCTTCAGCGCGAAACCGCCTGGAACGCCCAAGGCCAGCTCATCAGCACCCGCCAGCCACACCGCGAGCTCGCCCGTTACGGCTACAACCACCACGGCCTGCGCGTCAGCAAACAGACGGCAACCGAAGCCGCCCATACCCTCTACAACGACCAGCGCCAGCGCATCGCCGACCTCGACGCCGACGGCCGCATCACGCGTCAATACCTCTGGCTAGGCGATCATCTGATTGCGACTCTGGATGCGCGGCAGCCCAAGGCGCTGCAAGCGCCGACCGATGGCATCTGGCAGGAACTCGCTCAAACTGCGCGTGCGTTGTGGACGAATCTGACCGGCAACGAAGATCGCCTCGTCTTTGTCCATGTGAACCATCTCGGTGCCCCGGTCGCCGCCACCAATGAAGCGGGCGACACGATCTGGCAGGCGGACTACGCGCCGTATGGCCAGGTGATCAAGGTCAGCGCCGTTCACCCTGAGCGTAACGACGGACAACGCACCGCCTACAGCCTCGCCCTGCGCCTGCCCGGCCAGTGGGAAGACGAAGAATCCGGCCTCTACTACAACGACGCCCGCTACTACGACCCGTACGCAGGCCGCTACCTCAGCCCCGACCCGCTGGGGAGGCTGGCCGAGCGCCTCGGCAGCCCGAACGCTTACAGCTATGTGAACAACAACCCGGCCAGCTATATCGACCCATGGGGGTTGATATTGTTTGCGTTCGATGGGACCAACAACTCCAATCCCCCGCCGGGCGTGGATGACTTCTCGAACGTGTATAAGTTTTACCAGGCTTATGACGCCACCCAAGACGGTCCGAAGTGGTACATGAACGGTGTTGGTCGCCCCGACCCGGACAGCGGCACCGGCACCGGCTGGCTTTACAACGCGACCCTGGATGCGGGAAACGGCTACACCGCTCGCGACCGCGTAACCTACATGCTTGAGCAACTTGATAATTACATGCAAAAAACCCCCTTCCAGAAAGGCGCGGCCGTTGGCATCGACATCGTCGGTTTTAGCCGAGGTGCCGCCATGGCACGGGACTTCGCCAACAAGGTAGCCCAGCGTTTACATCAGAATGCCTACAAGAATTCCGGCGTTTGTGTGAGCCTCCGTTTCCTGGGGCTGTGGGATACGGTGGCACAGTTCGGTGCGAATGGCGCGGGCAATGGTCTGTGGCAACTGGCAATCCCCCCGGAAGTGAAGTACGTTTTCCAGGCGGTGGCTTTGAACGAGCACCGTTATCTATTCCCCGGCGAAGACATCGGCCTTGGTGTGCAGCGCGGCTTCATCGGCAGCCACGCCGATATCGGCGGCAGTTACGGCACGGGAGATATATCTGACGTGGCGCTCAACTGGATTTACGACCAGGCGAAAAGCAGTGGGGTGAAGATGCTCAACTGGGGTCAGGGACAAACAGATATCGAATGGGCTCGCGTGACCAACCCGGTTCTTCATGACAAAAGCAACGGCACCGAAGATCGGGATCGCTGTTTACGCGCCAATAATGAGGTCTGGGCAAATCATTGCCAGAAACAAAAAGTGGCGACACCCGGCGGCATGAACTGGGCGCAAAGCGCCATGTTCCGCTACAGCTATCTGAATCCGCAACTGGATGCGGACGGCGTCTCGAAGATCACCGGCTACGTCAACATGGAAGGATACGCAAAATGGCTCAAACAAAACTACGGCTTCGACATCGCTTATCAATAGCCGGAATCGTCATGATCACATGCCTGTCGAGCTTCCTCACGGGCTGCCTTGCCGATGAGAGACCGGTGGGAATGACGCTGCTTTTCCAGAGCGCAGGATACCCGGTCGGCGTTGCACGTTTTGACCAGAGCGCAGGATACCCGGTCGGCGTTGCACGTTTTGACCCAGACGGGCAGCGCGGGCCGGTGCCGGGGGCGGTGGGGGGAATGTTTCCAAAAGGAGGAGCTCAAATGTCTTTCATGCCCGGCGACAGCAAGCGGGCTGTCCCGAGCTTTGTGGACATTGAGTGGACGGTCGAATCGAACGAATTGCGAGCAGAAATGGATCGTGTGCTTTATTCCCGTGCCGACAAATTTTCCGATGCATGGATGAAAGACTTTAATGCGTTCATGAAAACTAAAGTTCCGCGCTACACCCGCCGCATCGACCTCACCCCCATCATCACACCGGAACTCCTCGCCAAGGTTCGCGCCGACCGACGTGGCTCACTCCTCAAGCTCATCATCACCTTCAACAACGACCAGGTGAACATCAAGGCCGAAGTGGAGAAGTGGCGCTGAGCCTAACCCCATTCTGTACGACAAAAGCAACGGCAATCTGACACCACATCGACGCCGATGGCATCTCGAAGATCACCGGCTACGTCAACATGGAGGGATGCGCCAAATGGCTCAAGCAAAATTACGGTTTCTACATCGCTTATCAATAGCCGGAATCGTCATGATCATAGTCTTATCGAGCTTCCTCACGGGCTGCCTTGCCGATGAGAGACCGGTGGGAATGACGCTGCTTTTCCAGAGCGCAGGATACCCGGTCGGCGTTGCACGTTTTGACAATGTTTCCAAAAGGAGGAGCTCAAATGTCTTTCATGCCCGGCGACAGCAAATGGGGGGCGCCGAAGTTCGTCGAGGTGAATGAACTGTTGAATCGATTTGGCAATGCCCGAGAGTCCAACTAGCGGGCAATAAAAAGGCCGCTTCCATTTTGGAAGCGGCCTTTTCGAATGTGCTGCTTGCCGCTCGCTACTTCACGGCTTCCTTCAACTGATCAAGGATGGCCGGGTTTTCCAGGGTGGAAATGTCTTGCGTGATGGTCTCGCCCTTGGCGATCGCACGCAGCAGGCGGCGCATGATTTTGCCGGAGCGGGTTTTCGGCAGGTTGTCGCCAAAGCGGATTTCGTCGGGCTTGGCGATCGGGCCGATTTCCTTGGCCACCCAGTCGCGCAGGTCGGCGACGATTTTCTTCGCAGCCTCGCCGCTGGCGCGCGCGCCTTTCAGCACCACAAACGCCACCACCGATTCACCCTTGATTTCGTGCGGACGCCCCACCACGGCGGCTTCGGCAACCAGCGGATGCGACACCAGCGCGGACTCGATTTCCATGGTGCCGAGACGGTGGCCGGAGACGTTCAGCACATCGTCGATGCGCCCCATGATCCAGAAGTAGCCGTCCTTGTCGCAGTGGGCCGAATCGCCGGCGAGATAGGTGGTGCCGCCGAGTTCGTCGGGGAAGTAGGTGTGCCTGAAGCGGTCGGGGTCGTTCCACAGGGTGCGTAACTGGCTGGGGAACGGCCGTTTGATCACCAGCAGGCCGCCGTGGCCGGGCTCCACGGGGTGGCCGGTTTCGTCGACCACTGCGGCCATGATGCCGGGCAGCGGCAGGGTGCACGAGCCCGGTTTGGTCGCCACGGCGCCGGGTAGCGGCGAAATCATGTTGGAGCCGGTTTCGGTCTGCCACCAGGTGTCGACGATGGGACAGCGGCTGCCGCCGATCACTTCGTGGTACCAGATCCAGGCTTCGGGGTTGATCGGTTCGCCCACGGTGCCGAGCAGGCGCAGCGAGCTGAGGTCGTGTTGCGCGGGCAGCTCGGAACCCAGCTTGATCAGGCTGCGAATCGCGGTCGGCGCGGTGTAGAACGTCGTGACCTTGTGCTTGGCAATAACTTCCCAGAAGCGTCCGGCATGCGGATAAGTCGGAATGCCCTCGAAGATGACTTCGGTCATGCCCAGCGCCAGCGGGCCGTAGGCCACATAGGTATGGCCGGTGATCCAGCCAACGTCGGCGGTGCACCAGTAAACATCGGTATCGGGTTTGGCGTCGAACACCCATTGCATGGAAAGAATGGCGCCCAGCAGATAGCCGCCGGTGGAGTGCTGCACGCCCTTGGGCTTGCCGGTGGAGCCCGAGGTGTAGAGGATGAACAGCGGATGTTCGGCCGATACCCACACCGGTTCGCTGGTGTCGGCCTGGGTGTGCGTGAGCTCGTGCCACCACAGGTCGCGCATGCCCCAGTTGACCGCGCCGCCGGTGCGGCGATACACGATCACGCGCTCGACGCAGCTGGTGTCGCCCATCGCCAGGGCTTCGTCGACCGCCCGTTTGAGCGCCACGGCCTTGCCGCCGCGCAGGCCTTCGTCGGCGGTGATGACCACCTTGGCGCGCGCGTCCTCAATGCGCTCGAACAGGCTCTTGGCGGAAAAACCGCCGAACACCACCGAGTGAATCGCGCCGATGCGCGCGCACGCCTGCATCGCCACCACCGCTTCGATGCTCATCGGCATATAGACGATGACGCGATCGCCCTTTTCCACCCCCAGCGATTGCAGGCCATTGGCCAACTGGCACACGCGCGCATGCAGCTCCTTGTAGGTGACTTTCGTCACGCCACCGTCGTCTGCTTCGAAAATCAGCGCGGTCTGGTCGCCGCGCGTCGCCAGGTGACGGTCGAGGCAGTTATACGAAACGTTGAGTTCGCCGTCTTCGAACCATTTGTAGAACGGCGCATGCGACTCGTCGAGCGAGCGGGAAAAAGGCTTGTGCCAATCGAGCTGCTGGCGCGCCAGCTTTGCCCAGAACCCTGCGTAATCGGCCTCGGCCTCGCGGCTTAAGGCCCGATAGGCCTCCATGCCGGATACGTTGGCCTGCTTGACGAAGTCGTCTGCAGGCGGGAAGACGCGGGTTTCGGTCAGAATCGACTCGATATTTGACATATGGTTTCTCCAGGTTGTTCGGGTTGCTGGTGGACCCTCATTTTAATCCGCCATAAAAAAAGCGCCGACCATGCGGCGCTTTTTTAAATGGAGCGGATTCAGTTCAATTTACGGCGTACCGCAAATCCAATCAGGCCCAAACCGGCCAGTAGCATGGCGTAGGTATCGGCTTCGGGAACTGGAGTTACGCCGGAAATCTGAATCTGCTTGATTTGATCGATCCCGCATGTTGCTTCTGAACATGCACCCAATTCCAGTAAACCATTTTGAGAATCGATGGTGATTGACTGCATCAGATTCGTGCCTTTGGAAAGCACCAAAATATCATTTTGCCCATTCACCCAGTTTCCCAGACTAGTCCAACTGGCATAGATATCGGTACCACCTGACTTGTCAGTGGCCGTGATATGCAGGTCATCGTTGGCATTGGTCGCCAAGTTCACGCTGAAAATCAGATCCTCGAACCAGTAGCCGGGCGCTGTGATGGTGATGTTGTTAAGGTAGCCGTCCACTGCCTTGATTGTCGCAAACCCATTTGCGGCATCCAGCGTATCGGTCGTGGAAGAAAAGCTGACCAGACGCGTGTCGGTCTGAGAACCCACATGGCCCGTAATCGTCGCTGCCTGCCCCGCATCCAGAAACACCATTTCTTCAGTCAACGGGCTCGGAAAGGTATTTGGCTTGAGGTACATGTCGACGTACGTGCCGCTATACACAGGCCCAACAGCAGCGCTGGCCGTGCCCGCACACAGCATGATCGCCATGGCGGCGATCCATCTGGGTTGAACCAACTTGAAATCATGTGACACAGCTATTCTCCTTAAGTCGTTTTTTGGAATGATTCAGGGACAAGTGGCCATTCCCCACCTGCCTTGCTGTTATCCGTATGCAATAAACGGTCCAAGGCATGCCAGGTAGTCAAAAAATTTCCTATCCACATGATTGTTATAATAAAAACACAACCACCCCCTGCCAAAAATCCGCCTTAAGTAGTTTTACTTAAATGTAAAAAATCCCGACATCACACTTGCCTGTCCGGCCGCGAAAGGAAGAGTGCTGCGGCAAACAACGCGCTCACAGGGAGCCCTTTGTGGTTGGTTTCTGGCGACAAACACCCTGCGGATAACCCACGCGAATACCCATGCGCCTGTAAAGAATCCCGACATCGCGCAGGCCGCGATGGGTTGCGCCCTCCCCGGCAAACGCAAGCTTGGGCATACTGCGGAGGCTTCCTTACTGACAGGTCTAACCATGTCCCATCCCGCTGTAGAACGTCTTGTCCGTTGTTCCCGCTTTGGCCGCCGCTTGCTCGAGGCGCAGCCGAACCTGACCGGGCAGCTCGTCGACAATATTGACCGGGCATACAGCCGCGACGAGATGCTGGACTTTCTGTCCGCTCCGCCGTGCGAAGACGAATCGGCGTTGCACCAACGCCTGCGCCAACTGCGGCAACGGGTGTGGCTGATCACCACGGCACGCGATCTGGCCGGCACCGCCGATCTAAACGAAGTGACCACGGCCTACAGCGCGCTGGCCGAGGTGTGCCTCACAGCCGCGCTCGGGTTTCATCACGCCGCGCTTGCCGAGCGCCACGGCGAGCCACGCGACGAAGCCGGCCAGACGCAGCAACTGGTGGTGGTCGGCATGGGCAAGCTGGGGGGCGACGAGCTCAACGTGTCGTCCGACATCGACCTGATCTACCTCTACCCCGAGGAAGGCAACACCGACGGCGCCAAGCCGCTGACCAATCACGAGTTCTTCATCCGCCTCGGCCGCAAGCTCACCGCTGCGCTGTCGGAAAACACCGCCGACGGTTATGTGTTCCGCGTCGATCTGCGGCTGCGACCGTGGGGCGACTCGGGGCCGTTTGCGATGGGCTTTGCGATGCTGGAGGATTATCTGGTGGCGCAGGGGCGGCCGTGGGAACGCTATGCCTGGATCAAGGCGCGGCCGCTGACCGGCACGCATCACGACGATCTGATGCAAATCGTGCGGCCCTTCGTGTTCCGCAAATACCTCGACTTTGATTCATTTGCCGCCATCCGCGACCTGCACGTGCAGATCCGCCGCGAGGTGGCGCGCCGCGAAATGGCGCACAACGTCAAGCTGGGGCCGGGCGGCATCCGCGAAATCGAATTCACCGCGCAGGTGTTCCAACTAATCCGCGGCGGCCAGATTGCCGCGCTGCGCCAGCGCCCGACGCTGTGCATCCTTGCCGAACTGGCAACGATCGGACTGATGACGGCGGACGCGCGGCAGGAACTGGCCGCAGCCTACGATTTTCTGCGCCGGGTGGAGCACCGCCTGCAATATCTGGACGACGCGCAAACCCAGCTGCTGCCAGACGATGTCGAATCGCAGGCGATGCTCGCCGAAGCGATGGGTTTTGCCGATTACGCCGCGCTGATTGCCGCGCTCGACCAGCATCGTCACAAGGTGACGCGCCATTTCGAACAGGTGTTCGCCGCCCCGCAAACCGACCAGAACAGCCACCCGCTCGCCGCCGTATGCTGCGGCACGGCCGATGTCGCCACCACGCACGCCCTGCTGGAAAACGCCGGCTACAGCGACCCGGACAAAGTACTGGCCACGCTCGACAACCTGCGCCAGCACACCGCGCGGCTTGCCGAATCGACCCAGCAGCGGCTCAACATGCTGCTGCCGCCCGCGCTGGAAATCATCGGCGGCCAGCCTGACCCGCAGGCGACGCTGGAACGCTTTGCCGCGTTGCTACAGGCGATCGCGCGGCGCAGCACTTACCTGGCGCTGCTCGGTGAATACCCGGCAGCCCTGCGCCAGCTGGTGCGCCTGCTGGCGGCAAGCCCGTGGGCGGCCAGCCTGATCACGCGGCAGCCGCAACTGCTCGACGAGCTGATCGCGCCGCAGCATCTGATGCAGTTGCCCGACTGGGCCCAGCTTGGCGCGCAATTGCACGCCGAACTCGACGCCCACCCCGGCGACACCGAAGCGCAGATGGACGCGCTGCGCCGCTTCAAGCAGGTGCAGACGCTGCGCCTGCTGGCGCAGGACGTCGCAGGCCGGCTGAGTCTGGAGGCGCTGTCGGACAACCTGTCCTATCTGGCCGACACGCTGCTCGCCGAAACCCTTGCGCGCTGCTGGGAGGGCCTGAAAACCCGCCACCGCGACAGCCCGCTGTTCGCCATCATCGGCTACGGAAAACTCGGCGGCAAAGAACTCGGCTATGCGTCCGACCTCGACCTGGTTTTTCTCTACGACGACACCGACGAACGCGCGCAGGAAATCTACGCGCGCCTGGCCCAGCGCATCAACACCTGGCTCGGCACGCTCACGCCGGCGGGCATGCTGTACGAAACGGATTTGCGCTTGCGCCCGGATGGCGCGTCGGGATTGCTGGTCAGCTCGACGGAAGCCTTCCGCAACTACCAGCTGAATCAAGCCTGGACCTGGGAACACCAGGCGTTGTCGCGGGCACGCTTTGTCTGCGGCAACGTCGCAATCGGCGCAAGCTTCGAGGCTTTGCGCCACCAGGTTTTATGCATGCCGCGCGATGCAGAAAAACTGCGCGAGGAAGTGCTGGCCATGCGTGAAAAAATGCACGCCGGCCATCCCAATAACAGTGGATTATTCGATCTGAAACACGATGCCGGCGGCATCGTCGACGTCGAGTTTAGCGTGCAGTATCTGCTGCTGACGCACGCCCACGCCCTCCCTGAACTCAGCGATAACGTCGGCAACATCACCCTGCTCAAGCGCGCCGCCGCGCTCGGCCTGTTGCCCGACGACATCGCCCTGCCCGCCGCCGACGCCTACCGCGAGCTGCGCCGCCTGCAGCACCAGATCAAGCTGGCGGGTGCCGAGCAGGCGCGGGTCGAAGCGGCAAGCGTGGACGGCTACCCCGCCGCCGTACGCGCGCTATGGCAGGCGGCGTTCTACCCGACCTAGTCGCGGGCCCGCTTCCGGGCGGTCAGCCGAGCAAGCCGCTGAAGAACAGGCGGATGCTGTCCCAGACGCGGCGGAAAAAGCCGCCTTGCTCGACCGCTTCCAGCGTGACCAGGTCGACTGATTTCAGCGTCTTGTCGCCACGCAGAATCTCCACTTTGCCGACCACGTCGCCCTGCTTCAGCGGCGCGATCAGGGTCGGATTAAGCACGGTTCGCGTGCTGTACTGCGCCGCTTCGCCGCGCGGCATGGTCAGCGCGATGTCGGCGTTGACGCCGACCTTGACGCTGCTGGCAGCGCCTTTCCAGACCGGCGCCTGCGCCAGCACTTCGCCCTTTTTGTGGAAGGTTCTGGTTTCGTAAAACAGGAAGCCATAACCGAGCAGCTTGGCGGTTTCGGTGGCACGCGCAGCTTCACTGTGAGTGCCGAACACGGCAGCGATCATGCGCTGGTCGTTTTTCTTCGCCGACGCCACCAGGCAATAGCCGGCTTCTTCGGTATGGCCGGTTTTCAGGCCGTCCACGCCGTCATTGCGCCACAGCAGCAGGTTGCGGTTGGGCTGCTTGATGCCGTTCCACAGAAAGTATTTTTGCGCGTAGATCGCGTAGTGCACAGGGTCGGCGTTGATGATGGCGTGCGCCAGAATCGCCATGTCGCGAGCGGTGGAGTAGTGCTCGGGCGCAGGCCAGCCGGTGGCGTTCTGGAAGTGGGTGTTGCGCATGCCGAGGCGCTTGGCTTCGGTGTTCATCAGCGAGGCGAAGGCTTCTTCGCTGCCGGCAATATGCTCGGCCAGCGCGACGCTGGCGTCGTTGCCCGACTGGATGACGATGCCGTGGAACAGATCGCTGACCGAGACCTGGTTGCCGACCTGGATGAACATCTTCGAACCGCCCATGCGCCAGGCTTTTTCGCTGATGGTGACCAGATCGGTTTCTTTCAGTTCGCCACGCTGGATTTTCAGCGTCGCGATGTAGGCGGTCATCAGCTTGGTCAGGCTGGCGGGGGGCAGGCGCTCATCGCCCTGCTGGTTGACCAGCACCGCGCCGCTGGCCGCGTCCATCAGCACATAGGATTTGGCGGCAAGCGGCGGCGGGGGCGGCACGGCGGCCAGAGCCGCGACGGACGAAAATAGCAGCAGGGAAGCACAGGCACAGCGGGCAAGCAGGGACATGGGCACTCGTAATCGGTTGTGGATCATGGGAGGGGCTGGAAACACGCATTCCAGTCCGGAATTTTACCCGCATGTCGCCTGCGACCGAACCTTTTCACGCGCAACCGGGCGGGTTTGCCTGGATCCGAAGCAAGCTGTGTCCGCAACCCGCGCGGCGGGCCGGGCCGCTATCGCCAGCCGGGCGCTACAATCTTCACGTCCGGCTTGCGCCTCACGCCCACAGGAACCCTTTTTAATGAAAAGCATGCATACGCTCACCCGCCAGATCGTGCTGGCGATGCTGGCGGGCATCGTGCTCGGCAGCCTGCTCAAGCTGTCCGGCCCGCCGGCCTGGGCGCAGCTTTACCTGCTCGACGGCGTGCTCGGCGTGGTGGGGTCGCTGTTCGTGTCGGCGCTGAAAATGATGGTGGTGCCGCTGGTGTTCGTCTCGCTGGTGACCGGCGTCACGGCGCTATCCGACCTGCGCACGCTGGGCCGCATGGGCGCGCGGGCGCTGGCGCTCTTTCTGGCGACCACGGCGATCGCGGTGACGATCGCCTTGGGCGTCGCCGGCATCATCGACCCCGGACAGGGCTTCGACGCCGGTGCGACCTCCGCCAGTTTCAGCGGCAAGGAGGCGCCGCCGCTCACGCAGATGCTGACCGATCTGGTGCCGACCAACCCGGTGGCGGCGATGGCCGAAGGCAACATGCTGCAGATCATCGTGTTCGCGCTGCTGTTCGGCATGGCGCCCTGATTACCCAAACCTTCGCCACGCAGGGGCTCGACATCCTGCTGCCGCTGGCGGCTTATTTCCTCACCCTGACGGCTGCGCTGGCGATCCAGATGTTCGGCGTGTATCCGTTGTTGCTGCGCGGGCTGGCCGGGCTCAACCCGCTCACGTTCCTGAAAAAAATGCGCGACCCGGTCGCCTTCGCGTTTTCGACCGCCAGTTCGGGCGCCACTATCCCGGTGACGCTGCGCACGGTGGAATACCGGCTCGGCGTGAAGAACAGCGCGGCCTCGTTCACCGTGCCGCTGGGCGCCACCATCAACATGGACGGCACGGCGATGATGCAGGGCGTCGCCACCGTATTCATCGCCAACGTCTATGGCGTCGATCTGTCGCTCACCGATTACCTGCTGGTGGTGCTGACGGCCACGCTGGCCTCGGTCGGCACCGCTGCGATTCCTGCCGTCGGCCTGGTCACGCTCACCATGGTGCTGGGCCAGGTCGGCCTGCCGGTCGAAGGTATCGCGCTCATCATCGGCGTCGACCGCCTGCTCGACATGATGCGCACCGCGGTCAACGTCACCGGCGACTGCGCGGTGTCCTGCATCGTCGCCAAAAGCGAGCAGGCGTTCGATCAATCAGTCTACGACGACCCCGACGCCGGCTCGGTCGAAGCCGCCACGCAACGCCCTCCATCCCCTGTTCCCGCTCCCTGACCATGCTCTATTCCCTGCTCCGCCCCGCGCTTTTTTCGCTCGACCCCGAAGACGCCCATCGCCTGACGCTGGCAAGCCTCGATGTCGCCCACCGCCTGGGCCTGCTGAAGCGGCTGCCGCGTGCGAGCGGCAAACCGGTGCGCGTGATGGGCCTTGATTTCCCCAATGTGGTGGGGCTGGCTGCCGGTCTCGACAAGGACGGCGCGCACATCAATGCGCTGGCAGACCTGGGCTTCGGATTCATTGAAATCGGCACGGTGACGCCGCGCCCGCAGCCCGGCAACCCGACGCCGCGCCTGTTCCGCCTGCCCGACGCCGAGGCCATCATCAACCGCATGGGCTTCAACAACCTCGGCGTCGACAATCTGGTGCGCAACGTGCAGGCGAGCGGCTACACCGGCGTGCTCGGCATCAACATCGGCAAGAACAAGGACACGCCCAACGAGCACGCGGTGGACGACTATCTGGCCTGCCTCGACAAGGTGTATCCGCACGCCCGCTACGTCACGGTGAATATTTCTTCGCCCAACACGCAAAACCTGCGCGAACTGCAAAAGGACGAGGCGCTCGACGCACTGCTGTCCGCGATCAAGCTGCGCCAGTCCGAACTCGCGCAGCAGCACGGCAAATACGTGCCGATCGCGCTGAAGATCGCGCCCGATCTCGACGAAGCGCAGATCGCCGCGATTGCCGCGCTGTTGATGATGCATCGCATCGACGCGGTGATCGCCACCAACACCACGCTGGCGCGCGATGCCGTCGCCGGCCTGCCCAACGCGGCGGAGGCCGGCGGCCTGTCGGGCGCACCGGTGCGCGCGGCGTCCACCCAGGTGATCCGCACGCTGGCGCATCACCTGAAGAACGAAGTGCCGATCATCGGCGTCGGCGGCATTATGTCGGGCCAGAATGCCGCCGACAAAATCGCCGCCGGCGCCTCGCTGGTGCAGCTCTACACCGGCCTGATTTATCGCGGCCCGGACCTGATCAACGCCTGCGTGAAACAACTCGGATGACCGCAATGAAGCTGATGTTCGCTCTGGTTTTCAGCCTGCTGGCAGCCACCGCTCACGCCCAGTCGCTGCAACAGCCGGTTCTCACCTATTTTGACCAGCCCGGCCTCAGCGCCGACCAGCTGGGCGTGATCGTCAACGACGACGACCCCGACAGCGTCGCCATTGCCGCGTATTACCGCGAAAAACGCAGCATCCCCGCCGCCAATCTGATCCATGTCCGGTTCAAGCCGGGCGACAGCAACATGAGCCGCGAGGTCTTCATCAAGCTCAAGCGCCGCGTCGATCGCGCCACGCCCAAAACCGTTCAGGCGTTTGCGTTGACCTGGGCGAAACCCTACCGGGTCGACTGCATGTCGATCACGTCCGCGTTCGCGTTCGGCTTCGACGCGGCGTATTGCGCCAGCAGTTGCAAACCCACCCGTCCCAGCCCTTATTTCAACAGCAACGTGGCGCAGCCCTACGCCACTTACACAATCCGCCCCACCATGAGCCTGGCCGCTTCCAGCGTGGCCGATGCCAAAAGACTGATCGACCGCGGGGTGGCGTCCGATCACAGCAATCCAGCCGGTACCGCCTATCTGTTGAGCACCTCGGACAAGGCGCGCAACGTACGCGCCGCCGGCTACGAGGCCTTGCGCCTGCAGATGAACAGCATCATCCCGACCGAAATCGTGCAGGCCGACACGCTCGCCCGCAAAACGGACGTGATGTTCTATTTCACCGGCCTGACCCACGTGCCCGCGCTCGACAGCAACACTTTTTTGCCCGGTGCCATCGGCGACCATCTGACCTCAGCCGGCGGCGAGCTGTTCGGCGGCTCGCAAATGAGCAGCCTCAAATGGCTGGAAGCGGGTGCGACCGGCAGCTACGGCGCGGTGGTCGAGCCGTGCAATTACCTGAACAAGTTCCCCATTCCCGGCGTGGTGATGGCGCACTATTTGCACGCCCGTTTGCCGGCGTGGCGCAACATGCCGGCGACGGCAGCTTCACCCTGTCGGCGCGTCTGATTACGCCCGGCCTGTATGACGTGCAGGCCGCGCCGTCGATGATGGGGCCGTATCGCACGGTCGCCCGTCTGCCGGTCGGCTGGGGCACCCGCGAACTCAAGCTCGGCAAGGCGCCGCCGGCGTATTACCGCTTCAATCGCCGCGCCGGGGCGGCTGCGGCGCGCTAACTCCCGACACCCCCACCGCCGCAGCCTGGCCCGGGCTGCGGCATTCAACCCATGCGAGGTTCGTCATGCACATCGGCATCCCCAAGGAAATCAAGAACCACGAATACCGGGTCGCGCTCACGCCCGAGGGCACGCGCGTCCTGACCGAGGCAGGCCACCGCGTCAGCATTGAAACCGGCGCGGGAAACGCCGCCGGATTTGACGACGAAGCCTACCGCGCGGCCGGCGCGCACATCGTGCCCGGCGCGGCCGATGCCTACGCGGTGGACATGGTGGTGAAGGTCAAGGAACCGCAGTCTGCCGAAGTGGCCGCCCTGCGCAGCGGTCAACTGCTGTTCTGCTATCTGCACCTGGCCGCCGCGCCGGAACTGGCGCACCAACTGATGGCGCGCGGGGTGACGGCGATCGCCTACGAAACCGTGAGCAAGCCCGGCGGCGTGCTGCCGCTGCTACAGCCCATGTCCGACATCGCCGGACGGCTGGCGCCGCAGATGGGCGCGCTGGGGCTGCACAAGTCGCACGGCGGCAGCGGCAAGCTGATTACCGGCATGCCGGGCGTGCCGCCGGCGCAGGTGCTGGTGATCGGTGCCGGCATGGTCGGCATGAGCGCGGCGCGGGTTGCGGTCGGGCTGGGCGCACGCGTGACCCTGATCGACCGGCAGACCGACAAGCTCGGCCTCGCCGAAGCGCAGTTCGGCGCCCGGGTGGAAACCCGCTTTTCCACCCCCGAAGCGATCGGCGACAGCCTGGCGTCCAGCGATATCGTGATCGGCGCCGCGCAGATTCCGGGCCGCCACGCACCCCGCCTGATCCCGCTTGCGCTGCTGAAACGGATGCCGCCAGGCGCGGTGCTGGTCGATGTGGCGATCGACCAGGGCGGCATCGCGGAAACCTCGCGCCCCACCACCCACAGCAATCCCTTTTACGTGGCTGAGGGCGTTGTCCATTACTGCGTCACCAACATGCCGGGGGCGGTCGCCCACACCTCGACCCAGGCGCTCACCCACGCCACCCTGCCCTACGTGCTGGCGCTCGCAGAGCACGGCATGGCCGCGCTGGAAGTCGATGCCGGGCTGAAGCAGGGGATGCAGGTGCATGCCGGCCGCATCACGCACGCCGGACTGGCGCAGGATCTCGCGTCGAACTAGCTCAAGGGCGGGCGCTGTCGCCTTCCATCCATTCGTGCCCCAGCACGCTGCCCGCTGCATCGAAGCGGTAGACCAGCGGCACCCCGGACGGGATCTCCACCTGTTCCATCGCATCGGCGCTCAAACCATCCAGATGCATGACCAGGCCGCGCAGGGTGTTGCCGTGGCTGACCACCAGCAAACGGCGTCCCGCGCGCAGACGTGGCAGCAACACCTCGTGCCAGTACGGCAGGGTGCGCTGCTGGCAGTCGCGCAGGCTTTCACTGGCCGGTAACTGCTGCGCGGGCAGCGCCGCGTAGAGCGGATCGAAGCGCGGATGGCGCGGGTCGTCAGGCGCCAGCGCAGGCGGCGGCGCGTCATAGCCGCGCCACCAGCGGCGCGAAGCCGTCTCGCCCCATTTCGCAAAAATGGAGCGTTTGTTCATCCCCTGCAAGGCGCCGTAATGGCGCTCGTTCAGCCGCCAGGATGCAAAAAACGGCACGGCGGGGGTGCCCATCGCAGCGAGCAGCGCATCGGCCGTCTGGCGCGTGCGCTGCAGCAGCGAGCCATGCACCTCGTCGAAGACAAACCCGGCCTGTGCCAGCTGCCGGCCTGCTGCGGCCGCCTCGGCCAGGCCCACTTCGGTCAGCGGGATGTCCGTCCAGCCGGTGAAGCGGTCGGTCAGATTCCACTCGCTGTGGCCGTGGCGCAACAACACGACCGAATGGCTCTGCGCGCTCATTCCGGCGACTCCAGCAACACCCCGCTCAAGTGGTGACGGTCGCCCCAGGCGTCCAGATGCCAGTCCTGGCTGTCGAAATGGAACCAGTTGAGCGCACAGTTGGGAATCTCGAAATCGCGCGGCGTATGCAACGGCCGGCCGGTGGCACGGCGATACACCACGTCCAGCACACCGCTGTGGCTCACCACGGCGAGGGTTTGCCCGCTGTGATGCCGCAACAGCCAGTCGATCGCCTCGGTCACCCGGGCGGCGAAGCGGCGCAGCGATTCGCCGGTTTCGAAGTCGTAATCCAGATCACGCGCCGCATAGTGCGCATGCGCCGCCGGATGCAGCACGGCCGCCTGCGCGGCAGTCAGGCCCTGAAACAGGCCGAAATGCCGTTCGCGCAGCTGCGGCAGCAGCCTGACCGACTGGTCCTCGCGCTGTGCCAATGCCTGCGCGGTTTCCTGCGCGCGTGCCAGGTCGCTGCTGTAGATCGCGTCGAATCGCTGGTGCGCCGCATTGAACGCCATCGCCAGCGCCTGCGCCCGGCCGGTCTCGTTCAACGGGATATCGGTATGGCCCTGGATGCGCTTCTGCACATTCCAGCTGGTTTCACCGTGGCGAATGAAGCAAATGCGGGTCATGACCGGTCTGGAAACCTGTTTCATAAGCCTTGCGCAGGAACTGAACGATATGCAGTCTAAGCCCGATGCTCGCCGGAAAACAGGTGCTGCAGCCTCGTTGCGGACCCATTAAAACCCGCAACACGGTGCGCTACTGGCTGCGACAACTTGACACACTTTTATAAACAGATATATTTATCTTCATATGTGAATGAACTCAACTCATTTGCATGTACCAATCGAGTAATCAATCACGGGAGACGTGTATGGAAGCGACAACCTACAACTACAAGGTCGTCCGCCAGTTCGCCATCATGACGGTGGTGTGGGGGATAGTTGGAATGCTGGTCGGGGTCATCCTGGCATCCTTGCTGATCTGGCCGGAATTGACCTACGGAATCGAATGGCTGTCGTATGGCCGCCTGCGTCCACTGCATACCAATGCGGTGATTTTTGCTTTTGGCGGATCGGGACTGTTTGCGGCGTCGTATTACTCCGTGCAGCGCACCTGCCAGGCGCGGCTGTGGGGCGGCAGTCTGGCCTCCTTCACCTTCTGGGGCTGGATGTCGGTCATCGTGCTGGCCGCCATCACGTTGCCGATGGGCTACACCAGCACCAAGGAATACGCCGAACTGGAATGGCCGATCGACATTCTGATCACGCTGGTGTGGGTAGCGTATGCGCTGGTGTTTTTCGGCACCATCGCCAAGCGCAAGACCAAGCACATTTATGTATCCAACTGGTTTTTCGGCGTCTATATCCTGACCATCGCAATCCTGCACATCGTCAACAATGCGGAACTGCCGATCGCCTTCTTCGGCGGCTCCTGGCTCAAGTCCTACTCCGCTTACGCCGGTGTGCAGGACGCCATGGTGCAGTGGTGGTATGGCCATAACGCGGTGGGCTTTTTCCTCACCACCGCCTTCCTCGGCATGATGTACTACTTCATTCCGAAGCAGGCCGGCCGCCCGATCTACTCCTATCGGCTTTCAGTTGTCCACTTCTGGTCGCTCAACTTCATCTACATGTGGGCAGGTCCCCACCACCTGCAGTACACCGCGCTGCCCGACTGGGCGCAAAGCCTGGGCATGGTGTTTTCCCTGATGCTGCTGGCGCCGAGCTGGGGCGGCATGATGAACGGCATCATGACGCTGTCCGGCGCATGGCACAAACTGCGCACCGACCCGATCCTCAAGTTCCTCGTCACCGCGCTGTCGTTCTACGGCATGTCGACCTTCGAAGGTCCGATGATGGCGATCAAGACGGTGAACGCATTGAGCCACTACACCGAATGGACGGTCGGCCACGTGCACTCCGGCGCGCTCGGCTGGGTGGCGATGATCACGATTGGATCCATGTACTACCTGATCCCGCGCCTGTTCGGCCGCGAGTCGATGTTCAGCACCAAACTCATCGAATGGCACTTCTGGCTCTCCACCATCGGCGTGGTGCTGTATATCGCCTCGATGTGGATAGCCGGGGTGGCGCAGGGGCTGATGTGGCGCGCATCGAACGCCGACGGCACGCTGACCTACAGCTTCGCCCAGGTGCTCAACACGATCTATCCGTTCTACGGCATTCGCCTGCTCGGCGGCACGCTGTTCCTCAGCGGCATGCTGATGATGGCCTGGAACGTCTGGCAAACCACCCGGCAGGGTCGCGCGGTGAATGACGCCGCCATCCCGCAAGCCGTTCACGCCTAAGGAGACCGAACATGATTTCACACGAAACAATTGAAAAGAACCTCGGCCTGCTGATCGTGCTGACCATTCTGGTGGTCAGTGTGGGCGGTCTGGTGCAGATCGTCCCGCTGTTCTTCCAGACCTCGACCACCACCCCGGTGGCGGGGCTCAAGCCCTACACCGCGCTGCAGCTGTCGGGACGCGACATCTACATCCGCGAGGGCTGCGTCGGCTGCCACTCGCAGATGGTGCGTCCGTTCCGCGCCGAAACCGAGCGCTACGGCCACTACTCGGTGGCGGGCGAATACGTCTACGACCGCCCCTTCCTGTGGGGCTCCAAGCGCACCGGGCCCGACCTGCATCGCGTCGGCGGCCGCTATTCCGACGCCTGGCACGTGGCGCACCTGACCAATCCGCGCGATGTGGTGCCGGAGTCCAACATGCCCGCCTACCCCTGGCTCGATCGTCCGCTGAAGGACGCTTCGATCCAGGCCAAGATGCGCACGCTGAATTTCGCCGGCCACGGCTACACCGAGCAGGAAATCAACGAGGCGACTGCAGCACTGGAAGGCAAGACCGAGCTCGACGCACTCATCGCCTACCTGCAGAACCTGGGCGTCCACGCCCCGAAAAGTTGAGGACCGGCACATGGATAGCGGAACCCTGAGCGGCATCGCCACCGTAATCTGCCTTGCAACCTTCATCGGCATCGTCTGGTGGGCGTACAGCAAGGACAACAAGCAGCGGTTTGAAGAAGACGGCAAGCTGCCCTTCGCCGACGACGACTTACCTGCCCAATAAGGAGACAAGCAATGAGCGACTTTACCAGCGGCTTCTGGCCGCTCTACATCAGCGTGATCACGGCGGTGAGCATCATCGGAACCTGGCTTTTTCTGCGCTCGCACACCACCCGCAAGCTCGCCCCAGGCGAAAAAGCCCAGCTGATTGAACACACCTGGGATGGCGACCTTCAGGACTTCGACAACCCGCTGCCGCGCTGGTGGCTGGGCCTGTTCTACGGCACCATGGTCTTCGCGGTCGCCTACCTGATCCTGTGGCCGGGAATGGGCAATTTTGCGGGTGTGCTGGGCTGGACTTCCCAGGGTGAATACGAAGCCGAGGTAAAAGCGGCCGAAGCCAAATTCCAGCCGTTGTATGCCGGGTTCATGAAGCAGGACATCGCCACCGTCGCCGCCAGTCCCGAGGCGCGCGCCATCGGCAAAAACCTGTTCCTGACCTATTGCTCGCAGTGCCACGGCTCGGACGCGGCTGGCGCCAAGGGCTTCCCCAACCTGACCGATAACGACTGGCTCTACGGCGGCGATCCCGACACCATCAAGGCCACCCTGACCAACGGCCGCGGCGGCGTGATGCCGGCACTGGGCGCCGCCATCGGCCCGGAAAAAACCCGCGATGTCGCGAACTACGTGATGTCGCTGTCGGGCCGCAAGCACGATGCCGCGCGCGCCGCTTCCGGAAAAACGGTGTTCGCCGAAAACTGCGCCGCCTGCCACATGCCTGCCGGCACCGGCATGCAGGCGCTGGGCGCGCCCAACCTGACCGACAAGATCTGGCTGTATGGCGGCAGCGAGGCCACGATCATCGAGACCATTACCAAGGGCCGCAACGGCGTCATGCCCGCCATGGCGCAAACCCTGGGCACCACGTCCAACAAGGACGCCAAGCTGCATTTGCTGGCGGCCTATGTGTACGGGTTGTCGCAGCAGAAGTGAGCGGTGAACGGTAAGCAGTGAGCGATACTCGCCGGGTGCGCCCGGCGGGCCGCTTGAGCACATTGGCTTCAGTGCGCTCAAGCGGCTCAGATTAGATGGATGAATGCATGACTCAGGACAAGCAGCCCGCAGCAGCCGACGCGCCGATCGAACAGCAGCTTTACGCGATCCGGCAAACCATCCAGACCCGCGCGGTGCATGGCGTGTTCGCCAACTGGCGCGTTGCGCTGGTGCTGATCACGCAACTGGTCTATTACGGCCTGCCGTGGCTGCAGTGGGACAACCGTCAGGCGGTGCTGTTCGATCTGGCCGCGCGCAAGTTCTATATCTTCGGTCTGGTGTTCTGGCCGCAGGATTTCGTCTATCTCACCGGCCTGTTGATCCTGGCGGCGCTGTCGCTGTTCCTGTTCACCGCGGTGGCCGGGCGGCTTTGGTGCGGCTACGCCTGCCCGCAAACCGTCTACACCGAAATTTTCATGTGGGTGGAAGGCTGGCTGGAAGGCGACCACGTCGCGCGCAAAAAGCTCGACAAATCGCCCTGGAACGCCACCAAGCTCAGGAAGCGCGGCCTCAAGCACCTCGTCTGGTTCGCCATCGCGCTGTGGACCGGTTTCACCTTCGTCGGCTACTTCACGCCAATCAAGGAATTGGCGGTTGAATTCGTCAGCTTCGGCCTGGGGCCGTGGGAAAGCTTCTGGATTTTCTTCTACGCCTTCGCCACCTGGGGCAACGCCGGCTTCATGCGCGAGCAGGTGTGCAAATACATGTGCCCCTACGCACGCTTCCAGAGCGTGATGTTCGACTCCGACACGCTGACCGTGACCTACGATGCCTCGATCGGCGAACCGCGCGGCCCGCGCAGCAAGAAAACCGACTACAAGGCCGCCGGCCTTGGCTCCTGCGTCGACTGCAATGTCTGCGTGCAGGTCTGCCCTACCGGCATCGACATCCGCAACGGCCTGCAATACGAATGCATCGGCTGCGCCGCCTGCATCGACGGCTGCGACCAGATCATGGACAAGATGGGCTACCCGGTGGTGAAGGGCAAATACCCCGACAGCGGCATCCTCAAGCACATCCTGCGGCCGCGCACCCTCATCTACAGCGTGCTGCTGACGCTGATCGCCGGCGCCTTCGTCTACAGCCTCGCCACCCGCGTACCCCTGCGCGTCGACGTGGTACGCGACCGTGTCGCGCTGTCGAAGGAAACCGATGACGGCATGATCGAAAACGTCTACCGCCTGCAGCTCATCAACAAGGACGACCAGCCGCACCGTTACACCCTCCAGGCGTCGGGCATCAACGGTCTGCAGCTGGTGACCGCCAGTCGTGAAGTCAGCGCCGCACCGTTGCAGACCATCGACATCCCGGTCAGCCTGATTGCCGATCCGGTTGACCTCCAGGGCCGCTCGATCGCGGTGACATTCAGCATCCGTTCCACCGACGACCCGGGCATCCACACCGATGTCGACACCAAGTTCTTCAACCGCTGATCGCCCACGAGGACTAAGCCTGTGACACACGCCGCCCTGCAACCCAAACCCTGGTACCGCGAATTCTGGCCGTGGTTCCTGATGAGCCTGCCCGCCACTGCCGTCATCGCTGGCGTGGCAACGGTCGTCATCGCCATCCAGAGTGCCGACGGCATGGTGGTCGGCGATTACTACAAGGCCGGCCTCGCCATCAACAAGACGCTGGCGCGCGACGACGCAGCCCATGCGATGGGGCTCACCGCCACCCTCAAAAGTGAAAACGGCATGTTGCTGCTGAACCTGGGTGGACACCTGCCCCGCTATCCCGACCAGTTGAGCCTGACCCTGGCGCACCCCACCCGCTCCGGCATGGACCAGACCCTGACGCTGCTCCACGCCGGCGGCAGCCAGTATCGCGTCGCCCTGCCCGTCATGCCGGCTGGCAAGTGGCAACTCCATCTGGCCGATGGCACCGCCACCTGGCGGCTGTCCGGCATTGTTCACACGCCGCTGGACGCGCCCGTCACCCTGTCCGCATCCACCGTACGCCCCCCACAAGGAGACTGACATGAACGCTGCACTCGACCTTTTGTTCACCAGCGGAATTGGCCTGTTGAGCCTGTTCACCATCGTATTCATCATCGGCATGGGCTTCTTCATGGTGAAGCTGGTCAAGCGCAAGATGAACGAACCCGAAGAATGAGCCGGCCGGCCCGTTCCGCCCTTGCAACGATGCCCGGCGTAAATGCATCCGGACACACCCCATGAGGAGGAAGCACCCATGATGCAGCGCCTGATCCACGTCCTGTGGCCGTCCTTCCTGGTTGCCGGGATAGCCGACATCCTCTTCACCACCCTGTTCGACCCGCTGGAAATCCTCTATCGCGGCGAACCGCTGATTGAGCAACGGCTGGCCGCCTACACCATCGGCTTTTTCGTGTTCTGGCTGCTCGGCATCGCCTCCAGCGCCATGACCTGCTATTTCCAGCGTGGCGCCGACGAAATCAACCGCTGCCCGCTCAAACCGGCGAACCGGCCCGAGGGCTGCCCCAAGCGGGAGTGTGACGGGGGATGCGACTGAAGCCGCTTTCAAGGCGTGACGATCACACTGCCCCGCTTGTGTCCGCTGTCGACATGGCGATGCGCGTCCCGGATACGCCCCAGCGGGTAGACCGCATCGATGTGTGGTGTAAACCTTCCGTCCGCCGTGGCCTGCATGAGTAACTGCATATCCGAGATGCGCTCACGCGCGGGGCCGGCGATGATGCGCTGACGGCTGGTGACCGCCACCCACGGGGCCCGCAGGACATCCTGCAGGCCGCCTGCGAGCGCCAAGAACCGGCCTTCCGGCGGCAACCATGGGCGCACACGTGCCCAATCGAGCGTGCCTGTGGCGTCGAGAACTACATCAAAGATCTCTTCCGGATTAGGCCAGTTGTGTCGCGCAGGGTCGATCAGACGTGTAGCCCCCAGTGGCGCAACCCACCCCGCATTGCGCCCACTGCACACGGCCGTGACGTGTGCGCCGAGGAGCGAAGCCCATTGCACCGCAGCCGAACCGACTGCGCCCGACGCGCCCACGATCAGGATGCGCTCACTCTCACGCAGATCGGCACGGCGCAGAAAATCCATGGCAGCGGTTCCGCCGAACAGTGCGGCCACTGCGGTTTCATGGGACAGGCTCGCTGGCTTGGCCAGCACTCGCCCCACAGGATTGAGGCAGCAGACCCCGGCATGGCAGCCCATGCGCATACCCGTCATGCCCACCACTTCGTCGCCGGGCTGGAATCCGGTCACACCCACTCCAACCGCGTCGATCACACCCAAGAAATCACCCCCCAGAACAGGCTGCCGTGGGCGACGCCAGCCCAACGCCAGTCTTCCAGCCAGGCTGAAACCAGATGGCATATCCAACGAACGAATGCGCCGGTCGGCCGCACTCACCGAAGCCGCATGGATACGGACACGAACCTGCCCGCTCCGGGGCTGAGGGACCGGCAACCTCCCGACCACAAGCGTTTCCGGCGGGCCGTAGGCCGTACACACTGCTGCCGGCATGGTTTCAACTGGATGCGTAAGTACCATCTGGCCCCGGTACACTGATCCTTACGCACAGCCCCCTGCCATCGATCCCATCTTCCACATGGATGCGTGCATTGTGCTGGCGTATTGCCGCCGCCACGATGGCCAGCCCCAGTCCGGACCCCGACGCACTGCTCTGGCTGCCTCGCCAGAACCGGTCAAACATGCGCCCACGCTCTTCACGGGGAATGCCCGGGCCGTCATCACACACCGATGCGACAAAAGCCAGTGAGGGTTCGACATCCATCCGCACGATCACCTGCCCGCCGGGCCGGCCATAGCGAATGGCGTTACCAATCAGATTGCTCAGTGCAGTTTCCAGCGTGTGGTGCGCACACCCGACCGGCACTTGATCCGGACCACGATAGGCAAGCTGGATGGATTTTTCCCGGGCTTCCAGTGCATGGGCCGCCAGAACGTCGCGCACTACATCGGCCACATCCGCAGGCTCGCCTTTATCCGCCTTGGCTTCAAAACGGGCCAGCGTCAGTAACTGGCCAACCAATCGGTTGGCCCGACCAAGACCGGCCTGCAATCCGCGCTCGGCCTCCAACCGCGCTTCTGGCGTTTTCGCATGCAGAACATCATCGACCTGCGCGCTGATCACCGCCAGCGGCGTGCGCAGCTCATGTGCCGCATCAGCAAGAAAATCCCGCTCGCGTCGCAGCAGCTCCCTGAGTCTTTCCAGCGTGGAATTGATTTCATCAACTACGGGCTGAAGTTCCGGGACGAGCTCTTCCATCTCGACCGGTTCCAAATCATCGGGAGGGCGCGCCGCAAGTTCGCACGACAGCTGGCGTAAAGGTTTCAACCCGCATTTAACGACCCACAAGACCGGCAACAGCAGGAGCGGAAATCCAGCAAGCAAAGGGGTGAGTAAACTGGCTGGGCCCAACATCACGCTGTCGAAATCGGCCTGCCGTCCGCGTTTCGTTTGCATCACCTCGATTCGATAGTCATGCCCCCGCGCCCAGGCGGCATAGACGCGATAGGACTCGCCCCCGATTTCCGCATCGTGAAAACCTGTTGCCATGAACGGGCCTGTTGGCACGCGCAGCACATTCGGGCTACCGGCTATCCAGGTTCCGTCTTTCCGCCATACATTGAACACAGCAACATCCTCGGTGTGCGCGCCATTGTCGGCGTGCGCACCATCGTCGGCGAATTCGGCAAGGACGAGGTTCGCGCCCGCAATGGATGCCCGCATATCTTCCGGGCTGCGACTCGATTCCACGATCTTCCCAAGCCCCCTGGAAAATATCGTCAGCTGGTGATCGAAACCGCCCGACTCGGGCCAGTGCATCAGCGCCATGCCGATGCCGTAGATCGCCGCCCAGACCAGTACGCTGGCCACCAGCAAGGTGACCCCCAGGATTTTGGTCATTGAGGGCGGAGAAAATGAAGCTTTCTTCATTCGAACAGGCTGTAGCCTACGCCCCGCACCGTATGGATGACGCTTGTGCCAAGTTTGCGGCGCAAGTTGTGGATATGCCAGTCGAGCGTGCTGAACTCCAGTGGCTCGCCGAAAGGTTGCAGGGCGCGCGCCATGCGATGTTTAGGCACCACCTCACCTGCGTTACGTGCCAGTTCCTCGACGATCTGGAACTCGCGGGGCGACAGCGCCACAGCACTACCATCAAAGCGGACTTCCCGTTTGCCGACATCGATATAAAGTTTCCCGACCTCCCAGGCCGACGATGCCTGTCCCGTGGCGCGGCGCGTGACGGCGCGAATGCGCGAGGCCAGCTCTTCCGGCGCAACTGGCTTGACGACGTAATCGTCCGCCCCGGCATCAAGGCCATCCACTCGGGACGAAACGGCATCGCGCGCGGTCAGCACGATGACAGGCAACATCAATTGGTTGCGGCGCCAACGCCGAAGCAGGTCTAGCCCTTGACCATCGGGAAGACCAAGGTCGAGCACTGCGCAGGCGAACAGCGCAGTCTCACCGGAAGCCTGCGCATGCGCATCCCTCACACTTCGCACCCAGGTGCATGCAAACCCGTAGCCGCCCAAGGCTCGTTGCAGTGCGCCGCCTAAATCCAGATCGTCTTCAATGAGCAGCAGATGCATGTTGCTTCACTCGACCGGCACAGCGGGAGGGGGCATTTGGGCGAAGCGGCTCTCGCGCAAGGCCTCTCGTATCGCCTGAATGACAGCCTCGGGCTTTTCCAGCGGAATGGCGTGGCCGCTGTCGACCCAAATCTGCTTCGCCCCCGGGTGCAGTCGAACGATGTCCTTGCGCTTCTCGTTCGCATCGATAGTCAGTGCCGATTTCTCTTGCATCGGTTCCAGCTTGCTCAACACGAAAACCGGTTTGCCTTCCAGCGGCGGCAAACTCAGCACCGCTACTCCGGTCGCGTCCATGGCGTTCAATTCTGTTTCCGCAGTTTCCGATAGCAACAAACCGAAGCCCACACGTGCCCAGGCTGGCCAATTTTCACGCGCACCCGCCCCCTTGAACTGCTCGGGATGCGTCGAATCCACAAGCACCAGCGCCGCCACTTCGTCCGGGTGACGTCGGGCGAAGAGCTGCATGTACAAACCGCCAAGCGAATGCCCGACCAGCACATAAGGCGGGGTCAAGTTGCGGCTTTTCAGCAGCGCACGCAACTCATCGACGACGTGGTCGCCATCGCGCGGCGTAACGGCGCGTTCGCTTTCCCCATAACCTGGACGGTTGTAGGCGAAAACCATCGTTTCCTTCGCGACCTCTGGAAAGACCTTGGCCCACCAATCCATCGTTCCGCCGAGACCGCTCTCAAGCGACGCGCCGTTCCCCGATGCGGTCAGTGCGGGCATCGAGGATGCTGGCGCAGCCCGATATCAAAAGCACACCCATCAAAAACAGGTTTTTCAAAATTGTATTCATCCGTTTTGCTACCCATCCATCCAGTCAGCACAAACCCTCTTTGCATCGAACTCCGATCAAGCGCTCGCGCTCGCGGAGATACTCTTCGTACGTTGCGTGATCGGCCTCACAGCTGGTTTCATTCATTCCATCGTTGCACTGCTTCCGAACCAACCCTTCGTAGACCCCACGTTTAACGCCGTCAGACGTACATCCCGACAAGACGAACACCAGCCCAGCGAGTGTTACCCGCAGCAGTACGAACCTCGGTTCATCCCTCCTGGCGAATCGAATGATTCCTGGCAATTACTTCTTCCTTGCGCTTACACATTTACCCAGCCGGTCGCGCGCGGCCAGGCCATCGTGCCACTCGACACTGGCAACCGATTTTCCATCCATTTCCAGATCAAAACTGGCTTCATTTTCCATACCAGCCAAAGCCGCCTCTATCGTCGGAACGGCAAACGCAATGGCGCCAAATGCCTCACCCGGGAGCTTGTAGTTGAATGCCTGCACGGTTTGCGGTGCATCATTGGACTGCTTGAGCGTGACTCTTACTTTCTGCATTTTTGCCGGTGTGGGTATATCCGCCCCCCAAAAAGTCATAAGTGCGCCTGCGTACTCTTTGCCCGGTCCTGACAGCCGGACCATGCCGCCACCCTTTGCATAAAAGGCAGCGCAGTATTCCCCAGGCGCGGCACCGGGGGCATCCTGAAAATATTCCCATCCACCATTGAGGTAGCGTTCATACGCCGCCTTGAATTTTGGGTCACTTTTTGCCCGTTTCTCGATCACCTCGGATGGCTCGTGAGCCACGGCGGTGGACACCGAGACCGCCTGGCTGAGTAAGCTTTGCATCGGGTCAAAAGCGGCTGCATTTGAGCCGCTTTTACTCCCGCTGCTCTGATCTGATTGCCGATGTTGCGCCTGCTCCGTGCATTTTTTTGGCAAATCCGAGCAGGCCAAAACTGAGCAGGAAAACATCATGAGCATCAAACCCGAAGCGCCTAGCAAGATAAAACGTGTCGAATCAGTTTGCGGCATGATTGCCTCCTGAAAAGTCCTACAGAATATGCAGAACTTCTGTTACATCAACGTAAACCTGAGGGATACGCCGCCTTTGGTGTGTCCTTCGCAAGTGCAGTATTGGCCGCTGCCATGACGAAAGCCGAGAAGATCACAACGTCTTGCAGAAAGTGAATGAACCAGGCCCAGAATATTCCGTTCGTCTCCACCACTGACTTGGCAAGCAGCCACCCCAATAAACCCGCCATTAGTGCACCACCGATACCGTTGGGCATGCCACGAAGATGCGAAACTCCGAAAACAGCAGCCGAAATGAGCAGTATGTGATCGGCATCAACTGAGCCAACCAGCGGCACAATAACGCCAAGTCGGAAAACCACTTCTTCGCTGAATGAGTTGGTAAGTGCGAACAGAAAAACCCACGGCAGGTAAGGTACGAGTTGCTTTGGATTGCCGACAGATTTACGTAATTGCAAATAGACAAAGATGGATGTGGCTAGTGTGATGAAAATCGACAGACTAGCTCCGAGGCTACGCCATGACTCTCCCTCCGAAATACCCAACCACGAAACTCCTTTGGCAGGAGCGGCGATATTGCCCGGAGCAAGGTAGGCCGAGAGGATCGTTTCGTTCAAGCAATAGGTGACGAGTAGAGCAAGCATGGCTACTCCCAACAATAGAGCCTGATATTTTGATTGGGTGTTGACGTATTCCAGTCCACTCACAGAAAACGGCGCCCTTTGCGCGAACCGACCGAGGCTCAGGATGACTGTCGTTGCACCAATAACGACTACCAGTGCGATCACGACTTCCACTCGATTGCTTCTCCTAAACAGCCGACGAGACTGTAGAAGAAGTTCCCGGAAAAATGGACGGGGTAGAAATGGACATACATCATTGTGCAGCCTTTATCGCGAAGCGTCCGGTGATGGGTTGGGCCATTTCCAGGCAAACCAGACAATGAGCGCCATACAGACGACCTCAACAGTTGCGAAGAAAATGTAGTGCAGCATGGTCGACCCACCGGCTATGACCTACGCAATGGTCACCACGCCTGCGATGATATTCGTCCAACGATTCGCTCTGTATTTCAGTACCCGGGCCAACAGAACCATGGCAATCGGTATCTCTGTCACCATGGCGGCTCCCAGCAAGAACCCTTGCGTGATTTGAATTTCTTCCGCGTACCTGGTCATGAGAACCTTCAAGAACCCGGGGTTCATGAAAGTGAAAATATCCGCGAAAAGCATGTTCAACATCACGAACACTCACATCGTGGAAAGCATGGTTTCCATGCTCCACTTCCCGTCACGCTTTTCGTCAGGATTCACGTTGCCGTTTCCCGCTCAGTTTCCGGGCACATGCAGCAGCCCCTCGCACGCCCCCTTGGCGGACATGCCCATATTGCTATCTACACTGATGCGCACATCGGCGACGCGAAATGCGCCCTGCCGATCAGGCGTGGTGACAAACTGCACATCGCAACTCCAGTAAATACCATGCGTCACATACGTACCGCCCTTGTAGTCGTACACCGCACGCGTGTCATAGTCCTTGCCATAAGACAGGAAGCGCACATTGCCTGTTGTGGTAAGGCTCGGGCGCCCTACGATTGACGCGACCTCTTCCTCCAGCTTGCCTTGCCAGACCATCAACATCTGGGATTCTGTACGATTCAGTTTGCGCCCGTTGCGCAGCTTGGCGGCCACCTTGTCAAAATCGAATTTGATTTCCGCTGCCTGAATTTTCGGCTCGTAGGCTTGCTTGGTCTTTTTTGTTAATTCAGCAAGTTGCGTTTTCGCCTCTGCAATTTTTGCCATCGCAGCAGCTTTTTCTTCCGGCGTGGCTTTCTTTGCCCATTTTCCACTGGGGTCGGGACGTTTGCTTCCCGCCCAGAGTACGGACCACGCCAATTCCAGATACTGCGGTGCCGACCCATTTATCAAGGTCATATCTTCTGTAAGGCCTATTTTTCGTAATTCCGTATTGAACGCTGTGCTATCCAAGGTCTTGCCGGATGCGCGTACCGCCGCATTTACAGCTGCATTGACTTCGTCTCGATTACAGGCCAGCTTGTGCGCCTTGAGCAAAACAGGGCTGCTTGCCATTTGCCATGCACCAGCAGGTGTGGATTCAATTTTTAAATCGCTGCGCCGCAGGATCGTGCCGCCTTCACCCAAACGCATTTTCACCGGGTCTGTCCAGGCTGGTTGTTTAGGGATGCCCTTACCGAAATCAACTTTCGAGGCGCATTCGAACTGCAAGCGCATTTCAGCCCATTCTGGTTGCTGCGCGTTTTCGTAGATCACCGTTACATCGAGCTGCTTGATCTCGATAGGCCCCATCAACATACTGAGCGGAGTGCGATCATCCACCAGCGTATTGGCAAAAAATGCCTGCCGGTTTCCGGGTTCGCCTTGCATGTGAAAGAAAACGTCGACAAGGTAATCAGCGTGCGTGAGACCCGGCCATAAAAAAGCCAGCGACACATAACTTGTCCACTTTGCCACAGTCAAATTTCTCAAGCAGATTTCCTTAAAATGATTGCAACGGTAAACAAAAGCTGATTATCAGAGGAGGCCTGGTACCACCGTCGGTTCATCTACTAGCATTTCCTCGCTGCTTTCAAAAGTGCATTGCAAGGTGCACGTCCAGCATTTTTCGATTTGGCAGCTTTCCCAAGCTCACTGCAAATTGCGTCGGTCACAACACTCCCAGTACCAAATGAAAACGAGCCTTCCACATAACAACTGAATTTTTTTCCTGCCTGGGTTTTTACGGTATACGACGTTTGCAAGCCTTCATCGACCCGGTCTGAAATTGTGAAAGTCCTTCTTTCCATGCCAAGCGCCAATTCTGTTTTCCGCACGAGGTGATCGTCCTTCACCACCGCAGAAGCACAGCCACTCAGCACACCCACCAAGGCGAGAAACGATAGGTTTTGAATATTCATTTGAGACTCCAGGGTAGGAAATTAAAACAGGATATGAAGGAGCCTATTCCTTCATCATTACTATGACGCCACTTTAGCTAATACAGATCCGACATGAGGCTGCAGTTCCAATCTATCGTGAGCCGCATAGGGAGGACAGCCCGTCGCCGACTCAAAACGCCTCCTTTTGTGTTTGCTGCCGAGCCATCCTCGCTTTTCCACTATGCAGTTCAACCAATTTCAGCAATGCTTCATTCATGCGCGGCGGAAAACCCGAATCAAGCGATTTGTGAATTTCAAATAAAAATTTCGGGCTTTTCTCTTCTACTTCCGTGTTCCCATTAAATTGAGTGGTGCATGGCTTATCGCACATCAGGGTATAAGAGAGGTACGCAGCGGTATGCGTGTAGCTGATGGTTTTGATCTGCTTGATTGGAATGGATCTTTGAATTGTTTCACCGCCCATTGCATAGGGTAGTGTCAGGCGACTGATCAGTTCATCGCCCTCGATGGAATGCTTCAGTCGTCCCTCAAGATTGAAGCCAGACTGCTTGATGATCCAGGCTTCGGTTTCCTCTTGGGTCTGAGCCATAGCCGAGGCCGAAAACATTGCGAGCAATAAAATCCAAATCAAATTCATCATGATTTTTTCCCGGCTCAGAATGCCACGACTTCAAAAATAAATTTAAGTTGCCAATGCGTTTTCAATTGGCATTGAGTGCCGCTTCGAAATCCTCAACGACAGAGGGTTCCCACTTGCTGCTCTTGGGTATGCCAAACCCCATAGGCTCTTTACTGACCAGCTCAAGTCTGTACCGGGCGGCGGTTGGCGTGGTCGGTGAAATGAAGAAAGCAACAACCTTTCCAGTGTGTGCCGCGCCTACGCGCGATCTAATGGTGCCGGACGGTTTGTGGCTGTAAACAATTGCCATGTCAGTCGACATGGCTTTGGTTGCTGCTTTCCAGACCTGGTCATATGTCACTCTTCCTTTCGTCTGGAACCTGACGCCACCGGGGTCACCAGGCTGGAGTTCATGTTCGCTAACCGTCATGACACTGCATGCACTTAATATCAAACCAGCCGCCGCAAACAGCACTGTTTTTATAGCCTTCATGTTTTCTGCTTTCAGTTCCATGCCAATTCAAGCTATTTTCTGGAGCCGGTTGGTTTAGGCGCCGCTCCTCTGCATTTAAAGTAGATAACGCGACCTGCAAAACCAGCACAGCTCGTTTCAATTCCGGCCACGACAGTATGAGCGTTGGCACCTGAAAGCTCTTCGATAATGGAATACCTGTCTTCACCGCCGCAGGCTTCGGCGATGTTTGCATACGCTTCTTGTTTACGACCCGAAACCTGCTGAGAAAGGCCATGAGCGCAATACCGCTGCTCACCGGTCGCGCCCACCATAGCCTGCGGAACCCCAATCCCACCCTTGTTCTCATATTTTGAGTAGATATGGGGTTTTTGCACGCTTCCAGCACAGCCTGAGAGCATGCCGATCGCTACAATGCTTGCAAAGAAATGTCGCTTCGAGATCAACTCGCTTGGAAATCGAAATGTCCGTACCGAACCCCTGCTTGTCGAACTCATGTTTGTCTCCAATTGACTGCGAATTTCGTAATTTTCTTTGAGTCAAATTCAGGCATCTCAACCAAGTTACAGTGCAACGCGTTTGCGATTTACCATCGCCCTCACCAGACCCAAGCCAACCAGCAGCATCGCCCAGGTGTCCGCCTCGGGGATAGCTGCAACGTCACCAGTGCTGACTGCCCATGCATGAAAAGTAGCGCCCTGCAGATTGCTGCTCTGCGAGCCGTCGCCAAAATAGAAATCCCACGCTTCTCCTGCACGGGGTTCGTATGCCGTGGCAGTCCAGTAAAGATCGCTGCGCATGTTGGAAAAAGGCCCCTCATTGGTGAGCCCCCAGCCTGCTTGTGGCCCATCGCAAAAACCTATTGAGGTTGCAGGTGCGCACAAATCTTTATTGCCAAGCGTGTTAAAAAACAGATGCGCCATTTCATTGGCGGTGCTACCCGCAAAAACGCTTCCTGGCGCACTAATGTTGTGGCCATTGTCGGTACTGCCGTTGAGGCTGCCGCTGTAATTGAAGCTCAAGCCATTGATGGGGCCGACAACGGGCAAGCGCCAGTTGTCGTAGACGTTAACTCCGTCAGTGAAGACGAGGTTGGCCGCCCAGGCATTGGCCTCTGCCCAGTTCATCGAACCGTCTGCCCCGCTGGTAATGTGCCCCGAGGTCTTCGCGTAGTTGGCGTCGGCCAGCCACGTGATATCAAGCACGGTATCGTAATAAGCTTCGAAGCTGCCAGCGCTGCCGTTGAGATCGCGGCCTTGCAGGGCGGCATGGGCCGTGCCCGTAACCAGGCAGGCAAAGAGGCTTGTAATAATCAGGGGGGTTTGAGTATTCATGATTTTCTTTGTTGGATGGATAAATTAGCGATTTCCTGAGTAACCTGGCATTCGGCCGCGTTGCGTAACGCCACCCTGAAACGCTCAAATCGCGCGCTCAATGCCGACCACTCTAGTCCAGGGTTTCTTTGGGTATCCTTTGCTTCCCTCTGAAGGCCGACTCTGGCTGAGTCGTGCGCCCAACCAACTCTCCGGCCATCAGATTGGGAATCCAGCACAACCAGGCGATGCTGAAATATCGTTCAGCGCAATTCCTGCGTTACAGGTCGCATGGTATTGAACACGGGTGCGGGAAAACAGCTGTCACTTCTGACAGCCACTGATCAAAACGGTCGGTGCTGAATCAGCCCATTGAGTACCGCCCTGACTACGGCATGTTGCCGGTTGCAGGCATCGAGTTTGATGGTGGCGTTATTGAGATGGAAGTTGACTGTGCGCTCGGACAGGTTAAGCAATTGGGCAATTTCCCATGAGGTTTTTCCGTCAGCAGCCCAGCGCAAGCATTCTTGTTCACGTGCGGTCAATGTACTTTCCTCACCCTTCCCTCCAAGGCTGAAGACCCGACACACTGCTTCGTGAACGTAGCTGGCCATCAACTGGGCATAGGGCAATGCCCTTTGCGTAATTCCATGCGCGGCGACCAAACGCTGATCCAGCGCCAGACTCAACACGCCCAGCTCGCCATGCGGGGTATGCACCGGCACGCTGATGCCGAATTTGAGCCCGAATTCGGTTGCCTCGTTCATGACACGTGCGCTTTCGGCAGATTTCGACAATCCCATGACATGCCACTCGATCGGCACGACATGCTTTTTGCAATAGTCGAGCACAGGGTCATGCAGGTTGAAATCGCTTTCAAAATAGTGGTTGATCCACGCTTCCGGGTAGCCGTTGATCACGATCAGACGCGCCTCGGATACGCGGGTCGGAATTCTCAGCGCGTAAACAAAGGCATCAAATCCCAACTGTTGGCTTTGAAGCCGGCAAAGCCTGGTTATCTCATCAACGCTGTTAGCGGTGAGAAAACCTTGTAGTGCATTGTGAAAATCTTGTATGTCCATCTGGATGTGTTCAAACCAGTCCTGGCAAGGCGATAAACAGCGGTATGCTTAGTGCGAACCGCCCACTGCGTCTGACGCTAACGGTTTGGCATTCGCAATGTTTAAGTGAGAAACAATCAGTAGTAACCGGTTAAATAACATGGCGCCTCCGAATCAAGGTGCTCAATAGACTGACACTCTAAATTAGGGACTTTTGGGGAATGCTTGGCAATCCGCCAAGTGCTACTTCATGCCAGACGCGACTAGCGGGGTTGGCCACTTGCGGAAACCCGCAGATGACGGTGGATCAAACACATACCGTTCAGTTTCAATGACTGTAGGCTAAGCCAGATTGAACGCAATATCACGCTGGCTGTCCGTCAAGACAGTTTCAGATCGGCTGCAGTAGTTCGATCCGGAAGTTCGCCTCGTAAGGCGGCACATTGCATTCGATGATGTCGGACGGCGCCACATCGAGCCGCACCCCGACGATGTCGGTGCGCACCGGCAATTTGGCCGCACCGCGGTCGACCAGCACCACGGTGCGAATTTCTGCAGGCTGCTTGCAGGCCAGGTATTCCACCGCGCGCAGCATGGAATGGCCGCGATACATCACGTCGTCCACCACCAGCACCGTGCGGCCCTCGAGGTTGAGCGTGGCGTGGGTCGGGTTTTCGGTCAACCGGGTTTCCGGGTACAGCAGGGTCAGGTCATCCGCATAGCGTTTGATCTGCAGATCCAGCCGCACGCAGTCGGTCAGCCCATACGCCTTTGCCAAATGCGCATGCAACCGGTCCGCCAGCGGCGCGCCACGCCGCAGAATGCCGACGATCACAACCTCGGTGCGGCCGGTCAGCAGGCCGGCCGCCTGCCGGGCCATGTCGGCAACGATATCCTCGAGCTGCACAGCGGTATAAAGACAGGTACGCCTGCCCTGTGGTGTATTCATGCGATCCCCTTGCAGCCAGGAAAACCGCCCTCCACTGCTTTGCGAGGGCGGGGTCGAACAACAAAAGCCATGCTCGTTAAAGTTTAGTTCGGGTTCACGCGAAAGTTCGCTTCAGAAATCGACAAAATGAACGATATAGCTGGTCAACGATGAATCCGTCGTTCCTGCCACTCAAAGGTTTTTACAGAGACACCCTTGCACGCAACCGTGACGCCGATTCCTCCCGCCCCATCCAGTATCCAGACGCTGGGAGACGAGCTTTTCCTGCGCAACCAGCAGATTTCCCTGTTCAAGGAAGTCGTCACCGCCGTCCGTGAGCGGCTCGACCTTGAAAGCATTTTCCAGTTGGTCGCCACCTTTGCCCAGCACTTGATCCAGGCCGAAACGGTGCTCATTCCCGTGCTGGATGAAGACAGCACGCACTACACGTATCGCGCGGGCCAGGGGCTGAACGCTGACGAGATCGTGGGCGAAAGCCTGGAGATCAGTCTGGGCATCTGCGGCTGGGTCTGGAAAAATCGCCGCCCCTGGTGGCGCGGCGTGCTCGACGAACTCGACGAAACCGAACGCAACCAGTGGGAAAAGGAAGTCGGCAACGTCATTCTGGTTCCGATGGTCGGCCGCAGCAATTTTCTCGGCGGCATTGCCGGGATCAACAAAATCGGCGGCGGCGACTTCGACCAGCACGACCTCGACCTGCTGACCCTGCTGGCCAGCCAGATTGCAACCGCAATCGACAACACCAACCTGATCGGGCAGCTGGAAGAAGCCAACCAGAACCTGTTCAGCGAAAAGGAAAAAGCCCAGGTCACCCTCTCCTCGATTGGCGATGCGGTGATCACGACCGACATCGAAGGCCGGATCGACTACCTGAACCCGGTTGCAGAACGCCTGTTCGAGACCTCGCTGGATCAGGCAAGGCTCAGTCACCTGTCCGGCCTGGGCACCCTGCTGATGGAAGAAAGCCGGCAGCCCGCAAAAGGCCTGGTGGAATACTGTCTGAGCGAAGGCCGCTTGCCCAGCCAGTACAACACGCTGATCTTTACCCAGCAGGATGGGCGCAATATCTATATCGAACCCAGCGCGGCACCCATCCGCAGTCATGACGGCCACATCTCCGGCATCGTGTTCGTTTTCCATGACGTCAGCCAGACCCATGAACTGACCCGGCAACTGTCCCACCAATCCACGCATGACGTGTTGACCGGCCTGTTCAACCGCCACGACCTCGAGCGCAAGGTCAGGCAGGCCATTCGCGATGCCGAATTGACCGACAAGGCGCACAGCCTGCTGTACATGGACCTCGATCAGTTCAAGGTCATCAACGACACCTGCGGCCACATTGCCGGTGACGAATTGCTAAAGCAATACAGCGCACATCTGGCCGAGCTGGTGCGCCACGGCGATACGCTGGCCCGGGTCGGCGGCGATGAATTCGGCCTGCTGCTGGAAAACTGTTCAAACCAGCAGGCCATGCTGGTCGCCAACAAGATTCTGGAGATGACGCTGCAATTCCGCTTTTCCTGGGAGGACAAAACCTTTGGAATCGGCATCAGCATCGGGATGATCGGCATTACCCACCAGAGCAGTTCGGCCAGCGATGTCATCAGCCGGGTGGATGCCGCCTGCCATATGGCCAAGGAAGCCGGGCGCAACCGCATTTACGTGCATGACGCCAAAGACCAGGCCCTGCGCGCACGGCACGGCCAGATGGAATGGACGCCGCGCATCACCAAGGCGCTGGAGGAGCAGCGCATGGTGCTCTACTACCAGCCCATCGTTCACCACACCCGGCTTGACGACCTCAACAGCCATTACGAGATCCTGATCCGGATGCTCGACGAGTCGGGCAGGCTGGTTCCCCCGGGCGCGTTTTTGCCCGCCGCCGAACGCTACAACCTCATTGCCGCAATCGACCGCTGGGTGATCAGTGAATATTTCAGATGGCTGGCGGAGCATCCGCAGCAACTGCAGGCACTGGAACTCGGCTCGATCAATCTCTCGGGACATTCGCTCGGCGATGAGACCTGCCTGCGACACATTGAAACCCAGCTCAAGGCATTTGCGATTCCGCCCGAAAAAATATGCTTTGAAATCACCGAAACCGAGGCCATATCCAACCTGGCCAAGGCGCAGGGCTTCATCCGCAAGCTCAAGAACCATGGCTGCAATTTTGCGCTGGATGATTTTGGCAGCGGCTTTTCGTCGTACGCCTACCTGAAGAATCTTCCGGTCGACTTCCTTAAAATCGATGGTATGTTCGTCAAGGACATCCATACCGACCCCGCCAACTACGCCATGGTTGAATCGATCAACCACATTGGACATGTCATGGGCAGGCAAACCATTGCCGAGTTTGTCGAAAATCACGCCATCCAGCAGACCCTGAGCCAGTTGGGAATCGACTACATGCAGGGCTACGGCATTGCCAAACCCAGCCCCCTCAGCGACCTGGAAAAGCCGATCGAACTGAAAACCGGGATCAAGCCGGCGCGTTAGAAACAACGCTGCAGGGGCGGCTCAGGCAGACTGCCCAGCGTTTTGCTCCGGCGTGTTGAAGGTGAACGTGCTTGCCTGGATAAAGCCGGCGTTCAGCCCCTCACTGCCCGCCCTGGCCTGACCGCGCACGCAGCTTCAACTGTTCCAGCAAGTCATCCCGCAAGCCAAGAAGTTCATCCAGCCGCGCCAGCGCTTCGGGGCTGCGGCCTTGCGCCTGCAGTTCGCAGAGCGCTATCCCCAGCGCATGCATCCGTCGGTGCACGACTTCAATGGCTTGAAACGCGGGCTGCGCGCCACGGCCGGCCCTGTGTTCGCCATCCAGCCAGCGGTCAAAGCGGCCGGGGCGATCCAGCTGCGGCATGGCATCACGTTCACCCCGGAGAAAAGCCTCGATCGACGCAATCCAGCCGCGGTATTCCATGCCGGCATAGAGGATGGGCAGGTCGTTGCGGCTCAAAGATGGCAGGTCATTCCAGCGGGGGTCCGGACGCCAGGCAGCCACCCAGCCAGGCACGGCATCCGCCGGCATGGGGTGAGCGATGCAGCCCCCCTGCGCCAGCTCGCAGCCTAGCTGCAGCAGCCTGTCGCAATGCTCGGGCGTTTCCACCCCTTCGGCGATGAGCTGGCGGCGAAAGGCGATGGCGAGGCCAATCACGCCTTCCAGAATGGCCATGTCTTCCGGGTCGTCGAGCATGTCGCGCACAAAACTCTGGTCAATCTTGAGCTGGGCGACCGGCAGCCGCTTCAGGTAAGTCAGCGAGGAATACCCGGTGCCAAAGTCATCCAGGGCGAACAAGACCGCCATCTCGCGGCAGGCCTCGATGACGTGGGAAACCCATGACAAGTCTTCCAGCGCACTGGTTTCCAGAATTTCAAGCCCAACGTTCGATGGCTTGACCTGCGGGTGAGCCGCCAGCCGGGTGCGCAGATCTTCGACAAAATCCGCTTGTTGCAATTGACGGGCGCCGACATTGATGCTGACCGGAATCTCCAGTCCGCCAGACTGCCAGTGCGCCATCTGGTCCAGCGCGCTGGAAATCACCCATTCGCCCAGCTCGACCGCCAGCGGATGATCTTCGATCACCGGCAGAAACACGCCAGGCAGCAAGAGGCCGCGTTCCGGCTGTTGCCAGCGGATCAGCGCCTCGACGCCGATGACCGTTCCGGTGCGCATGTTCACCTTGGGCTGGTAGTACAGCACAAATTCGCGCGCGGCCAGGGCGTGACGTATGCGCTCCAGGCTTTCGTGATGGCCGCGCACGCTGCGGTCCTGCTCGGCATCAAATACGTGGTAGCGGTTCTTGCCGGCCAGCTTGGCCTGATACATGGCCTGATCTGCCTGACGGAGCAGTTGGTCCGCGTCCATGTCACCCTGCTGCGGAAAAAAAGTCACGCCGATGCTGGCCGAGACCTGGAGTTCGAGGTCGCCTGCCCTGACGGGTTGGGACGCGGCAGCAAGCAGGCGGGAGAGCGTCTGCACGCTGGCCTCGCTGTCTGCCAGCTCGAGCAGCACGGCGACAAACTCATCCCCGCCCAGACGGGCAAGCGTGTCGCCTTCGCGCAGCACCTGCTTCATCCGGTTTGCAACCGTCATCAGCAACTGGTCGCCAACCTCATGACCGTAGCGGTCATTGACGACCTTGAAGCCGTCGAGGTCGAGATAGGCCACCGCCATGTTCATTTCATGCCGCTGGGTCAGGATCATGGCCTGATGCATGCGATCGGCCAGCAACACGCGGTTGGGTAGCGTGGTCAACGCGTCGTAATGGGCAATCCGTTCGAGTTGAAGCGCGTGCTCCTTGAGCTCGGTGATGTCGGAAAACAGACTGACATATTGCAGGACCTTGCCGCGGTCATCGCGCACGGCGCTGCTGACTTGCAACTCGGCATACACCTCGCCGTTCTTGCGCTGGTTCCAGATTTCACCGGCCCAGTGGCCGTGCTCGACCAGATCGCGCCACATGGCGGCATGGAATGCCGCATCATGGCGGCCGGAACTGAGCATGACCGGCTTGTGGCCAACGACTTCGTCACGGCGGTAACCGGTGATGCGGGTAAAGGCGGCATTGACGTCGATGATCACGCCATCGGTGGAGGTAATCATGATGCCTTCGTGGGCATGGGTGAAAACGCTGGCGGCGAGGCGGAGCTTTTCTTCAGCCTGCTTGTATTCGGTGACATCGCTGATGGCGACACGGCCGACTGGCACGCCTGCCTCATCCCGGGTATAGGTGGCTTCGATGCGGGCCCAGAATGGCGTGCCGTCCTGTTTCACCATCCGCAGCTCGCACGCTTGTGCTGCTGCTGTTTCAAACAGCAGTTTACGGTGAAGATAATAAACATCCTGATCTTCCTGCAGGATGAACCGGGTCACCGGCTGCTTGATCAGCGCGCTGCTGGTATATCCCAGCAGCTGGGCGGCGGTGAGGTTGGTGTCGAGGATCAGCCCCGCGTCAGAGAGGGTGCAATAGCCGACCGGCGCCAGGTTGTAGAGATCAAAATAACGCGCCTTGACGGCCTCGATTTCGGCCTGGACCCGGCGCAATTCCTCGTTCTGAATCGTGAGCTCGATCTGATGCACCTGCAACTCGTGGAGCATCTGCCGGATTGCGTCGGATGACAGGCCCTCGAGGTTGATCGACGGCAAAACAGGCTTTTCCCCCGCGAGCGCTTCGGCCTGCTGGCGCAGCGGCGACGCCGGATTTTCCACAGGGCGATCGGATTCGGGACGCTCATTCTTGTCTTGCACGATGCAGCCCTCCCTTCATCCTGATGCTGCTCAGGGTTTCGAACCGACCGCACGCTCCGTCGTCGCGATGGCGTAGACCGTTCCCGCCGTATTCACCAGCGCAGTCGCTGTCAGCCATGCCTCGACGATGACCCCGCTCTTGGTGATGCGTTTCACCCGGTACGGTTGCAGCGATTCAACGTGGCTCAACTGCTGCGTTTTGGCCAGTGCGTCTTCCCGCTCCGCGGGCGGCATCATGTCCTTGATGTTCATTGCCAGTGCTTCGGCCTCGCTCCACCCGTACATCCTTTCCGCCTCGGGGTTCCAGGCCAGGATGCGCCCGGTCAAGTCCTGAACCGTGATGGCGTCGCGCGCATCGCGCACCACAACGGCGAGGCGGCTCTGCGATTCCAGGAGCGCAGACTGCGCTTTTTTAATGTCGGTGATCTCCGTAAAGGTGATCACCGCACCCTCGATGACGTTTTCGAGCGTGCGGTAGGGGCGGATGCGCAGCAGGTAATAATTCCCGGCCTTGGTCTGAACTTCGACCTCCTTCTGGACCAGCGTGTCCAGCACGCTTTTGACGTCCTCGCCGAGGCTGTCGTACTTCACCAAATTGGATACCAGGTGGTCGACTGGCCGCCCGACGTCGCTGTGGATGAGGTTGATGATCTGGGTGGCCGCAGGGGTAAAACGCAGGATGCGCAGCTGGTGGTCCAGAAACACGGTACCGATTCCGGTGCCAGCCAGCAGATTGTTCATGTCGTTGTTGACCCGCGACAAGTCGGCCACCTTGGTTTGCAGCTCGGCGTTGACCGTCGCCAGTTCCTCATTTACCGATTGCAGCTCCTCCTTGGAAGTTTCCAGTTCCTCGTTGGTGGACTGCAGTTCTTCGTTGACCGACTGCATTTCCTCGTTCGAGGACTTGAGTTCTTCGTTGGAGGTTTCCAGTTCCTCGTTGGCGGCCTGCAGATACGCCTCCTTGGCCTGCAATTCCTGCTTCAGCGCGGCGACGCGCGAATCGGTATCCAGATCGGTGCGCTCGCTGCCCGGGAGGTCGGAACGGGCCACTGCAACGAGGGCATGCGCAGCAGGCTGCGGCGCCAGGAAGGGGTCGAGCGGCAGTGCCTCCTCCAGGGTGACCAGGTACAGGGGCGTTGCATCGACATTTTCCTGAACCGGACGGACGCTCAGGTTAACCAGACTGTAATGACCGTTGGTTTTGACCCGCAGACCGGCGTGGCGCACCACTTCTTTTCGCGTGGCCGCCTTGTACAAGGCGGTGGTCAATTCGCGCTGCAGCCCTTCACGCGCCATTTTCAGAATGTTGTTGACGCGAACCTCGCCCGGCGCCATCTCCAGATACATGCCGGTGCGTCCATGCAGATAGAGGATGTCGCCACGACCATTGACGAGCGCGGCGGCGGGGGCGATCTGGTTCAGCAGCGCCCGCTCGGTCAGCTCGCGCAGCGGCAGCTTGTCGACGTACGCGGCCCTGCCAGCACCCGGCACCCCCCCCTCCGCCATCGTGGCCAGGGGCGGAACAAACCGGCCCAGGGTCACACGCGGTGCGCCATGCGCCTCTTCATTACGCTGATACAGCTTGAGCTTGCGGTCCACTACCGTGAATACATCGCCGTACTCGCTCACGCTCTCGGACGTTCCCAGAAAAAGAAAACCGCCGGGATTGAGCGCGTAGTGGAACAACGGAATGAGCTTTTTCTGCAGTTCCGCGTCGAGATAAATCAGCAGGTTGCGGCAACTGATCAGGTCAAGCCGGGAGAACGGCGGATCCTTGATCACATCCTGTTCGGAAAAAACCAGCATGTCGCGGATGGTTTTATGAATGCGATAGGCATTGCCGTCGGACTCGGCGGTGAAAAAGCGCGCCAGCCGTTCCGGCGTGAGGTCGGCAGCGATGCTGGCCGGGTAGAGACCGGCGCGTGCGGTCGCAATCGCCCGGCTATCGATGTCCGTGGCAAAGACCTGCACCTGAAAGTTTTGCTTCAATGCTTCCTGACGTTCTGCGAGCAGGATGGCAAGCGAATAGGCTTCCTCGCCGGTGGAACAGCCCACCGACCAGGCGCGAATCGCGGCGCCCGCCGGCTTGCCGGCAAAGAGCTTGGGAATGATCTTCTCCTCGACCGCCTTGAAGGCCTCGGGGTCGCGGAAAAAGTTGGTGACGCCGATCAGGAAATCGCGAAAAAGCGCGTTCACCTCGGAGGGTGCCTGCTGCAGATATTTGACATACGCATCCAGCGTTTCAATCTGCTGCACCGCCATGCGCCGCTCGATGCGGCGATGGATGGTGCTCGGCTTGTAATGCGAAAAGTCGTGTCCGGTCTGGGCGCGCAACAGGATGAAGACCTTCTTCAGCGCATTTTCGGCCTTGGGGATCGGGATGACAGCGGGCAGGGAGCCCCTGCCAAACGCGTGGGCCGCGTAAGCCATGAGCTGGGCGGGCATCTCGGCCGGTGTCAGCACATAGTCCACCAGGCCGGTGGCGATGGCGCTGCGCGGCATGCCGTCATATTCGGCAGAAGCAGGCGCCTGGGCCATGACCATCCCCGCCTCGCCCTTGATCGCGCGCAAGCCCAGGGTACCGTCGCTGCCCGTGCCCGAGAGCACGATGCAGATGGCCCGATCGTGCTGGTCCTGGGCGAGCGAGCGAAAGAAAAAATCGATCGGCAGCCGCTGGCCGCGCGGCGAGGAAGGCTCCAGCAGCTGAAGCGTGCCGTTGAGGCAGGCCATGTCGCGGTTGGGCGGAATGATGTAGGTGCAATTTGGGCGTACCTCCATGCCGTCCTCGACCTCGAAAACCCGCATCCGCGTGTAGCGCTGGATCAGGTCGGTGAGCATGCTCTTGTGATCCGGCGCCAAATGCTGCACCAGCACAAAGGCCATGCCCGGATCGACCTCGGCAGGCATGGCGGAAAAAAACGCTTCGAACGCTGCCAGCCCTCCGGCCGACGCACCGATGCCGACGATGGGAAAGTCGGCGACCGCGCGCGCATCGGCGGCCGGTTTTTTGGCTGACTTTTGGTTGTTTGCGGGCGTCCCGCTGGCCTCTGTTTTTTCTGAGGTCTTAGGTTTGTCTTGTTTCGATGCCGCCATCACTCCGCCCGTATTATTGATTGCGCCACCGGCTCCCGTACCCTGCTTGAGCCGGGTTGCGAGCGACCGCATCGCTACAACTTATAGACTATATGACAGATGGCGGCAGCGCGGCAGCGGCAGCTGTCCCGATTGCCACGGCGAGTCGCCGATACCTCCGCGGTTTGGTATTGCACAGCACGCAACGGCCGGAACGGTGACAGGCCGCCACCGGCGTCAATCAGGCAGTACGCGAGTAACGCGGCTGATCACGGGCGGCCTGCTTCAGATAGCGGTCGAAGCACATGCCGATGTTGCGCAGGAACAGCCGGCCATTGGGGGTGACGCTGATTTTCTGCGCCTCGATCTGCACCAGCCCGTCGTCAGCCAGCGGGCGCAAGTCTGCCAGGGCATCGGCAAAGTAGTCGGCAAACACGATGCCCCATTCGCTGCCAAACGCGGTGAAATCGAGCTCCAGGTCGCACATCACGCGGGTGATGGCCTCGCGCTGGATCTGGTCGTCGCGGCTGAGCTTCAGGCCGCGCTCGACCGCCATGCCGGTGGCGGCGATGCGTTCCTGATAACGCTTGAGATTCTTTTCGTTCTGCATGTAGACGTCTGCGGTCTGGCTGATGCTGGACGCGCCAAACGCCAGGATGTCGCAGTCCTTGCGGGTGGTATAACCCTGAAAATTGCGCCACAGCGTCTTGTTCAGCTGCGCGCGCACCAGTTCGTCCTCGGGACGCGCAAAGTGGTCGAGGCCGATGTTGACGTAGCCTGCCGCGCCCAGCGCTTCGTTCACCGCCTGCTGCAGCCCCAGGCGCGTGGCGGAATCGGGCAGGTCGGCCTCCTTGATCAGGTTCTGGTGCTTTTTCAGCCACGGCACGTGGGCGTAGGCGAATACCGCAAGGCGGTCTGGAGCCCATTCCGTGACGCGTTCCAGGGTGCGGCTGAAACTCGCGACGGTCTGCTTCGGCAAGCCCACGATCAGGTCCAGGTTGATGCTGGAAAACCCCAGTTCGCGCGACCAGTCGAGCACCTGCCGGATCAGCGCCTCGGACTGGATGCGGTTGACCGCCTGCTGCACCGCGGGGTCCATGTCCTGCACGCCAAACGACAGGCGGTTGAAGCCGGATTCGCGCAGTGCCACCAGATGCGCGCGCGTCAGTTCGCGCGGATCGACTTCGCAGCTGATTTCGGCATCGTCGGCCAGGGTGAAATGACTGCGCATCATCGCCATCAGGCGGCGGATGTCATCGGGGTTCAGGTAGGTGGGCGTGACGCCGCCCCAGTGCAACTGGCGCACCAGGCGGCGGGTATCGACCCATTGCGCGGTGCGCGCCATTTCCTGATCGAGATACGCCAGGTACGGCTGGGTTTTGCTGTAGTCCTGGGTGGCCACCATGTTGCAGCCGCAGTAGTAGCAAAGCGAATCGCAAAACGGGATATGCGCATACAGCGACAAGCCGCGCTCCGGCGCCGGGACGGCGAGCGCTTCGGCCCAGTCCGCCTCGCCGAAACCCGTATGAAAGTACGGCGCGGTGGGATACGAGGTATAGCGTGGACCCGCCACGCTGTATTTCTGCAGCAACGCCAGCATGCTGTTCATTTCGGCTCCATTAAAAGATATTTATATCTTTTTATTATATCGCGAGGCATAAAACCGGGACAAGCAAGCGCCACAGTCCGCGCCGGATTTTGCGGTAAAGTTCGGCGCTGGAAAGCCGTTGTCCCTCCCACACACGCGCCCGGATACCTTATGTCCTATCCCCATCCCCTGCTTCATCTGCTGCGTATTTTTTGTCTCGCGCTGCTGCTGGCCGCTCCCGTTGCGCAGGCGGACGAAGCGTCCGATCTCGCAAAACGGGTGCACGAACGCCCGAATGGCAACGATATGGTCACGCTGGGGCGCATGGTGCTGACTGAAAAAGGCCATGCGCCGCGCATCCGTGAACTCGTGACTTACCGGCTCGACAAATCGAATGGCGAAACCGCCAACCTGATCCGCTTTCTCGACCCGGAAGACATTGCCGGGACCGGCCTGCTGAGCATAGACCAGGCTGATGGCAATACCGACCAGTGGCTGTATCTGCCTGCGCTCGACCGCGTACGGCGCATTTCAAGCGACCGCAAGGGCGGCCGATTCGTCGGCTCCGATCTGTATTTCGAAGACCTGCAGGAACGCAAGCCGTCCGAAGACCGCCACCGCCTGCTCGGCAAACAAACCGAAAACGGCATTCTCTGCGACGTTCTCGAAAGCGTGCCGGTCGATGCCGACAACTCGGTCTACCGCAAGCGCATGCTCTGGGTCGATCCTGCCACCGCCATCGTCCAGCGCATCGACTATTTCGAAAAAGACCTGAAAACCCCCAGCAAGCGCTGGCTGCTGCGCGGCAAAAAGCGCAATCAGGGTTATTGGACGCTCACCGACAGCCGGGTCATCGACCTGTCGAGCGGCCATGAAACCCGCATGGTGATCGACTCCGCGCTGTACAACCAGAAACTGCCCGCCAAACTCTTCACCTCACAAGCCCTTGCCGACGAAAGCCTCGAATCGGAATACCGCCCATGAAAAACCTGCTGCTGACTTTATCGCTGTCCCTTGCCGCCCTGCCGGCGCTTACGACTCACGCACAGGCTGCCGACGACCTGCCGCCCCCCCGCGCGGCTGAAGCCGGCAGCACCGATGACCTGCCACCACCTCGCACGTCGACGCGCAAGCCGCGCACGGCTGCCGCAGCCGAAAGCAATGCCGCTGTCGACCCGGCAGATGACCTGCCACCACCCAGCGCCAAAACCTCTCGCGCGCGCGGCTTTCAGCCAACGCTCAAATATGGTGTCGACGACTTGCTGCTGGAATTGGGCGGCCTGACCGACGCCACCGAGGCCGACAGCTATTCCACACTGCGTGCCAAGGCCTATGTGCTGTGGCAACCGAGCCGTGACTGGGAACTGCGTGCTGGCGCGCGGGTAGACGGCGCCATGCAGCGGGGTGGCGTTGCGGACTTCACCGACCTGTCTGCCGACTACACCGACACTTACGTGCGCTACCGCAGCGGCGACACGCGGCTGACACTCGGCGCGCAAACCATCATCTGGGGTCGCGTCGACGAAATTCCGCTGGCCGACCGGGTCAGCCGCGCCGATCTCACGCGCTTTGTGCTGGACGAGTTGCCGGACCGCCGCCGTGCCGAACTGGCGGCACGCTGGGAGCAAACCCTGGGCGACTACAAGCTCGATGCGGTGTGGCTGCCGGTATTCAACGCGGCCAAGCTGCCCGACGCCGCCAGCATCTGGAGCCCGATCAATCTCACCAGCGGCGAAGTGCTCGGCATTGCCCCCAGCCCGACGGTCGCCGCGATCGTCAAAAATGCCACCATCAGCGAGGACGAACACGGCAGCGGCGGGGGCGGCGTACGCCTGACCAAAACCGGCGGCGCAATCGATTACGGCGTCACGCTGGCGCGCACCCGGCAGTCACAACCGTATTACCAGATTGGCGGCACCCCCTTTGCCCCGACGCTCACCGCGATTCACCCGTTCAACAACTTTGCCGGCGCCGACATGGAGCTGGAAAGCAACGGCATCACCTGGCGCATGGAGCTGGGCTACACGGATGGCATTCCGGTGACGCTGCCCACAGCAGCCACCACCACCGTGCCCTCGCTCGACTGGGTCGGCGGGATCGAGTTTTTCCCGGGCGGGGCAGACACCCGGATCAATCTGCAACTGGTCGCCCAGTCGCTGCAAACCAGCCAAATGGTTCTGCAACTGACCGAGTATTACGGCGCCAACGGCGAAATCGAAACGACGTTCGGCCAGGGCCGCTGGAACGCCGGGCTGCGATTCTTTGGCGGTCTCAATGTGAAAGACCTCTACCTCAATCCCGAAATCAGCTACAGCGGCTGGGAGCCTCTCTCGGTGTATGCGGGCTACCACTACTTCAACGGCGCGGACCGCACGCTGGCAGGCTTTCAGGAAGACCACTCGATGGCTGTGATCGGGCTGCGCGGCCAGTTCTGACCCTCGCGCCGACACCATGCTGAAATCCTGGCTCAATGGCAGCCGCATGCTACCGCCCTGGCTGGCGCTGGCCATCCTGCTCGGCATTCAGCTGGTATCGATTCCGTTCGTCCTCAACCTGCACTTCAATAACGCGGGCGACATTTACTCCCCGCCCGACGCGCCCATCATCCAGTTGCGCGAGCAGCTGTTCTTGAAGGCGACCAGCTCTATACGCCCGAATTCCTGGCGGCATTGCATCGCGTCGCGCAACGCATGGAAAAGCATCCTGCCGTAGACCGGGTACTGACGCTGACCACCGCCGAGCACATCGAATCCACCGACGACGGCTTTGGCGTGACCCTGCTGGTCGACCCGGACAAGCTGGACCAGCGCACCCCCGCGCAATGGAAGGCACGCGTGATGAGCGATGCGTTTGCCGCGGGCCTGATCGCCTCGCGTGACGGCCGCGCCGTCGCACTGATCGTGCGTCCCAAATTCCTCAAGGAAAGCCTGACCCGCCGCGATGTACAAATCGCTCTCGATGCGGCCATCGCCGCAGAAAAGCTGCAGCCATCGCACACGGCAACGGCAGGCACCATCGCGCAAACGGTCGAAGAACTGCGCTCGATCTGGCGCGACAGCGCGATCTTCATCCCCATCACGATCGTCATCGGCATGGCGCTGATGTGGTGGGTCGTCGGCCGCGTGCGCCCCATGCTGGTCGGCGGACTCGCAATGAGCACGGTCGTACTGGCCAGCGTAGCGGGGCTGGTGGCGGCCGGCCAGCCCTATACGCCGATTTCGGCCATGATTCCGACCCTGATGGCCGCCTATACCACGGCCACGCTGCTGCATTTTTATGCCGCCGTCCAGCGCGCGCGCATTGCGCTATTGAAGCGACCGCAACGCATCGAGCGCGCATTGAAGGAAACCCTGGTGCCGGGCCTGTTCAACGTGCTGACCACCGGCGCGGGCATGCTCAGTCTGCTGCTGGTGGATATTCCACCGGTGCAGGCCTTCGGCCTGTCGGGTGCGATCGGCACGGTCGTCGTATTTCTCGTAGTGTTCATCCTGGTTCCCCCCATCCTGCTCAAGTGGGATACGCCGCGCTGGCCACGCCGCAGCTCGGGCCTGGCGCACGCGCGGCATATCGCGGCAGCGGTGTCGGTGTTCAGTCTGCGCCATGCGAAGGCGGTGCTCGTCACCACGACGGTGGCACTGCTGGCGATGATTCCGCTGGTGATGCAGGTCAAGGTCGAGTCCAACCTGCTGGCTTTTTTTGCGCCCGACCACAGCATCAGCCGCAGCACCGAACGCGTCGAGAAAACCCTGGTCGGCGTCACCGGTCTGGAAATCGTGCTGACCGGCAGCACCCGCGACAGCCTGAAAGACCCCGCCACGCTGGCGCAGATCAAAGCCCTGCAAACCTGGCTGGAACAACAGCCCGAGATCGACCGCAGCTTTTCGCTGGTCGATGTGCTGGAGGAAATGAACCGCGCCCTGAACGGCGACGCAAGCGAAGCCGACGCGTTGCCGACCACCCGCAAGCTGGTCGAACAATTGATGCTGATTTACGACGGCAAGGACCTCTACGAGCTGGTCAATCGCGAATTCCAGCGCGGCCGCATCACGCTCAGCCTCAACGTGCATGGCGCCAATGAAATCAGCCGCGTCATCGAGCGGATCCGCACCCGCGTCGCCGAACAACCGATCAAGGGCATGACGATCGACTTTGCTGGTTTCGGCAAAATCTTCTCCGACCAGGAAGACCGCATCGTCGAGGGCCAGCTGCATAGTTTCGGTGCGGCCTTCCTGCAGATCTTCCTGCTGCTGGCGCTGCTGTTCCGCTCGTTCCGGGGCGCGATGATTTGCATGGTGCCCAACCTGGCGCCGCTGTTTTTCATTTTCGTGGTCATGGGGGTGAGCGGTATTTCGCTCGATGTTGCCACCGTGCTGATCGCCAGCATCATTCTCGGCATCACGGTGGACGACACCATTCACCTCTACCATGGCTATCAACACCGCATTCGCCATGGCATCAGCCCGACGTTTGCCATCATCCGCAGCATGGAAAGCTCAGGGCGTGCCGTGATCGCGATTTCGATGGTGCTGATCGCCCAGTTCATCCTGCTGGGCCTGTCTGATTTCCGTCCCACAGCGCATTTCGGCATCCTTTGCGCCGTCGGCCTGTTCGCGGGTCAGATATTTGAGTTGCTGCTGATGCCTGCGCTACTCGGCATGCAACTGCGCAAGCCGAAAAAAAGCCTTACGGCACACTCAGCTTGAGCGCGGCAAACTCGTCGTTGAACAACCCGATTTCGTCGCCCGACGCAAATTGCCAACCATCCAGATGACCGAAATCGGTGCTGGATTTCGGGTTGAGTTCCAGCGTGAAACGTTTGACGGTCGACAGGGTGGGGTTGCGGACCGCAAGCACCAGCGTCAGGTAACGGTCGCTCGTATTGTTGATCACGGCAACCAGGCCCTGCCCCAGCAGGGAAGCCCGAAAATCGACCACAACCGGTAAAGCCGGCTTGGCCGAAATGACAGCCTGGTAATCGCTTTCCTTGTAGGCCAACTGCGCTTTCAGCTGCTCGATTTCACGCACGCTGCTGGTCAGCAGATTGCGCGTCTCGATCAGATAGCGCTCGGCCTGCTGGCGGGCCACGACTTCCTTAGACAGCCGGCGCTTGCCTTCGTCCAGATCGACTTTGAGCATGAAGGCGTACAGCATCAGGCCACACACCAGCACAAACAACAGGGCATTGAGCACGACCGAAACAATCAGCCCGCGCCGCTTGGGTTGCTGCGCAACGTTCGTTTGACTGTCCATCGTCAGCCGGTGTTGCGCATCCCTGCTGCAATGGCATTGATCGTTCGTTTCAGCGGCGTGAGCCAGATTTCCTGCTCGGACTCCCACACGCTGCCACTGCGATAACGATTCAGCATGCGAACCTGAATGTGATTGATCGGGTCGATGTAGGGACGGCGGCGCGAGATCGAAAGCGACAGGGCCGGGTTTTCTTCCAGCAGGCTTTCGATCTGCGCAACCTGCTTCACGCCCGCCACGGTGAGGCGGTACTCATCCGCAATGACGCGATACACCGCCATCGTGTTGGGGTGCTCGCACAGGCGCGCATATTCCTCGGCGATTTCCATGTCGGCCTTGCTGAGCGCCATCTGCACATTGGACAGCAGGCTGCGGAAAAACGGCCACTCGCGGTACATGGACTGCAGTTGCGCCAGACCATCCGGCTGGCTGGCGATAAAACCGCTCAACGCGCTACCAATACCGAACCAGGCAGGCAGGGTGTGGCGCGATTGCGCCCAGCCGAACACCCACGGGATCGCACGGATCGAGGCCAGCGAGCGGTCGACCTTCTTGCGGTGCGAAGGCCGGCTGCCGATATTCAACAAGCCGATTTCAGTGACCGGCGTGCTTTCGTAAAAATAGTCGATGAAGCCCGGCGTGCCGATCAACGCACGGTAGGCGGTTTCGCCTGCCGCCGCCATGTCGCGCATCCAGTCGAGGTAGTTTTGCGGGTAGCGCACGTCGCTATGCGCCAGCGCGCTGACGCTGGCCTTGAGCAGGCCCGTGACGCCCATGCCGATTTCGTAGTTGGCGGTTTCAGGGTTGCTGTATTTGTAATACAGCATCTCGCCCTGTTCGGTGAACTTGATTTCACCGTTCACGGTGCCGGGCGGCTGCGACAGGATGGCCTCGTGGGTCGGGCCGCCGCCGCGCCCGACCGTGCCGCCCCGGCCGTGGAACAGCCGGCATTCGACGCCGTGACGCTGGGTCAGCGTGATGATGGACAGTTGCGCCTGGTAGAGATTCCAGTTCGACGCCAGCGTGCCGCCGTCCTTGCAGGAGTCCGAATAACCAAGCATGACCTCCTGGCGGTTTTCGTTGGCAGTCACCAGTGCGCGGTACACCTTGTTCGACAACAGCTGATCGAGGATGGCTTCGCTGTGCTGCAGGTCGTCCACCGTCTCGAACAGCGGCGCCACCAAAATGCGGCAGAACCAGTCGCGACCGTTGTGGCCGCACAAGCCGACCAGGCGTGCCAGCAGCATCACTTCCATCACGTGCGAGGCACTATGGGTCATCGAAATGACATAGGCGCCAAACAGCTCATCCCCCACTTCAGCCTGAAGCTTGGCCATGCGGCGGAACACCGCCAGCGCCTCGCGCGCTTCGTCTTCCAGCGCGGCATCGTCCACCGCGATCATGTCGATATGGCCGATCCATGCAGCCAGCCGCTGCAGACGGTCGCTTTCGGCCGCGCCCGCGTAGTCGAAATCCGGATCGATCTGCTCCAGCACAGCGGTAACCGTGCGCGTGTGCACGGTCGACTCCTGGCGGATATCCAGTTGCAACAGATGGAATCCGAAGCTTTCCACCAGCCGGATCAGCGCCTGCAAATCCTGCTGGGCGACGATGCGGTCGCCGTGGCTGACCAGCGAGTCGCGCAGCACATACAGGTCGTCGAGGAACGCGGCTGCATTTTCGTAGGCCAGATGCGAGGTGAAGCTCGGCACGTCGGCCAGGCACTGATGCACGTAGGACAAGTTGGCATCCAGCCGCGCCAGCATGATGGCCGCCATTCGGCGGTAAGGCTCACGACTGTAGATCTGCACGGCCGTGCCGCGGAATACCTGCTCGCCGAAGGCTTCCTCATATTCACCGAGACGGGCCATCAGCGCATCGGACGGCTTGCACCAGTCGATGCTGTGCGTCAGGGTCTGGCGCAGGTCACGCACCCGGATGCGGTACTCGTCGAGCGCGGCCTCCATTTGCGTATGCACCGTCCACTCGGTGACGTCAGCCGTGACGAAAGGATTGCCGTCGCGGTCGCCGCCGATCCATGAACCAAAGCGGATGAAGCTCGGCACGTTGACCGGCGCGACGCCCTCGGCATTGACGCCATAATGCTTGCGCACCGCCTTTTCAAAAAACAGATAGGCTTTGGGCACGGCCTCGAACAGGCTTTCGCGCACGTAATACAGGCCGTTGCGGACTTCGTCGCGCACCTCGAGCTTGGCGCTGCGCAATTCATCGGTTCGCCACATCACCTGGATCTCGGCGGCCAGTTTCGTTTCCAGCTCACGCTGGTCGTTCACCCCCAGAACGGGACTGTACAAATGATCGCTGATCAGAAAGATCCTGCGCATGCTTTCCATCACCGCACGACGACGCGCTTCGGTTGGGTGCGCGGTAAATATCGGCGCGTAATACAGGCGGTCAAGCATGCCCTGCAGCGTCTCGGTCGACAGGCCCTGCGCCTTGAAGTCGCACAGGGTGCGGTCGAACGAACCTTCCCACAGCATCATGCCATGCGACAGCATGCGGCGGCGGTTGCGGTGGGCAAAGCTCTCTTCCGCCACGTTGACCAACTTGAAATAACTTGAAAAGGCGCGCACGACAAGTTCAACCTTGGCGGCCGGCATGGCATCGATCAGGCTCATCAACTCGGTGCGGCGCGACTGGTCTTCCTGCTGTTGCAGGTCGGCGAACCCGCGGCGCAGCGTTTCCACGGTCTCGAATACGTCCTCGCCGGCAAACTGCAGCAACACCTGACCAAGCAAGGTGCCCAGCAGTTTCACCTGCGCGCGCAGGTGGTCATCCGTGAGAAGGTTTTCAGATGCAATCATGGGTAATCAATTCAATGTAAACAAGACGGAAAAGTCGTGCGGCCGCGGATTTTCTCATAGTCGATGCGCATCACCCAACCGCTTGCCGCGCGTTGCGGAACATCCGCAGCCAGGGGCTCGCGCCCACCATGCCGTCCGGCTTCCACGACAGCTGCGCGGCACGGAACACCCGCTCCGGATGCGGCATCAGAATGCTGAAGCGGCCATCGGGCGTGGTGAAGCCGGTCAAGCCGCCGGCTGAACCGTTGGGGTTCAGCGGATAGCTTTCGGTGGCGGCGCCGTGATGGTCGACGTAGCGCACGCTGGCCAGCGCCTGCGCGGCATGCGCGGGGTCGCGGAAAACCACGCGGCCTTCGCCATGCGACACCGCGATCGGCATGCTCGAACCCGCCATGCCGGCAAAGAACAGCGACGGCGAATCCAGCACCTCGACCTGGGCAAAGCGTGCTTCGAACTGCTCCGACAGATTGCGCTCAAAACGCGGCCACGCTTCGGCGCCGGGAATCAGCGCATGCAGCTGGCTCATCATCTGGCAGCCATTGCACACGCCCAGCGCAAAACTGTCCGCGCGCTGGAAAAAGGCGGCGAACTGGTCGCGCGCACGCAGATTGAACAGGATCGATTTGGCCCAGCCGCCGCCGGCGCCCAGCACATCGCCATAGCTGAAGCCGCCGCACGCCGCCAGAGCGGTGAAGTCGCCCAGACTGACGCGACCCGACAGGATGTCGCTCATGTGCACGTCGACCGCCGCGAAACCTGCCGCATCGAAAGCGGCGGCCATCTCGACCTGGCCGTTGACGCCCTGCTCGCGCAACACCGCCACGCGCGGACGCGCGCCGGTGGCGATATAAGGTGCAGCGATGTCGAGCGCAGCATCGAAGCCGAGCGAATAATGAAGCCCGGGGTCGGCCGCGTCGGCGTGCGCGGCAAACTCCTGCTCCGCGCAGGCCGGGTTGTCGCGCAGCTTCGCCATCTCGTAACTGGTGCGCGCCCAGGCGGACTGCAGATCGGTCCGCGCCTCGTCGAAAAACGCCCGGCTGCCGCGCTGAAAGCGCACCCGGTCGTCCGCATTCAGCTGCCCGATGACATGGAACTCGCCACGCAGATCGGCCGCCATGAAGGCCTGCATCACCCCCTGCGTATCGTCGCGCCGCACCTGCAACACGGCGCCGGCTTCCTCGTTGAACAGCACATTGAAAATGCGCTGCGAGACATCGTTCTCGGTGAGCAACTCGGGCTCGGGCAAACCCTCGTCTTCGACTTCATGGCGGATCTGCTCCAGGCACAGTTCGTCCACATCCAGATCGAGACCGCAATGCCCGGCGAAAGCCATTTCGACCAGGGTGGCGAACAGGCCGCCATCGCTGCGATCGTGATAGGCCAGCAGTTTGCCGTCGGCGTTGAGCGCCTGCACGGTGTCGAAAAAAGCGCCCAGCGCCTGGGGCGTCGGCGCGTCGGGGCAGCGGTCTCCGACTTGTTTGTAAGCTTGCGCAAAACTCGATGCGCCGAGCCGGTTTTTGCCCAGGCCGAGGTCGATCAGGATCAGGTCGGTATCACCGCAATCGGTGCGCAGTTGCGGCGTCACTTGCCGGGTTGCATCAGGCGTATTGGCAAACGCCGAAATCACCAGCGAAATCGGCGAGGTCACGGCCTTTTTCTCGCCGTCGGCGTCCCACACGGTTTTCATGCTCATCGAGTCCTTGCCAACCGGGATCGACACGCCGAGCGCCTGGCAATAATTCGAGACCGCAGCCACGGTATCGAACAGCGCGGCATCCTCGCCCGGATGGCCGGCGGGCGCCATCCAATTGGCCGACAGTTTCACCTGGCCCAGCCCGTCAACCCGCGCAGCGGCAAGATTGGTGAGCGCCTCGACAATGGCCATGCGTCCCGAAGCGGGCGCGTCAATCAGCGCCAGCGGTGCTTTTTCACCGATGGCAAACACTTCGCCTTGCGTCGTCTGGTAACCCGCCAGCGTGATCGCACAATCCGCGACCGGGACCTGCCACGGCCCGACACACTGGTCGCGCGCGGTGAGGCCGCCGACCGTGCGGTCGCCAATGGAAATAAGGAACATCTTCGACGCCACGCCGGGCAGCGCCAGCACGCGATAGGCGGCTTCCTTCAGCTCAATGCCGTCCAGCACCAGCGGCGCGGGCATGGCCGGCTGGTGAGCTACGTCACGCGTCATTTTCGGTGGCTTGCCAAGGATCACGTCGAGCGAGATATCCACCGGCGCGTTCTGGAAATGGCCGTCGGTCACCAGCAGATGATTGTCCTCGACCGCTTCGCCCAACACCGCAAACGGGCAGCGCTCGCGCTCGCACATCGCCTGGAACTCGCCGATGCGCGCCGGCGGAATGGCCAGCACATAGCGCTCCTGCGCCTCGTTGCACCAGATTTCGCGCGGCGACATGCCGGACTCTTCCGACGGCACCGCGCGCAATTCAAAGCGCCCGCCTTTGCCGCCGCCGTGCACCAGTTCGGGCAGCGCGTTCGACAGTCCGCCGGCGCCGACGTCGTGGATCGACAGGATGGGGTTGTTGTCACCCAGCTGCCAGCAACGGTCGATGACCTCCTGCGCGCGCCGTTCCATCTCGGGGTTGCCGCGCTGCACCGAGTCGAAATCCAGATTCGCCGCGTTGCTGCCGGTGTCCATGCTGGATGCCGCGCCACCGCCCAGACCGATCAACATGCCGGGGCCGCCTAGCTGAATCAGCAGCGTGCCGGTCGGCAGCATGTGCTTGTTCACATGGTCGTCGCGAATGCTGCCGACGCCGCCCGCCAGCATGATCGGCTTGTGATAGCCGCGGCGCTGTCCGGCGACGGTTTCTTCGAAGGTGCGGAAATAGCCGGCCAGATTGGGGCGGCCGAATTCGTTATTGAATGCCGCTGCGCCGATCGGGCCTTCGAGCATGATGGCGAGCGGCGACACGATGCGCTCGGGCTTGCCGTAGGCGTCGGTCTCCCAGGCCTGGATGGCGCCGGGAATCGCCAGGTTCGACACCGAAAACCCGCACAGCCCGGCCTTCGGTTTGGATCCGGTTCCGGTCGCGCCCTCGTCGCGGATTTCACCGCCGCTGCCCGTCGCTGCGCCCGCAAACGGCGAAATCGCGGTCGGGTGATTGTGCGTCTCCACCTTCATCAGCACATGGGTGAGTTCGCTGCTGTAGGCGTAGCTGCCGTCGGCACGCGGGTAAAAGCGCTCGATCTGCGCGCCCTCGATGACCGAGGAGTTGTCCGAATAGGCCACTACCGTGCCAGCGGGATGTGCAGCGTGGGTGTCGCGGATCATGCCGAACAGCGACTTCTCCTCGGCCTTGCCGTCGATGACCCAGGACGCATTGAAAATCTTGTGGCGACAGTGTTCGGAATTGGCCTGCGCGAACATCATCAGCTCGACGTCGGTGGGATTGCGTGCCAGACGGGTGAAGTTGTCGACCAGATAATCCAGTTCGTCGTCAATCCAGTTCGTCGTCTGATAGCGCCAGGCCGAGGCCACGATTGGCGGCTTCCAGCGCAGCCCGGCCACCGGCCATCACGTCTACCGTCGCCAATGCCCGCGGCGGTACGTGCTGAAACAAAACCTGGGCATAGTCGAGCGAGGCCAGCACGCTTTCGGTCATGCGGTCGTGCAGCAGCGGCAGCAAGGCCGTCAGCGCCTGCGCCGACAAGATCGCGCCCTGCGCGTCGCAGACACGAAACGCCACCCCGCGCTCAATCCGGCGCAAACCCGCCAACCCACTGTTTTTAAGAATGTCCGTCGCCTTGGTCGACCAGGGCGAAATCGTGCCCGGACGCGGTGTCACCAGACATTGCACCGCATCAGCCGTCGGCGAGTCCGCAGGCACGCCGTAATCCAGCGCTTGGTCAAGCAGCTTTTTCGCCGCCGCATCCAGTTCGCCGTCAAGCTCCAGAAAATGCCAGTAACGCGCACTCAGTTCGCCCAGTTCGATTCCTGCCTGCGCGGCCTCCTGGCGAATTTTATCGAGTCGAAAAGCGGAAAGCGCGGCACTGCCGGGGAGCGAAACAATAGAAGACATGAGCGTCTTTGCAAATGGGCAAAGGCGCTATTTTAGCTGATCGACGCGCCCTGTCAGACCCGCTTGTTGGCGACCATGGCCCGCTTTTGCCAGACCTCAAGGCAATCCAGCCCGCAAAAATGGTGGACGTAATCCTGAGCGTCGCTCACTTTGACCGAGTCTGCCGGCACATCCTTCAGGCAGATCTCGCAACTGAATACCGTGCAGGTCTCTTCATCAGTGCATTGCCTCAAAAGGCCGCCCGCCGGGGTGCGATGACGTGTATCCATTTCAGCCTCCTTGTGGTTCGACACACACCTTATTAGTGTAGATTCTCGCCCCCGGCTTACAACCCGGAGGCGGTTCGGGTTGTCCTTAGCAGCGATTTTCTCATGCAGCGACCCGACGGAGCGGACCAACCGGCCGAAGAAGTAGCCACCTCGCTGCCGGAACCAGGCTGGGCACAGTCCTCTTTGAAAACGTCGCACCAGGTGCCGGCTGCCTGATCCATCCTGGCCAGGCAGTTCTGGCGATTCAGCACATCCGTTTTTTCAGGTAGGCGCCGAATTCCTCGCTGACTTCGGGGTGCTTCAGCGCGTATTCCACCGTCGCCTGCAGGTAGCCGAGCTTGCTGCCGCAGTCATAACGCACCCCGTCAAACGCATACGCCAGCACCTGCTGCTCTTTCAGCAAGGCGGCGATGGCGTCGGTAAGTTGCAGTTCGCCGCCCGCGCCCGGCTTGAGCTCCTGGATATGATGAAAAATGCGTGGGGTCAGGATGTAGCGGCCCACCACGCCCAGATTCGACGGCGCATCTTCGGGACGGGGTTTTTCCACAATGGCATTGACCCGTGACACGCGTTCGGCCATCGGCGTCGCATCCACGATGCCGTAGGACGCGGTTTCTTCTGGCGCCACTTGCTGCACGCCGAGGATCGAGCACTGGTAGTACCCGTATTGATCGACCATCTGCTTCATCACCGCCGGCTTGCCGTCGAGCAGGTCGTCGGCCAGGATCACCGCAAACGGCTCGTTGCCGACCACCGGTTGCGCGCACAACACGGCGTGCCCCAACCCCAGGGCTTCGGCCTGACGGATATAAATGAAGTTGACGCCTGCCGGACGAATCGATTGCACCAGTTCCAGCACGCGCTTCTTGCCGCGTGCTTCGAGTTCGGTTTCCAGCTCATAGGCTTTGTCGAAATGGTCCTCGACGGTGCGCTTGGTGCGGCTGCTGATGAAAATGATGTCGGTGATGCCCGCGTCCATCGCTTCTTCCACGGCGTACTGGATCAGCGGCTTGTCGACGATGGGCAGCATTTCCTTCGGGCTGGCCTTGGTCGCCGGCAAAAAACGCGTGCCCAAACCCGCGACTGGAAATACGGCTTTTCTAACTGTTTGCATGTCTCTTCCCTGTTGGTTTTTGATGCTAGAAATTCAATGAGCCCTGCCCGGATGTCTCGGCCGATGCGAGCAAGGCCAGCAACCCGGCCTCATCCAGAATGGCCACGCCCAGTTGTTGCGCCTTGTCCAGCTTGCTGCCCGCCTCCGCACCCGCCACCACATAATCCGTCTTCTTCGACACCGATCCGGCCACTTTTCCGCCGGCCGCCTCGATACGGTCTTTCGCCGCATCGCGCGACAGCGTCGGCAAGGTCCCCGTCAGCACCAGCGTTTTGCCCGCGAGCATACCTGCCGATTGTTGCAGACCGGTTGATTCCGGCCAATGCACCCCGGCTGCGCGAAGCGTTGCAATCACTTCGCGATTATGCGGCTCGGCAAAAAACTGCTGGATGGATTGCGCCACGATCGGCCCGACATCATGCACGGCCAGCAAATCGGCCTCGCTGGCCGACATCAGTCTATCCAGCGAACCGAAATGCCGCGCCAGATCCTTTGCCGTGGTTTCTCCCACGTTGCGGATGCCGAGGGCAAAAATGAAGCGCGCCAACGTGGTGGCCTTGCTGGTTTCAATGGCGGCCAGCAGGTTAGCGGCCGACTTTTCGGCCATGCGGTTTAGGCCGGCAAGCGTTTCCTGTTTCAGTCCATACACATCAGCCGGCGTATGCAGCAGACCGAGATCGACCAGTTGATCGACCAGCTTGTCGCCCAGACCTTCGATATCCATCGCGCGGCGGCTGGCAAAATGCAGCAGCGCCTGTTTGCGCTGCGCCGGACACACCAGGCCGCCGGTGCAGCGCGTCGCTGCCTCGCCGTCGAGCCGCACCACGTGCGAGCCGCACTCCGGACAAACCGGGCAGGCTTCCAAAATGTCGAACCGCGGTGGCGCGGGCTGCGGGCGCCGCTGCAGCACGGAGGCGACGACTTCGGGAATCACGTCGCCCGCCCGCCGCACGATCACGGTGTCGCCCACACGCACATCCTTGCGGTCGATCTCGTCCTGATTGTGCAGTGTGGCGTTGGTCACGGTCACCCCGCCGACGAATACCGGCGCCAGACGCGCCACCGGGGTCAGCTTGCCGGTGCGACCCACCTGCACATCGATGCCGAGCACCGTGGTGAGCGCTTCCTGCGCGGGATATTTGTGCGCTACGGCCCAGCGCGGCTCACGCGTGACGAACCCCAGCCGGCGCTGCAAGTCGACGCGATTGACCTTGTACACCACGCCGTCGATGTCGAACGGCAGCTGGTCGCGCCGCGCGGCGATGTCGTCGTGAAACGCAATCAGGGCTGCCGCGCCCAGCCCGGTGATGCGCTCGTTGCAGACAGGCACGCCCATTTTCTCCAGCGCAGTCAGCGTATCGCTGTGCGTATCGGGCGCCTTGATCCAGCCCTGGGTTTCGCCCAGGCCATAAGCAAAAAAAGACAGCTGGCGTTGCGCGGCGAGCCTGGGGTCGAGCTGGCGTATGCTGCCCGCCGCACCGTTGCGCGGGTTGACCAGCGTGGATTTGCCCGCTGTGCGCTGGCTGGCGTTATAGCGCTCGAAATCATCGCGCCGCATGAACACCTCACCACGCACTTCCAGCACGGCAGGGGGAGGGCCATTTTTGAGACGCAACGGAATGGCATGCACGGTACGGATATTCTGCGTCACGTCCTCGCCGGTTTCGCCGTCGCCCCGGGTGGCCGCCTGCACCAGCACGCCGTGCTCATAGCGCAGGTTGATCGCGAAACCATCGAATTTCAGCTCGGCTGCATACTCGACGGCAGGATCAGACTCGCTCAAACCCAGCTCTTTGCGCACACGCACATCGAAGGCCTGAGCGCCGCTCGCTTCAGTGTCCGTTTCAGTCCGGATCGACAGCATCGGCACCGCATGACGCACTTTCCGGAAGCCGTCGAGCGGCTTGCCGCCGACACGCTGGGTCGGCGAGTCGGGTGTGCAAAGCTCGGGGTTGTCGGCCTCAAGCGTCTGCAGTTCGCGAAACAATCGATCATATTCCGCATCGGGAATCGTCGGCTGATCCAGCACATAGTAGGCGGTGTTGTGACGCTTGATTTCCTGACGCAACGCGGTCACGCGCGCCAGCACATCAGGAGAAGCCATCAGGAAAACAGACGCAGCGCCCGCCGGGAACCGGATGGTACGCCGCGCGCTTCCATGCGTTCGTAGAGCTGCATGAGCTGGGTGCGGATTTTTTCGATACCGGTATCGGTCAGCGGTCGCAGGTTGTCATCCACCAGAATACCGCCGACTTCGTTGGCGAGCTTGCGGCCAAATGACACCATGCCGTCAAACACCTTCAAGCCATCGGGCACGCGTGGCACGTCAAACTGCAAGGTCACGCCCTGCGACATCTGCCCCTCGACCACCTCGTTGGTAAAAGGCTCGGCATCGTGATTGCACAAGGCGTAAAGCTGTTCGCTGCGACTGTCGAGCAACTGGAACACGCCGTCCATGCCCAGCACCATGCCCCCGCTTTCAGCCTGGTGAATGATGCGTGCGAGGTTCACCGTGCCTTCGCCGCGCGCCACCACGTTCAAGCCGATCAGCACATCGACGTCGACACAAAAACGGTCGATCGCCTGTGCGCGTTCGAGCGCTTCGACCACGTCATCACAGGCAACACGCAGGCCGTGCCGTTGCGCCATGTCCTGCATCAACTCGCACAGCGACATGAGCTGCTCTTCGAGCACGGCGCCATTGCGGTCTGCAAGCTGCATCGTGACGACCAGCTGCTGATAATGCACATCACGCCAGGGCTGCACGTCTTCCCATTGCGCAGCCCCGATCGGCAACCCCATCCAGCGCACCGTCTTACCCAGCGTGCGGGTGGTGGTGTAGGCGTCTGCGAGCGCGTTGGCCTGCACCCCATCGCTGCCCAGACGAATGCGATATTCGATCAGCTCATCATAGGGCGCGGCAGCGGGTTGACTGGGCGCCGATGACACGGCCGGTGCGGGGCGAACGCTGCGCGCTGCTGCTTCGGCGGCAAAAACAGGCGCTGCCCCGGGGCGGGGCGACTGCGTATCGACGCGCATCTGCCTTTCTGCTGCCTCGATGTCGTCTGCCGGACCCAGGGCGGGTTCAACCCGGTCATGAACATCACGCGCGGGCGCTGCCGCATCGCGCTGCATCAACACATCGGCCACCGGCGCCTGAAAAGCGGCATTCGCCTGATTCCGGAAGCGGCGTTCCTGAAACCAGTTAAAAGCCAGCACCAGCACCACGATGCCTGCGCCGATCACCAACAAGCTGATTTGCAAATCACTCATGCGTATTCCCAGACTGAACGGAAGAGGCCGGCACCACGCGGATGAACCACTCATCCGGCGCGATCATGCCCAACTCATTGCGCGCCCGCTCTTCGATGGCGTCACGCCCTTGTTTAAGGTCACCAAGCTCGGCCAGCAAACCCTCGTTGCGTGCCTGCAGGCGCTGGTTCAATGCCTGCTGGATGTCGATTTCCCGAGCGCGCTCACGCACGCTCAACCAACTCCCCTCCCCCAGCCACAAGGGGTATTGCAGCAAAACGATCGCGGCAGCCAGCACCCAGGTCAAACCCTGGCTGCGTGCGCGCGCGGCAAAGCTACCGGCGCTGAAATTAACCGCGCTGGCGGAACGCATCGCGCCCGGGGTAGCTAGCCGTATCGCCGAGTTCTTCTTCGATGCGCAGCAGCTGGTTGTACTTGGCCATGCGGTCGGAACGTGACAGCGAACCGGTCTTGATCTGGCGCGCGTTGGTGGCGACAGCCAGGTCGGCGATGGTCGTGTCTTCGGTTTCGCCCGAACGATGCGAAATGACCGATGTATAACCAGCCTGCTTGGCCATTTCGATGGCCTGGAAGGTTTCTGACAGGGTGCCGATCTGGTTGACCTTGATCAGGATCGAATTGGCGATGCCCTTGTCGATGCCTTCCTTGAGGATTTTGGCGTTGGTGACAAACAGATCGTCGCCGACCAGCTGAACCCGCGTGCCGAGCTTTTCGGTGTGGACTTTCCAGCCATCCCAATCGCCTTCGGCCATGCCGTCTTCGATGCTGATGATGGGGTACTTGTCGCACCAGGCTGCCAGGTAGTCGGTGAACTGCGCCGAGGTCAGCTTCAGGCCTTCGGATTCCAGATGGTAGAGGCCGTCCTTGTAGAACTCGGAGGCTGCGCAATCGACGCCGATGGCGACATCGATGCCGGGCTGCAGGCCCGCTTTTTCGATCGCCTGCACGATCAGCTTGAGCGCCGCCTCATGCGATTCAAGGTTGGGGGCAAAGCCGCCTTCGTCGCCCACGGTCGTCGCCATGCCGGCATCATCGAGCAGTTTTTTCAGGGCATGGAACACTTCTGCACCGTAGCGCAAGGCTTCACGGAAGCTCGGCGCGCCAACCGGAATGATCATGAATTCCTGCATGTCGATATTGTTGTTGGCGTGCGCGCCGCCGTTGATGATGTTCATCATCGGCACCGGCAAGGCCATCGGAGCGGCTCCGCCCAGATAGCGGTACAGCGGCAGCCCGGCCTGTTCGGCAGCAGCGCGCGCGCAGGCCATCGACACCGCCAGCATGGCATTGGCGCCGAGACGCGACTTGTTCTCGGTGCCGTCGAGATCGATCATGGTCTGATCGATGAAGGCCTGGTCTTCCACATCGAGGCCGATGATGGCTTCGCAGATTTCGGTGTTGACGTGCTCGACCGCATTCAGCACCCCTTTGCCGAGGTAACGCGCCTTGTCGCCATCGCGCAGTTCGATGGCTTCGCGGCTGCCGGTCGACGCGCCGGACGGCACGGCGGCACGCCCCAGTACGCCGGACTCCAGCAGCACATCGGCCTCGACGGTGGGATTGCCGCGAGAGTCGAGAATTTCCCGGGCGATGACATCAATAATTGCGCTCAATTGCTTTTCCTTCATTCAATAGGTGTCCGCGAAGACGCGCAGAACCCCTCTGCGCGCGCTTTCCCGATTCAGGTTTTCATCAGTTTGTGTTCAATAAACCCGCGCTGTTTCACCAGCACGTCAATTTCTTTCAAGGTTTCCAGCAACTCTTTCATCATGTCGAGCGGCCAGGCATTGGGTCCGTCGGACAGTGCGCAAGCGGGGTTCGGATGCGTTTCCGCGAACACCCCGGCCACGCCAACCGCTACCGCCGCACGCGCCAGCACCGGGACGAACTCACGTTGTCCGCCGCTGGTGGTGCCCTGCCCGCCCGGCTGCTGCACCGAATGCGTGGCATCGAATACCACCGGACATTGCGTTGCGCGCATGATTGCCAGCCCGCGCATGTCGGACACCAGCGTGTTGTAGCCAAAGCTCACGCCGCGCTCGCACACCATGATTTGATCGTTGCCCACCTCGCGCGCCTTGTCGACGACATTCTGCATGTCCCACGGCGCAAGAAACTGGCCTTTCTTGATATTGACCGGCAGCCCGGTGCGCGCGACGTTCTGGATGAAGTTGGTCTGGCGGCACAAGAACGCCGGGGTCTGCAGCACGTCCACCACGGCCGCGACCTCATTCAACGGCGTGTCTTCATGCACGTCGGTCAGCACCGGCACGCCGATTTTCGCTTTCACTTCGGACAGGATGCGCAGGCCTTCTTCGACCCCCAGGCCTCGGAAAGACTGCGTTGACGAACGATTGGCCTTGTCGAACGAGGACTTGTAAATAAAGGGAATATCCAGCGCCGCGCACATTTCTTTCAGCGCACCCGCCGTATCCATCGCCAGTTGCTCGGATTCGATCACGCAGGGCCCTGCAATCAGGAACAGGGGGTGATCGAGGCCGGCTTCAAAATGACAGAGTTTCATGTTTGCTCCTGCTGCTTGCAAGCCAATGCGGCCTGAACGAAGGCGATGAATAGCGGATGGCCGGTGCGCGGATTGCTGGTGAATTCAGGGTGGAACTGACAACCGACGAACCAGGGATGCACCGCGCGCGGCAACTCGACCATTTCGCACAAATCGGTGCCCGGCGCGCGACCCGACACGACCAGGCCCTTTGCCTCCAACTCGTCCAGCAAGGTGTTGTTGACTTCGTAACGGTGGCGATGGCGCTCGACAATACTGGCTGCGCCATAGATTTCGCGCGCGAGGGTGCCTTCTTTCAGACTGCAGGGCTGGCCGCCCAGACGCATGGTGCCGCCCAGATCCGACTGCTCGTTACGGGTCTCCATCTGGCCGCCGCGATCCAGCCATTCGGTGATGAGACCAATGACCGGATGCGTGGTGGCCGCATCGAATTCGGTGGAATGCGCATCCGCCATGCCGGCGACATCGCGCGCATATTCGACCACGGCCAGCTGCATGCCCAGACAGATGCCGAGATACGGCACCTTGTTTTCGCGCGCATAGCGGATCGCGGCAATCTTGCCTTCGACCCCGCGCTTGCCGAAGCCGCCAGGCACCAGAATCGCGTCCATGCCCTTCAGGCTGTCGGTGCCGGACTGCTCGATCTGTTCGGAGTCGATGTAGTGAATCTTGACCTTGCTGAGGGTGTGCATGCCGGCGTGAATCATCGATTCCGACAGCGATTTATAGGATTCGGTGAGATCGACATACTTGCCGACGAAAGCGATGTTGACCGTGTGCTTGGGGTGCTCCAGAGCGTTGACCAGTTTTTTCCAGATGGTCAGATCGGCCGCACGCGCCAGGATTTTCAGCTTGTGGCAGACGATTTCGTCCAGCATCTGGTCGTGCAGCATCGCCGGGATCTTGTAGATCGAATCGGAATCCAGCATCTGGATCACCGCTTCCGGCCGCACATTAGTGAACAGCGCGATCTTGCGGCGTTCTTCGACCGGAACTTCGCGGTCGGCACGGCACAGCAGGATGTCGGGCTGGATACCGATTTCACGCAGTTCTTTCACCGAATGCTGGGTCGGCTTGGTTTTCAGCTCGCCTGCGGTGGGAATGTAGGGCAGCAGCGTGAGATGGATGAAGCAGGTGTTTTCAGGGCCGTCTTCAAAGCCCATCTGGCGGATGGCCTCGAGGAAAGGCAGCGACTCGATGTCGCCCACTGTGCCGCCGATTTCGACCATCGCCACATCGGCGCCTTCTGCGCCTGCGCGGATCGAGGCCTTGATCTCGTCGGTGATGTGCGGAATAACCTGCACGGTGCCGCCAAGATAATCGCCACGCCGCTCTTTATCGATTACCGATTTGTAGATCTGGCCGGTCGTAAAGTTGTTGCGCTTGCCCATCTTGGCGCTTGAAAAGCGCTCGTAATGGCCCAGATCAAGGTCGGTTTCCGCGCCATCGTCGGTCACGAACACCTCGCCGTGCTGAAACGGGCTCATGGTGCCGGGGTCGACGTTGATGTACGGATCGAGCTTTAACAGGGTGACACGGAGGCCGCGCGATTCAAGCAGCGCGGCGAGTGAGGCGGAGGCGATCCCTTTCCCGAGGGAAGAAACCACTCCACCAGTGACAAACACATACTTCGTCATTTTACTAAGCGGGGGCGGGTGATGACGGATTCTACTTCATCACCCATGATGGCTCAATGACGAAGCCGTCCGGCACGCACCGGCAGGCAGGCAGGCTTATTGTGGGATTTCCTGCAGCGCTTCGACCGGTCGGCTGCGCACGCCGATGTCCTCGATCTCGCTGACCCGACTCACGAAATGGTTGGTTTCGCCGTAGCACTGAGTGGGAATGCCGCGATGCTCTTCGTAGTGAACGACAACCCGTTTGCCCGCCATCGCATTCAGCTGGGCCGCCACGGCCTCGTGCTTCACGGTGAAATTCCACAATACCGGCGCCACGCCTGGCACGGTCGTCATGGCCAGTTCGCCTTCCCATGTCTTGCAGATCCAGCCCTTGTGCGAAAACTTCTGCAGATAACCCGCACGCTCGCCATCGGAATACGCCCAGTTCACCACGAACGCCAGATACCCCGCAAAAAGCAGCAGCGGAACCCCGACCAGCCACAGAAACCATTTCAACCCGCTTGTGCGTGGCCTTGCCGTTGGTGCTTGCATCTCGTCTCCCTGAAAGGACGACAAAATATCACGCCCGCGCCAGCCGTTGCCAGGTGGCCACGACCGTATCCGGATTGAGCGAAATCGAGCCGATGCCCTGCGCCACCAGCCAATAGGCAAGGTCTGGATGATCGCTCGGCCCCTGGCCGCAGATGCCAATGTACTTGCCGTGACGGTTGCAGGCGGCGATCGCCTCTGCCAGCAGTATTTTTACCGCCGGATTGCGCTCGTCGAAGCCTTCGGCCACCAATCCGGAATCGCGGTCGATGCCGAGCGTCAACTGGGTGAGGTCGTTGCTGCCGATGGAAAAGCCGTCGACAAGCTGCAGGAAGTCGTCCGCCAGCAGGACGTTGGACGGGATCTCGCACATCATGATCAAGCGCAGGCCGTTGTCACCGCGCTTGAGGCCGTTGGATGCCAGCAGCTCGACCACGGTCGCGCATTCCTCGACTGTGCGCACGAAGGGAATCATGACCTCGACGTTGGTCAAACCCAGGGTCTCGCGCACCTGTTTGAGCGCCCGGCATTCCAGCTCGAATGCCGGGCGGAACAAGGGTGAAACGTAGCGTGCCGCGCCGCGCAGCCCCAGCATGGGGTTTTCCTCCTTGGGTTCGTAACGCGCGCCGCCCAGCAGGTTGGCGTATTCGTTGGTCTTGAAATCGGACAAGCGCACGATCACCGGCTGCGGCCAGAACGCCGCCGCCAGCGTAGCGATGCCCTCCGCCAGCTTGTCCACGTAGAACGTCACCGGATTGGCATAGCCTGCGACGCGCAGGTCGATTTCGTCGCGCACAACGAGAGACTGCCCGGCATAGTCCAGCAAGGCCAGCGGGTGCATGCCGATCATGCGCGCGATGATGAATTCGAGCCGCGCAAGGCCGACGCCCTGATTCGGAATCTGTGCAAATTCGAACGCGCGCTCGGGATTGCCGACGTTCATCATCAGCTTGACGGGCAGGGGCGACAGGCTCTCGCTCGCCAGGGTTTCCACCGAAAACGCCAGCTTGCCGGCGTACACCAGACCGGTGTCACCCTCGGCGCACGATACCGTGACGACCTCGCCATCCTTCAAAACCGTCGTCGCCGCGCCCGTTCCCACCACGGCGGGAATCCCCAACTCGCGCGCGACGATCGCCGCATGGCAGGTTCGCCCACCGCGATTGGTGACGATCGCGGCCGCACGCTTCATCACCGGCTCCCAGTCGGGGTCGGTCATATCGGTCACCAGCACGTCGCCCGCCTGAACCCGATCCATTTCCGCCGGACTGGCAACGATCCGCACTGCACCGGCGCCGATTTTCTGCCCGATGGCGCGGCCGCTGATGCGTACCGTGCCAGTGGTTTCCAGGGTGTAATGCTCACCCGCGCCATGCACCCGCGTCTTCACGGTTTCCGGCCGCGCCTGCACGATGAACAACTCGCCGGTCTCGCCATCCTTTGCCCATTCGATATCCATCGGCCGGCCATAGTGGTTCTCGATCGTCACCGCCTGGCGCGCCAGCTGCAGCACGTCTGCATCGGTGAGGGAAAACTGCCGGCGCAGCTCGACGGGCGTGTTATCGACCACGTTGACGCCATCGCGCCACACCATGCGGATCGCCTTTTCGCCCAGCTCGCGCCGCACCACAGCAGGAAATCCCTGCGCCAGCATCGGCTTGTGAACGTAAAACTCGTCCGGATTGACCGATCCCTGAACCACGGTTTCACCCAGCCCATAGGCCGCCGTAATAAACACCACATCACGAAAGCCCGACTCGGTATCGAGCGTGAACATCACGCCGGCACTGGCACGATCCGAGCGCACCATGCGCTGCACCCCGGCGGACAGCGCCACTTCGGCATGCGCAAAGCCATGGTGCACGCGATAGGCGATCGCGCGGTCGTTGTATAGCGAGGCGAAGACTTTTTTGACATGGGCAAGCAAAGCCGCCTCGCCGCAGACGTGCAGGAAGGTGTCCTGCTGGCCGGCAAACGAGGCGTCGGGCAAGTCCTCGGCCGTGGCGGACGAGCGCACCGCGACCGACACGCCATCGCCCAGTGCGCGATAAGCAGCACGCAGCCCGGCTTCCAGCGCGGGCGGCAAGACAGCCTCTTCCACCCAGGTGCGAATTTCGGCGCCGGCGAGCGCCAGTGCGGTGACGTCCGTGATGTTCAACGCATCCAGCCGTGCATGGATGCGGCTGCGCAGCTGGTTGTGGTCGAGATAGTCCCAGAACGCCTGCGCCGTGGTGGCAAAGCCGCCCGGCACCTTGACGCCCGCATTGGACAAAGTGCTGATCATCTCTCCAAGCGACGCGTTCTTGCCGCCCACCCGTGGCACATCGGCCATCGATAGCGCTTCCAGCGGAACGATATAGTTAACCGGCGTGCCTGGTTTCGAATCCTGCATCTCATGCTCCGTTCTCTAAAATCAATAACTTCGGCGCTTGCAAAGCTCTAGTTCAAGTCTAGCCGCATTGACAGGAAGGAACGCGGCATCGGGTGGCGTCACAGCTTGATGGCCATCACTAAATTTGCAGCCTCACCCTGTTTTTTATCGAATGAGAACCGTTTAGTGCTGACCTGTTGTCTTTTCTGGCCGCCGGCACCCCGGCCCCAACCCTGACCAGCGTCATGCCCGCTCATTCCAAAACCCTGTCACACCATATTCGACCCGCCGCCTGGAGTGCCGCGCTGCTCGCGGGGTTTGTCGTGCAACTGCTGCTGATTCTGTTCGTCACGACGATCGGCCTGCAGCAACTGGGCATCACGACGCACAACCTTGATACCGTGGTCAATGTCCACATGCGCAAGCAGAACCTCACCAAAACCATGCTGAGCGTCGCGCGGGAACGCACACTGATCATGCTGACCCTGTCCAAGGTCGATGACCCGTTCGAGCGCGACGACCTGCTTACCCGATTCAATGAAAAAGGGGCGGAATACGTCGTTGCGCGGCAGACCTTGCAGGGCATGCCGCTGAATGACCGTGAACACAAACTGATCGCCCGGCAGCAACAACTGATTCAGGTTGCGCAACCGATCCAGACCGAGGTCATCGACCTGATCAACGCCCAGTTCAACCGGGAGGCTGAAAGGGTCACCCTCACCCGCGCCATCCCGACCCAAAATCAGGTGCTGGCCGTCTTGTTTCAGCTCGACGCCGAAACCCAGCAGGTCGCGCTGGCTGCCAGTCGCAAGGCGTACGAGGCGCAAAGGGTGGCGCGCTTCTGGATGTATCTGCTGTGTGGCGCGGCCCTGGTGGTCGGCGTGATCGTTGCGGCCGTGGTGCTGCGCTACACCACCCGCATCAGCCTCGAACGCGAACATCTGGCCATTCACGATGCGCTGACCAGCCTGCCCAACCGCCGCTTGCTGCTGGAACATCTGGAGCAGGCGCTGGCCCATGGCAGGCGGCACAAGACCCAGATTGGCATCTTGTTCATTGACCTGGACAACTTCAAGCGCGTCAACGACACCCTGGGCCACGCCGTCGGCGACCAGCTGATCTGCCAGGTTGCCCAACGTCTGAGATCGGCCGTGCGCAGCAATGATCTCGTCGCACGACTGGGCGGGGACGAGTTCGTGGTGGTGATGAGCGATGTGCGGGCGGCGTCGCAAATTTTCCACGTCGTCGACAAAATCCTGGCCGTCATGGTGGTGCCCTACCAGATTGCCGAACGTGAGCTATTCAATAGTTGCAGCATCGGCATCAGCGTCTACCCGACGGACGGCGCCAGTTCGAGCGACCTGCTGAAAAACGCGGACACCGCGATGTATTACGCCAAGAGCAGCGGCAAGAACCGCTATCACCTCTATGACGCGGCCATGAACGCCATGGCCGAAGAACGGCTGCAACTGGACACCGATTTGCACCATGCGCTGGAACGCAATGAGTTCAGCTTTTACTATCAGCCGCAGGTCAACCTCGACAGCGGGCGCACCTGCACGGTCGAGGCCCTGATCCGCTGGAACCACCCGGAAAAAGGTTTGCTCAGCCCCGCAGCCTTTCTCGACATGCTGGAAGACACCGGCGAGATTCTCCCTGTTGGTCGCATGCTGCTGGGTGCAGCCTGCACGCAGGGGGCGCGCTGGCATGCGGCCGGATTCAACGATCTGGTGATCGCCATCAACGTGTCCAGCAAGGAGTTCTGGAACTGCGACTTGCTCTCGAACGTACAGTCCGCTCTCGCGCAATCCGGGCTGCCTCCGCAGTCCCTGCAACTGGAGCTCACCGAAGGCATCCTGATGGGGGACATGGATGCCGCCGCGCACAAGATCCTGGAACTGAAAGCGCTGGGCGTGTCGATCGCCATCGACGATTTCGGTACAGGCTATTCGTCGCTGGCGCACCTGAAGCGGTTTCCGCTCGACGTCCTTAAAATCGACCGATATTTCGTCAAGGATCTCCGCCACGACTCGGTCAATGAAGCGCTGGTCAACTCGATACTCGCCCTGTGCAAAGGCCTCAATCTGGACACGGTGGCTGAAGGCGTAGAAACCCGGAGCCAGCTGGACGTGTTGCACAAAATCGGCTGCCCGGTCGTGCAGGGCTATTTAATCAGCCAGCCCGTTCCTGCCGAAAACATCTTGGCGCTGTTGCAGCGCGACTGGCGGCAGGCGCTAGGCCTGCACATCGACCCAGCGGCCTGACGCGAACCTGACTCAGGCGGCCACGCCCCTGCCGCTGCGACGTTGCCGCACCACCTCGAACATCGCCACCGCCAGCGCCGCAGAGGCGTTCAGTGACTCGACCCGGCCCGGCATGGGGATTTGTGCGCACAGACTTGCATTCAGGGCTACGCCAGCAGTCAGCCCGCTTCCCTCGTTGCCCACCACCAGCGCCGTCGCGCCCGCATAGTCCTGCGCAAAAAAATCGTTTGCCTCGCCCAGCGCCAGCGCGATGCTCTGGCCGGAAAAAGCGTTCAGCCACGTTGCCAGTTCCACGTCCTGCTGCATCGGCAGCACGAACTGCGCCCCCTGCCCGCCGCGCAGCGCCTTCGGTGACCAGGCATCGTGGCAGCCCCGCGACAGCACCGCCAGCGTGGCGCCCGCCGCCGCCGCCGTGCGCAGCATGGAGCCGAGGTTGCCCGGATCCTGAATGTCTTCCAGCACGACGACGAGCGGCGTGTTCGCGATTTCTGTCGGCGCGAGCCAGGCCACCTCGGCCAGCATGCCGGTCGGCGTGGCAACCGGCGAGAGTTCGGCGAACAGCGCATCGGGCAGCACGATCGCCTTCGCCTTCGCCTGAGGACTGCGTGCCGCCAGTTGCGCAAAGCGCATCGCATCGAACGAAGCCGCCCGTGCCAGCGTATGCGGCTGGCCGCCCGCGTCCTGATACGCGACCAGCAGATGCTCGCCGTCGAGCACGCTCATCTGCGCGTCGCGCCGTGCGCGGGCTGATTCGGCGAGCTTTTTAAGGCGTTTGAAAATCGGGTTATCGCGTGAGGAAATGGCGGTTTCGTTCATCCGCCGATTATCCGCGATCCACCCCAGCCAGCGTAAACTCGTCCGATGCGTATCGCTCTTATCACTCCCTACGGCCGCGAACACCGCAATGGCAACTGGCACACTGCCGCACGCTGGGCGCGCTTCCTGCGCGAAGCCGGGCATACGGTACGGGTGCAACAGGAATGGGATGGCTACCCAGCCGGGCTGATGCTGGCGCTGCATGCGCGACGCAGCTTCAACTCGATCAAAGCCTACGCCGAGCGGTTTCCCGATCGCCCGCTGTTGCTGGCGCTGACCGGCACGGATCTATACCGGGATATCCGCGACAACGCCGACGCCCAACAGGCGCTGAAGCTTGCGCACCGCCTCATCGTGCTGCAGGAGCGCGGCGTCGATGAGCTCGCCCCACACCTGGCTGCCAAGACACGCGTGATCTACCAGTCCTCGCCCGACAATCCCCGCAAGCCGGCTGCCAGCGACCGATTCGAGGTGCTGGTAATCGGCCACCTGCGTGAAGAAAAGGATCCCTTCCGTGCGGCATGGGCCAGCGCGCTGTTACCCGAAAGCTCGCGCATTCAGGTCACCCATTTTGGCGATGCCTTGAGTGAGGCAATGGCCGATACCGCCCGGCTGACGCAGGGCAAACTGCCGCGCTGGCACTGGAGCGGAGCGGTGCCGCATCCAGCCGTGCTCAAGCACCTGTCCCGATCGCATCTAATGGTCATCAGTTCGCTCATGGAAGGCGGCGCTAATGTCATTTGCGAATCCCTGGCGGCCGATGTACCGGTTCTGGCGTCACGGATGTCTGGCAACCTCGGCATGCTGGGCGTGGATTACCCGGGCTATTTCCCGGTGGGCGACGACAAGCATCTGGCACGGCTGATGTGGCAAGCAGAAAGCGATCCCGCGTTTTATGCCGCCCTGCTCAGCCACGGCCGGATGCGACGCGAGTTAATGCGTCCGGAGCAGGAAGCCAGCCGATTGACACGGGTTGTTGCAGAATTTGAGCAGCAGACTGCCTCCCCGGCTTGACGCATCGCTTATGCTGTCGCCTGCTCAGAAATCAGGCTCGCCCATGTCCTCCACCGAACACTTCATTCCCGGCAAGGACGCTTCACTCGAAGCGTCGATTGCCACGCTGCAATCCAGGCTTCTGGCGATCGGCTTTCATATCGAGGAACGCTCCTGGCTCAATCCGGTGGAAGGCGTGTGGTCGGTCCATATCCGCGACCGCGACTGTCCCCTGCTTTTCACCAACGGCAAGGGCGCAACGGAGCTGGCAGCGCGGGCGAGCGCGCTGGGTGAATACTTCGAGCGACTGTCGACCAATTACTTCTGGACGCACTTTTATCTGGGCAAGACGCTGGCTGAACGGGAATACACCCACACGCCCGATGAGCGCTGGATCCCGCTGGAAGGCGAAACCTGGCCAGACGTACTCCTCACCCCGGAGCTGCGCGCGTTCTACAACCCGGATGACAACGTGCGTGCCGACCAGCTGGTCGACCTCAATTCAGGCAATACGGAACGGGGCATATGTGCCATTCCCTATCAGCGTCTGAGCGATGGCAAAACGGTCTATTTTCCGGTCAACCTCATTGGCAACTTGTACGTCAGCAACGGCATGTCGGCTGGCAACACGCTGATGGAGGCGCGCACCCAGGCCCTGGCCGAAATCTTCGAACGTCACATCAAGTTCCGCATCATCGAAGAAGGCATCTGCCTGCCCGATGTGCCCGAAGCCGTGATCAACCGTTATCCACACATCGCTGCCGGCATCCGCGGCTTGCGGGAAGCCGGCTTTGGCATCGTCGTGAAAGACGCCTCGCTCGGCGGCGAGTATCCGGTCATGAACGTGACCTTGCTGCACCCGCAAGATCAAGGCTGCTTCGCCAGCTTCGGCGCGCACCCACGCTTCGAAGTGGCACTGGAACGCGCCCTGACCGAACTGCTGCAGGGCCGCGCGCTCGATTCACTGGCTGGATTTTCCGCCCCGGGTTTTGACGAAGCCGAAATTGCCGATCCGCAAAACCTCGAAATCCACTTTGTCGATTCCAGTGGCGTCATCAGCTGGAAGTTCCTGCGCAACACGCCGGATTACGAATTTGTCGACTGGAATTTCGGCACGACAACCGAAGAAGACTATGCGTGGTCGGTCAACGCGCTACACAAGGCGGGACATGACATTTATATCGCCGACTTCACCCATCTCGGCGTTTACGCCTGCCGCATTTTGGTACCCGGGGTTTCGGAGATTTATCCGGTTGAGGAGCTCGAGTTCGAAAACAACAGCGTTGGCAACCGGATCCGCCCCGCACTGTCACGCCTACCCGACCTGACGGACGACGAATGTGCCGACCTGCTTGATCTGATTGATGAGCTTGAACTGGCGGATGACCGGCTGGTGACGGTTCTGATCGGTCTTGCGCCCGACCCCGAGTCGCCGTGGACCGATATTCGCGTGGGTGAAATCAAACTGCTGCTTGCGCTGGCGATCGGTGACGATGATGCCATTCTGGAAGGCTGCGCCTGGATCGCACAATATGGGCAACGTAGCGAGGCACGCCTGAAGGTCTATCGCTGTATTGCCGACCTCGTCCAACTGGCCGATCCCAGTCCGTTTGAACCGGCACTCGCGCTGTTATACGGACGGGAAACGCTGCAGCACGCTTTTTCCTTATTCAATCAGGACAAGCGGTTTTTCGGACTGAGTGCGCTAGGCAACAACTTTGAAGGCAGCGCGATCCATCAACGCTTGCTAGAGGCTTATCGAAAAGTGCGGGGGTAAGCGGTCAGGAGTCGAGTTCCTTGCAGGACTCGGCTCGAGTAACGGGATGCAGAACTGATACAAAATCAAATCAACGATGCCCATTCAACAGGACATTACTTGTATTTTCTGGGGGCCATCGGCGATTGAACGTGCGTGTCCTTATGGCGGAAATTGATGCGACCCTTGGTCAGGTCATAAGGTGACATTTCAATGGTGACCTTGTCGCCGGTCAGAATGCGGATGCGGTGCTTGCGCATTTTGCCGGAAGCATAGGCAATGATTTCAACACCATTGTCCAACGTAACCCGAAAGCGCGTTTGCGGCAGCACCTCGTTTACAACGCCTTCAATTTCTACCAGTTCTTCTTTCGCCATAGTTGTGTTCCTTGAGTGATAAGCCGATAACGCGGCGAGCCATGCGCCAGCGCTGGGGATGCGTAAGATCGCAATGAGAACCGCAGCAACCGCGCCGAGTGGCGGATGTCAGTAAAGATCGCCAGGAAAAAGGCAAACCAAAGGCAAACCAAAAGACCCGTCCGGTCGATTAGTATGAAGGCCGCACCCGCTCTTGGCAAGAGAAGCCTGATGGCAGATAAGGGCAAAGCAAAGACAACTGCACGTTCAGGGTCTGAAACCTTGATTGGTTGCGCCCCTCCCATTTTAGATCAACCCGTCACTTCGGGCCGCTTCACCCGCCCTGACCGCGCTGCCTGACCGTTTCGTACAGGCACAAAGCCGCCGAAACCGAAACATTGAGACTTTCGACCGTTCCGCCAAGCGGGATCCGTGCAACCTGATCGCAGCTTTGCTTGACCAGACGCCGGATACCCTCGCCTTCCGAACCCAGGACCCAGGCAATGCCGGTTTTAGCATCGATACCCGACAAGGTCTGGTCGCCGTCCATATCTGCGGCAATCACCCAGATGTTTTGCTCTTTAAGCTCTTCTATGGTGCGAGCAAGGTTGGTCACCATGATGTAGGGCACGGTTTCCGCTGCGCCCGAAGCCACCTTTTCGACGGTGGCATTGATACCGACTGCGTTGTCCTTCGGTGCAATGACCGCATGCACGCCAAAGGCATCGGCAGAACGCAAAATTGCCCCCAGATTGTGGGGATCCGTTACGCCGTCGAGGATCAGCAGCAACGGTGCGCCCTTGATGCTTTCCAGAATATCGTCAAGCGAATGGCTGAGTTGAACAGGCTTCACGCGTGCAACCACGCCCTGATGCTTGACCTCCTTGCCCACCAGGCGTGCCAAGCGAGCCGGCTCAACCTGGGCTAGATTGACCTGATTGGACTTGGCTTGCGCAACCAGATCCCGCGCACGCGCATCACGGCGGGTCAGGTCGAGATAAATCTCCATCACACCGGACGGATCATGGCGCAGTCGCGCCAACACGGCATGAAACCCGTAGATCAGCTTTTCGGGCCCTTTCTCGCTCATTTTCTTTTTCCGCCCGACCTTGCCTTGCCTGCCTTTTTGTTTGCCGCAGGCGCGGCCTCCGATGCCACGTCCGATGCATCCACCGAATCGACCAGGCCAAAGTCGATTTTGCTGGTTTCGATGTCGGCACGCAGCACCTTGATCCGGACACGGTCACCCAGGCGATAGCGCTTGCCTGTGCGCTCGCCCAGCATCCAGTGTTTGCCCTGGTCGTAATGGAAGTAATCCTGACCCAGTTCGGAAACATGGACCAGCCCTTCGATAAAAATCTCGTCCAGCGCGACAAACATGCCGAAACTGGTGACGGCGCTGACGGTTCCGTTGTATTCATCGCCAATGCGGTCGCGCATGAAATAGGTTTTGAGCCAGGCATCGACATCGCGGGTGGCATCGTCAGCGCGGCGCTCGGTCTGCGAACAATGCACACCGATTTCAAGCAGTCCCTTGACGGGCAATTTTTCGCCTTGCAACACTGCCTTGATGCCGCGGTGGACCAGCAAGTCAGGGTAGCGGCGGATCGGCGAAGTGAAGTGGGTGTACGCCTCGTATGCGAGGCCAAAATGCCCTTTGTTATCCGGGCTATAGACTGCCTGCTTGAGTGAACGCAGCATCACCGTTTGCAGCAAGCCGGCATCGGGACGGGGTTTGATTTTCTCAAGCAGCGCAGCGTAATCCTTGGCATGGGGCTTGTCGCCGCCGGTCAAATCGAGACCAAACTCAGCCATGAACCCGCGTAGCGCTGCAAGTTTCTCGGGGGTCGGGCCTTCGTGAACGCGGAATAGTGCGGGCTGCTTGTTGACGTGCAGGTAATCCGATGCGCACACGTTGGCGGCCAGCATGCATTCCTCGATGATGCGATGGGCGTCATTGCGGATCACCGGCACGATGGCCTTGATCTTGCCTTCTTCGTCGAACAGCATTTGCGTTTCGGTCGAGCCGAAGTCGATTGCGCCGCGTTTGGCGCGCGCCTTCAGCAGCGTCCGGAAGAGTTTATCCAGCGCCTGCAAATGCGGCATCAGCTCAGCCTGTTTTGCGTCCGGCTTGATCGCGCCGGAAAGCCAGTCCCACACCTGGTTGTAGGTCAGCCGTGCATGCGAATAAATCACCGCCGGGTAAAAGCGGTATTCCTTGATGTTGCCGGTGGTGCTGACTTGCATGTCACACACCATCGAAAGGCGATCGACTTCGGGATTCAGCGAACACAAACCGTTGGACAGGGCCTCGGGCAGCATGGGGATGACGCGACGCGGGAAATACACCGAATTCCCGCGCTCATACCCCTCTTTGTCCAGCGCATCGTCAGGCTTGACGTAATGACTGACGTCGGCAATCGCAACGATCAGGCGAAAGCCGCTGCGGCCAAGCGGCTCGCAATACACGGCATCGTCAAAGTCGCGCGCAGTTTCACCATCGATGGTCACCAGCGGCAAATGGCGGATGTCTTCACGCCCGGCCATGTCTTTCTTCAGCACCTTGTTCGGCAAACCAGTTGCCTGCTTTTCCACTTCCGGCGGAAACACATGCGGCAAATCGTGTTTGCGCAAGGCAATCTCGATTTCCATGCCCGGGCCGGTGTAGCTGCCCAAAACTTCGCTGACGCGCCCGATTGCCTCATTGTGGGCACCTGGCTGGGTGACGATTTCCACCGTCACGACCTGACCGGATTGCGCTGCACCTTCGTTGCCAGCGGGGACGAGGATGTCCTGATTGATGCGGCGGTTTTCCGCGATCAAAAACCCGATGCCGTCCTCAGAATAATAGCGGCCCACGACGAACTGGTTGACGTGCTCCAGCACCTCGACGATCTTGGCTTCACGCCGCCCGCGCCGGTCAAACCCCGCCACCCGCACCAGCACCTTGTCACCGTGCAGCACGCGGTGCATTTCTTTGGGCGACAAGAACAAGTCGTCGCTGCCATCTTCGGGCGAAACAAAACCAAAGCCATCCGGATGGCCTTCGACCCGGCCCTTGATGAGGTCCAGCTTGTCAGCCAAACAAAGCAGGCGCTTGCGGTTCAGCATCAGCTGACCATCTCGCTGCATGGCACCAAGGCGGCGCTGGAACAGTTCGCGCTCATCGTCGGTGATGTGCAATTGCTCGGCCAGCGCATCCGCATCAACCGGGCAACCCGCCTCAGTCAACAATTGCAATATGTATTCGCGGCTGGGCAGGGGTGATTCGTAGCGTTCGATTTCACGTTCGTAGAACGGATCGGCCAGGCGGATTGCCGGAATTTTGTGTTTGGTTGCGTTGCCGCGTGATTTGTTCGTTGACAATTTATTCTCTGCTCTCTAGAATGCACGCCTTATTGCCCAGATGGCGGAATTGGTAGACGCGCACGGTTCAGGTCCGTGTGCCGCAAGGTGTGGAGGTTCGAGTCCTCTTCTGGGCACCAGTTGTAAGCAAAAAGCCGACCTCGTGTCGGCTTTTTGCTTGTGTAGGTTGTATATCCAGCATTACGCCTCGTAGGGGTGGCGACGCACAATTGTCTCCACCCGATCCGGTCCGGTCGACACAACGTCAACCGGCACTTCGCACAACGCTTCCATCCGCTTGAGATAGGTTTGCGCCTTTTGCGGCAGCTTGTCGAACTCCTGCACGCCGACGGTGGTGTCGCTCCAGCCCGGCAGATCTTCGTAGATCGGCTCAACATGTGTAATCGACTCAGCGCCTACTGGCAGGATGTCGCACACCTCGCCATCAATCTTGTAGCCGACGCACACGCGAACAGTTTCCAGTCCATCCAGCACGTCGAGCTTGGTCACACACAGCCCCGACACGCCGTTGATCTGGATCGAGCGCTTCAGCGCAGCTGCATCGAACCAGCCGCAACGGCGGGCGCGGCCGGTCGTAGCACCAAACTCATGGCCTTTTTCGCCGAGATACTGGCCCACATCGTCGAACAGTTCGGTCGGAAAAGGTCCGGAGCCGACGCGCGTGGTGTAGGCCTTGGTGATGCCCAGCACGTAGTGCATGGCAGACGGGCCCACGCCCGAGCCCGTAGACGCGCCACCCGCGGTGCAGTTGGACGAAGTGACGAACGGGTAGGTGCCATGGTCGATGTCGAGCAAAGTGCCCTGTGCGCCCTCGAATAGCAGGTTGCCACCCGCCTTGTTGACCTCGTACAGGCTGCGAGGCACATCGGCGACCATCGGCTTCAGGCGGTCGGCCATGGCCATCATGCTGTCGAGCGACTGGTTGAAATCAAC
>NCCT01000118.1 GCA_002279795.1 Hydrogenophilales bacterium 12-61-10
AACCGCCAGTACAAAACCCAGTACCTCGCCGTCATGCCCACCAACCTCTACGGCCCCGGCGACAACTACCACCCCGAAAACTCCCACGTCATCCCCGCGTTGATCCGCCGCTTTCACGAAGCCAAGCTCGCCAATGCGCCGTGCGTCACCGTATGGGGCAGCGGCACCCCCAAGCGCGAATTCCTCTACAGCGAAGACATGGCCGACGCCTGCGTCTACCTGATGAACCTGCCGGACGAGAAGTTCGTTCCGCTGCTGGGCCAGGACCGCAACGATGGGTTGCCGCCCTTGATGAACATCGGCGTCGGCCACGACCTCAGCATTCGCGAACTGGCCGAGACCGTGAAGGACGTCGTCGGCTTTGAGGGCACGCTCGAATTCGACGCCAGCAAACCCGACGGCACCCCGCGCAAGCTGATGGACGTGGGACGGCTGAATGCGATGGGGTGGACGGCGACGACCGACATGCGCAGTGGGTTGGCTGCCGCGTACCAAGACTTCCTCGCGGCATACAAATGATCACGCTCCCCACCCTCTGCAGCCTCTGTAGGGTGGGTGCAACCCACCGCGCTTCCGTCTGTCTGCCGCCCGCCGCCTGACATGAGCCTCGTCGCCAAAACCCTCTCGGGCATGCGCTGGACCACGCTGGCGATGGTCACCAACGTCAGCTTCAACCTTGGCTACACTGCCGTCATGGCGCGCCTGCTGGCACCGTCGGCCTTTGGTCTCATCGCCATGGCGCAGATCGCCATCCGCTTCCTGAGCTACTTTGCCCAGCTGGGCGTGTCGCCCGCACTGGTGCAAAAACCCGAGCTTTCCGAGCGCGACATCCGCGCCGCGCTCACCCTGTCGGTCGGCATCAACGCGCTGCTATTTGCCCTGATGTGGCTGTTGGCGCCGCTGGCGGGTAGCTTCTTCGGCAACCCTGAAGTCGTGCCCATCCTGCGCGGCCTGTCGGCAGCCTTCCTGTTAAGCGGTTTTTCCGTCATCTCGCTCGGTCTGCTGCGCCGCAACCTCAAGTTCAAGCAGCTCGCCATGGTCGAAATCGTTTCCTATATCCTGGGCTACGGCGTCGTCGGCATTGGCAGCGCCTTTCAGGGCTATGGGGTGTGGAGCCTGGTGTTCGCCGTCATCGGGCAAGAAGCTGTCACCCTGGTAGCGAGCTATGCATTTGTCCGCCACAGCCTGCGCCCTGTTTTCGCGTGGGCCGACATCCGCCACTTTCTGCACTATGGCGGTAAATATTCCGCCATCGGCTTTCTCGAATATATCGGCGCCAACGTCGATTCGCTGCTGATCGGCCGCTGGTATGGCGAAACCGCGCTGGGTTTTTACAATCGCGGGCAAATGCTGGTGAAGTTGCCCATGCACCACATCGGCAATGCCGTTACCAAAGTGCTGTTCCCCGTACTTAGCAGCGCCCAGGACGATAGCCAGAAAATGGCGCGTGGTTATCTGGCAGGCTGGGTCATCATCGGCAGCCTGGCCGCCTCCGTCAGCCTTGCCCTTATTCCTGCCGCGTCCGATGCCGTGCTCACCCTGTTGGGGCCACAGTGGACTGCCGCCATCCCCATCGTTGAAATCGCCGCGCTGGCCGTGCCGTTCGCCTTCCTCACCCGGCTGTCAGGCATCGTGTGCGATGCCCAGGGCCAGCTCTGGCCCAAGTTCACCATCCAGCTGCTCACCCTTGCCGTGCTCGCTATCGCCATCTATTACCTGCGGGGCGATGGCGTCATCGGCTTCGCGCTCGCCATGGTCGTTGCCGAAGCCTTCCGACTTGCGCTCTACATCGGCCTGCATTTCAGGCGCTTGCCAATTCCTTTGGGTGAATTTCTTCGGGTCAACGCCGCCGTCGTCTTCACCGCTGCTGCCACCACACTGGCTGTCTGGCAAACCGCCCGCACCGCCCATGCTTACGAACTGCTTCCCTGGTGGAGTCTGCTAGGTGAAGTCGTCGCCGGCGGTGCAGCTTTTGCGCTGAGCTTTGGCCTGGCCTGGCTGTGGCTGCGCACCCTGCCGGCTTTTGTCGCACTGAAAAAACAACTGCCTTTGGTCGGCCGCATCGAACGTCTGTTTTCCGCAGCCCTTGTCGGGCGCAGCCGCGCTGCCTGATCCGGGATCGCCATGGACTACGACAACCTCATCTTCCTGCACATTCCCAAGGCGGCTGGTTCCACCCTGCACCCCGTGCTTGAGCGGCATTACAGCAAACGCGCCTACCGCACCATCACGGTTCCCGAGCAGCTCGAAGCCTTCAAGCAGCTTCCAGAAGCAGAGCGCCACCGCATCCGCCTGCTCAAGGGTCACATGCCCTTCGGCCTGCATGAATACCTGAGTGGGCACAGCCGCTATATCACCCTGCTGCGCCATCCCGCCGAGCGCATCGTCTCGCATTATTACTACGTCAAACGTCGGCCTGGCCATTACCTGCATCACCATCTTGCCAGTGGCATGGGCCTGGCCGAATTCGCCAGTGCAGGGCTTTCCGGCGAAATGGACAACGGCCAGGTGCGCCTGCTGTCCGGCCACGACCAGGACATCCCCTGCGGCGAATGCACCCGCGACCTGCTCGACACCGCCCAGCGCAACATCGAAAACCACTTTGCCGTCGCCGGCCTCACTGAGCGCTTCGACGAAAGCCTGGTGCTGATGGCGATCGAACTCGGCTGGAACTGGACGCCGTATTACCTCAACCGCAATGTCACAAAAGACAAACCCGTTGCCAAACAGATCGACCCCATCGTGCTCAAGGCTATCGAACAAGCCAATCCGCTCGACTTCGAGCTGTATGAGTGGGCCAGCCGGCGCTTTCAGATCCAGCTTGCCCGACGGCAGCCGGAAGTGGATGCGCGCATCGCACAGCTCAATCGCGCCAACATTTTGTACCGCCCGTGGGGCAGCCTGGCCGAAACGGTCAAGCGCAATCTCAAATCCCGCCTCGTGGCGCGAGCAGGTGCATCCGCATGAGAATAGGTATCGCCGGCCACATCGCCACCGACATCATCGCCCGCTTTCTGGATGGCGACACCACCGGTTTGCCGCGCGGCTATTACGGAGCACCCCTGCTCGGCACGCTGATTGGTGAACTGCTGGAGCGCGGCCACAGCATCGTCGCCTACACCACCTCGTCCGACATGCCGCACGGCGCCCGCGTGAGTGCTAGCGGCGACCGCTTCAAAATCACCTATTGCGCAGCGCGACCCCGCGCATTCCGCTACAGCGATGGCCACTGGGGACGTGCCGCTGACGCCTTCAAGCTTGAACGTGCCTTGCTCGCACAAGCGATGCTGGACGACGCTCCCGATCTGGTGCATGCCCACTGGAGCTATGAATTTGCCTTGGCTGCCATTGAAAGCGGTCTGCCGCATGTCGTCACCTGTCACGACGTGCCGCAAGTGGTGCTGAAACATGCTCCCAACCTCTACCGGCTCGTGCGCTACTTCATGGCGAGGCGTGTTCTGAATCAGGCACAACACCTGACAGCCGTCTCGCCCTACCTCAAGCAAAAAGTCGAGGGCTATGCGCGTGTGCCGATCAGCGTCGTGCCCAATCCGCTACCCGCGCATCCGGCTCATTTGAGTGAATCAAAACGGCAATACGACCCATCGCGGCCGCGTATCGCCATGGTGCTCAATGGCTGGGAAATGGGCGGCGGGTCTGTGCGTATCCACCGTGCCGACGTGCAGCAGAAGGTCTTTTGCCGCGCTGCGCAGAAGCTTTCCTGCCGCCGAACTCTGCATCATGGGGAGCGACTATGGTCCGGGTGGCATGGCCGAAACCTGGGCAACGTCGGAGGGCTTGACGCAGGGGGTGCACTTCCTGGGATCGCAGCCCTATCCGAAGCTTCTGGCAAAGCTGGCCGACTCCGATCTGCTGCTGCATCCATCGCTGGAAGAAACCTTCGGTATGTCGATTGCCGAGGCGATGTCGCTAGGTTTGCCGGTAGTAGGTGGGCAGGCCAGCGGCGCAGTACCTTGGGTGATTGGGGAAGGGGGCGTGGTGGTGGACGTGACCTCGGTTAAGGAAATTGAATCAGCGCTCGTCGGGCTACTGTCTGATTTGCCCGCATATCAGCGCTGCACCCAGGCAGCCAGAAAACGTGCGCAAGAGAATTTTGCTGTGGATCAGGTTGCTGATGCTTATGAAGCGACTTACTCAAATGCGATTCGCCATATCGGTACAACAGGCAGAATTTTGGCGAATGCTGTGATGCCAGGCATCAGAAAAATCTAAGGTACATCGATTTATGAACAAGCTATATATGGCGTCGCATCGCGCCGTAAAAAATTGGGTTAGCGCATGATTCAGTACGCCTTTCTCTCGGCCTATTTTTTGGCTGCCTTGATTATTCCTCTGGCCTTTATTGGCGTGCTTTGGGGCATGTTTCGTATTTCATCCCAGCGAAACGACAGGGTGTTTTGGGGAGGGCTGATCGGAATGCTGGCGCTGTTGCCTGTGCTTTCAGACTTGCGGATTACACGCGGTGAATTTGTTGACGGTGTTTTGCGCGATGTGTGGGTTCCCCCTGCAATCCTGCAATTCCTTGCGTTATGGGGTGCGCGGGGTTTGACCTATTTGTTGCTCGGCTTCAGCTTGGTGGTGATTGTCAAAACCATTGTTAGTCGGCACGTTGAAAAAAGGGCAGGTACGACCTTGTTTCTGGCGTACTTGGCGCTGGTTGTTCCGTCGTTCATTAGCTCGGTCTTTGGCTCCAACCCTGTTTTTATTCATTTTATTTTCTATGGGCCGTTGTTTTTTTCATTGGCTTATCTCGCTCAGCCAGCAGTTGATTGGTTGTGGTACGTCAAACAGTTCAAGCGCGTATTGCTTATCTATATTTCGCTTAGCGCGCTAATGGGTTTGATTGTGCCGAGTTGGACAACTGGTACGGCGCTGACTCTGATACCCGGCTTTACTTTCCGATTACATGGGATCTTTTCCCATTCCAACAGCCTGGGTATGACCGCACTGGTCTATCTGGTGCTGGATATGGCTGATGACTCACCTAAAACCATTTATCGCAAAGCGGCCTGGCTTATCAGTTTCGCTGTCCTTGTGGCAGCCCAATCCAAGACGGCTTGGGTGGGGGCACTTCTGACGTATGGCATCTACATCATCTATAAGGTGCAGTCTCGCAGATCGCCCAAGGTTGACTACTTGTTCGCACCGGCAATTGTAGTTGGCTTGATTTTTTTAGCAGGACTGAGTGGCTTGCTATTGGCCTTTTCGAGTGGGGGATGGTTTAGGGGGCTGGATACCGAAACCTATAACACCCTGACTACATTTACCGGACGAACAACACTTTGGGAAATCACCGTTAATACATGGCGAGATAATCCGATTTTTGGCTACGGACCATCCCTTTGGGATATCGAATACAGAATCAAATACGCACCGCAGCAACTTTTGTATTCGGCAGGAATGGCCCACAACCAGTTTTTTCAGACATTGGGTGAGTCGGGTGTTTTGGGGGTTATCGGTTTATCTCTTTACGTGTTAATCCTGGTCAAGTATGGCTTTAAATATTTTTCCACCACGCGCGGTGCTTCGCTTGCACTTGTCGCCGTTTTGTTGACGCGCTCAATTTCAGAAACCCCATTCAGAAATCAGGCGCTAGATTTGATGTTTTTTGTTCATTTCGGTGTGTTTGTGCTGCTGCTTAGTTTGGAAGCAAACGCCAATAAAGCGAAACTCACGACAGCAACAAACTTGGAAAAAGCCTGATTCTTATGTTTTTTCGAAGCCAAGAAATGCGCCCTCCCTTAGTCAGTAGATCACAAAGGATGTGGGGGTTGATTGCGTGCCTGTTGTTCTCCACGCCATCTTATGCGCAGACGGTCGTTGTCCCCGCGCCAACCCCGCGCCTTATCTCTGATAGTTACTTTGGGATGCACATGCGCTGGGGGGCAACAACACCGAACTGGCCAGCTATTCGCTTTTATTCTTGGCGTGTGATCACCTATGAGACTGAGTGGCGTGGGCTTGAGCCTCAAAAGGGACAATGGCATTTTGAAAACTTGGATAGCGCAGTCTCACGTGCACACGCGCGGGGTATCCAAGTTATGTTGTCTCTGGGTCAAACACCACCCTGGGCGGCTGCGCGTCCAATGGAAAAAGTGCCGAATGGATGGGGTGCTTCGTCAGAGCCAAAAAGCATGGCGGATTGGGAGAACTACATCCGTACTGTGGTGACTCGCTACAAGGGCAAGATCAAATATTACGAACTGTGGAATGAACCCAGATTTCGTGAGGTAGACCCTTATCGAGCAACGGCTGGATTTACTGGCACCGCGAAGCAGATGGTGGAAATGGGAACCATCGTTAAGCGTGTGTTGAACGAAATTGATCCAGACGCAAAACTGGTATCCCCAGCATTTGATGCGAGGATGCTGGGCCTAAAAAGGCTCAAGGCCTGGCTGGATGCGGGTGGCGGAAAAATTAGCGATGTGATTGCCTATCACATCTATGCAACGCCACCTGAGGAGATACCGGCGGTAGTAAAAGCGCTGAGAAATCTGGTTAACCAATATGGCTTGAACCATCTTGAAATATGGAATACCGAGTCCGGGTTCTTGGTTGAAAGTCCGGACAAGGAAGTAAAGCCAATGGGTGGAGCTGTCTTCGCGGAAGTATTGTCGGTCGAACGTTATGCAGCTTTTACATCGCGTTCCCTCATTCTGGGGGCGGCAAGTGGCCTGGGTCGTTACTACTGGTATTCCTGGGACATACCCGGGATGGCATTAACAACCGGAAAGGGCGCACGTCTAACTGCCGCTGGCCATGCCTATATCAAAACCGAGCGCTGGCTGCGTGATGCAACGATCAATGAGTGCCGCACGGCAGACGAAAAGCTCTGGATTTGCACGTTGAGCAGAGGGGGACGTCAAGCACGATTGGTCTGGAATACAACGGGCCCACGTGACTGGATGGTGCCTTCCCAGTGGCAGGCTCGGCAGTACGAAACCTTGCCGGGGAAGGTTACGAATATTAAGTCTGCTGGGCCCTTCCGCGTGGATGAATCTCCTGTTTTGATTCTGTCTGATGACCAAGCCTGGGGAACGCCATGAAATTTGCCGTTCTGATGGCGTGCTACAACCGGCGCGCCAAAACGGTCAAATGCCTGGAGCATCTGGCCATCGCGGCCAGGCGTGCCAGGATCGATTACCAGTTATTCCTGTTCGACGACGGCTCGACCGACGGCACGGCAGAGGTGGTGCAGGCGCTGGTGCCCGATGCCGTGATTCTGCGTGGCCATGGCAGCTATTTCTGGAACCGCAGCATGAACCGTGCAAATGCTGCACCCATGGAATAACCCGCCATGGCAGGTGACCGACTGATCTTGTTTGAAACGTTTTGGACACGGCTGGTGTGGCATTTTTTTAACCGATGAACGCGAAGGAGCTTTTCCAATTGTCCACCGATACACGCGCAAGGCTGTCCTGGTCCAGGCTTGGGCTCGGAACGGGAACACTTGCTTCCCTGGGGCGCGCCGCCTCGATTTCCGAAGTGGACAGGCTGTTGGGCGCCATGCTCGAACTCGAGCTGACGGTCATCGACACGGCGGATACCTATGGATCGGGCGACTGTGAGCGGCTTTTGGGAAAAGCTCTGAGCGGAAGGCGGCAATCTTTCACGGTGGTTACAAAGGCGGGCTACAGACACTCGAATCTCCCCGGCCCACTTCGTCCATTGAACCAGTTTGCCAAGAAAGGTCTACAGAGCCTTGGGTTGCGGCAGTGTTTTACTCCGGCCTACCTTTCAAAATGTCTCGACAACAGTCTTGAGCGGCTGAAGACTGAAAGCGTAGATGCCTTCCTCCTTCACGATCCGACGCTGGGGACCGTGATGAACGAGGATGTAATGCGCTTGTTCGAAGGTCTCAAGAGAACCGGAAAAACGAGAACAGTTGGCGTGTCATCCGGTGATTCTGAGGTGCTCAACGCTGCCATTTCATCCGGGGTGTTTGATGTCATCCAGACTCCGGCGAGTTTGAAATCTGCAGTGACGATCCGACCTCTCTGGCTTGAGTGCGAGGCACGCCACATACAGGTGATCGGGAGCCATATATTTGATCCGTCCTGTCTCGGAATCCCTGGTGTGACGCATGAGATGTTGATGCGCGGTAGTTCTGCCCTGTTACCGAAGAATGCGGTAATACTTTGCGGAACGCGTAAGCCTTCTCATCTAAGTCAGTCCAAAAATTGGGCTTTGGATCCATTGCCTGAAGCCGAGGCTGAGCGCCTTGCCATGAAATTTTCAGCCCCAGGTTGACCGGCGTGGTTTTCTATATGGAAAGATGCGTCCGAACTTGCACAACTGAACAGCCCTGCCCACGCCGCCTGCCATCCACACAGCATGATTGAAGACGCACGATTGATACCACCGGGAACTTGCCTGGAAGCGGACTTGTGCATCGTCGGCGGCGGTGCGGCAGCCATTTCGCTGGCACTCGGCTATATGAAATCGGGCAGAAGTGTCATCCTCGTGCCGGGTGGCGGCCCGCATCAGACGGCGTCCTGCATCGACCTCTACAGGGGTAAGGTTGATCCGCCAGGCAGCCACGAGCCGCTTGAGGAAAACCGCCTGAGGATGTGGGGGGGCACCACCACCGTGTGGGGTGGGCGATGTGTGCCTTTCGATCCGATCGATTTTGAAGTGCGCCCATGGGTTCCGGGCAGCGGCTGGCCGATTGGTCGGGACGAACGAAACGCAGACCGAGCTTCTGCGCGGTTTTGATGACGAGAACATCGCAACCTGGCCGCTGGAGCGATGGAGCATTCCGACTGATTACAGCAAACGCTACAGGTCGGATCTGGAGGCTGCATCCAACTTGCGCGTTTTGCTACACGCCAATGCCACCCACCTCCAGATGGATTCAAGCGGCACAACGTTACGGCACGTCAAGGCCGCGTGCAGCCCCGGCAAGGTTTTCCAGATCAATGCGAAAAACACGGTCATCGCCTGCGGTGCCCTCGAAAATACAAGGCTGCTTCTTGCATCTAGGGATATCCTGACCGAGGGCATCGGCAACAAGCACGATCTCGTCGGACGCTATTACCAGTCGCACTGCTTCGGGGTGTGTGGATATGCTGTCTTGAAAGACCCCTTCAAGGATTTCATCTACGATTTTGAAAAGGACCAAGCTGGGGTGTATTGCCGCCGCCGGTTCTGGCTTACACCCGAAGCTCAGAAAAAGCACCAGGTGAGCAACGTCGTTGGGTTTTTTGTCAGAGCTGTTTCAGGGGAGTCGGAACACAGGAACGCGATGGTTTCCTTGGTACTCCTGGTGAAGACGCTGCTCGGTGGTGCCAAAAAGGGCCCCAAACGCCTGTTCCAGATTGTCAGGGCTCAGCGTCGTGAACTCCTGACGCATCTGGGAATTGTGCTGAAGGACGGGCCGAGTATTTTTCACCAGGTGGCGGCAGTCGTGTACACCCGCTACTTCCGGAAAAGACGCCTTCCGATGGTGCTGCCCTCGAAAAAGGCAAACTTTTTTCCGCTCTTCTTCCAAACGGAGCATGCGCCGCTCCGGGAGAGCCGCGTGATGTTGGATGACTCGTCCGTGGACGACTTCGGGATGCCGAGACTGGAGGTAAATATTCGGTTCTCGGAAGTTGATTACCGCACCATCAGGACGTTCGTTTCCCTCTTCAAGCAGCGCATTGAGGAATCGGGGATTGGAACCTTTCATCTCTCCGAAAAAGATAAAGAGTATCTAGCGCATCCTGAACGCCGGCCATTTAACAGCAACGCCCATCACATCGGCACCACGCGCATGGCCGTGACCGCCGATGCGGGAGTGGTGGACGTTAATTGCAAGGTTCATGACGTGGAAAATTTATACGTCGCGGGATCCTCGGTCTTTCCGACAAGCAGCCATGCCAACCCGACACTCATGATCATTGCGCTGGCGCTACGACTGGCGGATCACCTCAAATCTAAAGACTGAGCGCAAATAAATGAGGGGTAGGGTTTTATCTGGTGGCGATCGCGAACCTCTATAACTGCAAGGAACTGAGCTGTTGCGTTTCCAATTCCCATGATCATTGATTTCTGCGACGAGCCTCTGGAAGAGGCGCACACACACTTTGGGGTCTGGAGAGGTTCAACATCTTCCTGGCCGATCAATTCATAAAACCTGTGATCAAGAGTGAATACAAATATGGATCCAAGGAATATCGACTGGGCACCTACATTTTCCGGCTCAACGCGGGTTTCCGCAAAAGGGAGTCGCTACATCGCAGCGTGGTTGCGGCCACTGAGGACTGCCGAGTCAGGCAAGGGGGTTAAGTGAGCACGGTCTCCACAAGAGTCGCCGTTTTGATGGCGTGCTACAACCGGCGCGACAAGACGGTCGCATGCCTTGAGCATCTGGCCATCGCCGCCGGCCGTTCCGGGGTCGATTACCGCTTGTTCCTGTTTGACGACGGATCGACCGACGGTACGGCGGAAGCGGTTCAGAAGATGGAGCCTGATGCCGTGATCATGCGCGGCGATGGTAGTTATTTCTGGAACCGCAGCATGAACGAGGCATTTGGGGCTGCGATGCAGGAGGGGTTTCCGGCGTATCTCTGGTTGAACGACGACACCATGCTGCGGCCCGAGGCATTCGATTTGCTACTGCAGGCGGCACGGGACTCTGCCGCGCCCAGGGAAGTAATCGTGGTCGGGGCAATCAGCGATCCGGAGGGCGGGCATACCACCTATGGCGGGTGGCGCTACGTTGAGCCACGTTTTCGGCCATTTCTCACCAGACTGATGGACCCCACCGATCAACCTCAGGAAGTCGATGTGATGAACGGAAATGTCGTGATGATCCCGGACGGCGTTGCAAGGAAGCTGGGGAACCTTGACCCCGTGTTCGAGCATGGCATGGGGGATACCGATTATTCCAAGCGGGCGCGCAAGCTGGGCATTCCTGTTCTGCTGACCGCTGGTTACGTTGGGGCGTGTTCGCGCAATCCGCTGCAAGGCACGCACCGTGACAAGGCGCTCCCCCTGTTGCAGCGGGTGAGACAGATCTTCTCGCGCAAGGGATTGCCCTGGCGCTCATGGCTGACGATGTGCTGGAGGCACGGCGGGGTGTTGTGGCCGGTGCATTTCCTGTGGGGGTATGCCAAGGTCATTCTTGGTCGCGCATGAAAATTCTGCTTAGCGCCTTTGCCTTTGCCCCCAACGTCGGCAGTGAGCCCGGCGTGGGCTGGCGCTGGGCGGCTGAGCTGGGGAAACACCATGAGGTGACGGTGGTGACCGACATGACCCGTCGCGTGCTGGTCGAGGCCGATGGCGTCCAGGTGCCGCCAAATGTGCGGGTCGTCTATTTCCGCCCAGCGTGGTTGCGCGCGATGCCGCTTAATTCGGCAACTGCTCCCTTGCTCTACACGCTGTGGCAGTTTGGCCTGCTGGGTTTTGCGCGTCGCTTGCAACGCGAACAGGGATTCGATCTGGCCATCCATTGCACCTATGGCGTGTTCCGCCATCCGTCGTTTCTCGGCTATCTGGGTATTCCCTTCGTGTTCGGTCCGGTGGGTGGTGGCGAGGATGCGCCGCTGACGCTCAAGCGATCCATACACGGGCGTGAAAAAATCAAGGAGCTGCTGCGTTCGCTGCTTAACAAGGCGGCGCTGTTTGATCCTTTCCTGTGGGCGGCCTATGCCAAGGCCACGCTGATTCTCACCAAGACGGAAGACACCCGCCAGGCGTTGCCGTGGCCGTTTCGCCGCCGGGCAATCGTGTATCCCGAAATCGGCATTGATGCGCCTGCGGGCATACAGCCAGCTTCGCGGCAACAGGGTGAACCGTTTCGCGTTCTGTTTGCAGGGCGGCTGCTGGGTTGGAAAGGGGCACATCTGGCGATTCGGGCCGTGGCGCAGGCAGCCGCACAAGGAGTGCCGGTCGAATTTACGTTGCTGGGCAAAGGGCCGTTTGAGCCCGAGCTTCGCAAGCTGGCGGCTGAGACGGGTGTGCAAGACAGCATTCGCTGGGTGAGCCAGATGCCGCAGCAAGAGTTGTTTGAGCTGTATCGGACCATGCATTGTTTCTTGTTTCCCAGTCTGCACGATTCCAGCGGCAATGTGGTGCTGGAGGCGCAGGCCAATGGGTTACCGGTGATCTGCCTGGATGTCGGTGGGCCGGTAACTTTGGTGACACATGAAACTGCGATTGTTGTATCGGCTGCTCTTGAGCGCGTCCGTGAAAAGATGACTTGGGAAATCCGGGCTTATGGTGTGTTGGCGCTTGTCGATAGAACGCTGGGCCGGGCCTAGTGCGACTTGGTTAATGGTGCGTAGATAATGAGTTTGATACCGAATAAGTCGCGGGTTTTTGAAATCGACCGAGCCAAGGGGTTGGCGATCCTGCTTGTGGTAATTGGCCACATTGAAGGCCGCACTCCGCTGAGCGGTGCCGATTGGTATGGGGTGTTGAAGCAGTGGATCTACCTTTTCCATATGCCGTTCTTCATGTTCCTGAGTGGGTTCATCATGGAATACACCTACAAACCTGTGACTACTGTAAGTGGCTATTTCAAGTTCGTGCGCGGCAAGTTCATGCGGCTGATGCCGGCTTTCTTCGCTGTTGCGCTGTTGATCGTGATTGGGAAAACGGTCGCTAGTCATTTAATCCATGTTGACAACGTTCCCCAAGGTATTTGGGGTGGGCTGATTGATATTGTGGTGCGCCCCGTTTACAGCAGTGCCTCGGCACTTTGGTATATCTACGTTCTATTTATCTACTACCTATTGTTTCCCATCCTGAAACGTGTCACTGGAGGAGCGTCATGGTTGCTTCTGTCGATTGGCGTGATTGCTTATGTTGTCCACGCGGACCTGACCAGCTTGCTGGCGCTGAATCGGGTTGCGGAATACACGCTTTTTCTCATGATCGGTGTCATTCTCGCGCGCCACTTTGATGCCTTTATTCGTGGTCTGGATAAATTTGGCTGGGTCGCACTGGGGCTCTTTGTCGTCCTCTCGTTTTCACATCATCTATTCCCCTATCCAAAGCTGGTATTGGGTCTGGCTTCAATTCCCGCGTTGATGTTTTTCATACGGCTGCCTGTGCTCAGGGATTCAGAGATTTTGCTCACCTGGGGTAAATACGTTTTCATCATCTATTTGCTTAACACCGTGTTCATTGGCTTGGTGAAGGGGATTGGTCTGAAAGTGATGCCTTGGGATGGGTTGAATTTCCTGATCTATTTCCCACTATTGGTCGCTGCAGGGATGTTGCTTCCGATAACTCTCAAGAAATGGGTATTGGCCAAATGGCCACCGTTGGATCGGATGACCGCTTGATGGGTATCAAGACTTGGATACTTGTAGCGGGGCGGCAGCTGCAAACCAAAATCAAGGCTTTTGCCTGCCGTAAAGTGCTGACGCATGGTGATGACCTGCATCTTGGTGCGCGTACCCGGATTTGGGCGCCAAGCCACGTCAGGATGGGCAATCAAGTTTACGTGGGGAAGGATGTTCACATCGAGGCCAATTGCCGGATTGGCCATTTTTGTTTGGTCGCCAACCGTGTGGCCATTGTAGGCAGACATGATCACGACTTTTCGGCTGTCGGTTATCCCGTGCGGTTTTCACCATGGGTTGGGAGCAAGCGTCTCCCTAGCCAGTATGCCCACGAGGAGGCCGTGATCGAGGATGACGTTTGGCTGGGTTACGGCACGATTGTTCTGACAGGAGTCACCGTGGGTCGGGGCAGTGTGGTCGCTGCGGGTAGCGTAGTTACGCGGGATATTCCGCCGTATTCAATTGCGGCGGGTGTGCCTGCGAAAGTGATTGGCAAACGCTTTGATGACCAGGCAACAATAGATCGTCATGAAGCAGCCATTCGTGACGGGCATTTTCGTTTTTCCGAGAGGGGCTACGATCACTGTCTGATAGAGCCTGCACTCCCCTTGGCAGATTCCTTACATTCATGAAGAAGGTTGTCATTTGCCAGCATCGCTTGCTGCATTACCGCATGGGCCTATTTGACCGCCTGCGCGCCGCTTGCGCCCAGCGCGGAATCGATCTGCATCTGGTGCACGGCCAGGCATCGCGGCGCGAGTCAGCCAAAAAGGACGAGGGTTCCTTGCCTTGGGCACACAAGGTGCAAAACCGCTTCTGGGAACTGGGTGCGCGCGATTTGGTGTGGCAGCCTTTTCCGGCCGATCTGCGCGATGCCGACTTGGTGGTGGTGATGCAGGAGAGCCGCATTTTGTCGAATACTGGGGGCATGGGGTGAACTTCCAGAGCGATGCGCCCGGCGGGCTGCGCGAGAAATGGAAGCAGATGATGCTGACGCGGGTGGACTGGTGGTTTGCCTATACGGAGACGACGGCGGAGATCGTGCGCCGCGCAGGCTATCCGCAGGAACGCATTACCTGTCTGGACAACGCAATCGACAACGAGGCGTTCGAGCGTGATCTGGCAAGCGTGACGGATGCGCATTTGTGGGCGATGCGGGCGGAGATCGATGCGCCTGTAGGGGCGCCGGTGGGGCTGTTTTGCGGCTCGCTTTATCCGGACAAGCGCCTGGATTACATGATCGAGGCGGCTGATCGCATTCATGCGGCGCTGCCAGCGTTTCGGTTGGTGGTGATCGGCGATGGTCCCAGCGCTGGCGAGATACGCACGGCGATGGAAACGCGCCCGTGGCTGAAGTGGCAGGGCGTGCGCAAGGGGCTGGAGAAGGCGGCCTGGTTCAGGCTGGCGGATGTGGTGATCAACCCGGGTGCGGTGGGCTTGCATGTGCTGGATTCGTTCTGTTCGGGTACGCCGATGATCACGACGGTGGAATCGCGTCACGGTCCCGAGGTTGCCTATCTGAAGGATGGGGTGAATGGGCTGGTTGTGCGCGGCGAAGCGAGCCGCTATGCGGACGCGGTGATTGCGCTATTCAACGACCGCGAGAAGCTGGATGCGATCAAGCAGGCGGCATTGCGCGACGCGCAGCATTACACGCTGGACAATATGGTGAAGCGGTTTGCGGACGGGATTGCGCGATGCGTGGCGATGCCGAAGAAATAGATTCAAGAGACAAATTGCAAGATACAAGAAGCAAGCCGAGCGGAAGACTTCTGGGTAGTTGAATGGATGCGGTAAGGGGAGTGGGATTGGATCGTCGGATTACGGGCTCGGTGCTGGGGGCGCAAATTGATGCGTTGTCATGGGACGCGGCGATGGCGCGCCTGCTCGGCTGGGCGCATGCGCGCGAAAGCCGCTATGTGACGATCTGCAATGTGCATGTGGTGGTGAGCGCGTCGCGCGATGCGGCCTATCGCGACATCATCAATGGCTCGGACATGGCGACGCCGGATGGTGCGCCGGTTGCATGGATGCTGCGGCGGCAGGGCTTTGCCAACCAGCCGCGCATCAGCGGGCCGGATGTGATGTGGGCGTTGTGCGAACGTGCCGCTCAGGAAAACTTGCCGATTTATTGCTATGGCAGTACGGATGCAACGTTGAGTTTGCTGGAGGCCCGCCTGCGGGCAGCGTTTCCGGGTTTGCGAGTAACCATGGAGTCGCCGCCTTTCCGTGCGCTGAGCGCTGCAGAAGACGCAGCGGCGGTGGACCGGATCAACACCAGCGGGGCGGGCATCGTGTTTGTTGGGTTGGGCTGCCCCAAGCAGGAACGCTGGATGGCTGAGCATCGCGGCAGGGTCAATGCGGTGATGATCGGCGTAGGCGCAGCATTCGATTTTCACGCCGGCACGGTGCAGCGCGCGCCGGCCTGGATGCGCGACAACGGGCTGGAATGGTTGCATCGTCTGGCGTCGGAGCCTGGGCGTTTATGGAAGCGCTATCTGGTGACAAATACGCTGTTTATTGTGGGGGCGGCGCGGCAGTTGTTGGGCGGGAAATAAGATTCAAGATTCAAGCTGGTAGGGTGGGCACAGCCTTTATGCCCTTCAGGGTGCACGCGGAACGTGGCTTGCGAAATAATGGCGGCGGACGGGGTGGTGGGTTTCACCCATCCTACGCGCTCGTTCGGCTCATGAGACAGATTCAAGGTTCAAGATTCAATATTCAAGGGTGGGTGGGCAGGGGTTTCTTGCCTGGGCTTTTATAAAAATTAAGGGAGTGAACATGACTGTTGTTGCTGTTGTGGGTTTGGGCTATGTGGGCTTGCCCCTGGCGGTTGAGTTTGGCAAGAAATTCGAGACGATCGGTTTCGATCTGTCGGAATCCAAAATCGACAGTTACAAAAAGCATGTTGATCCCACCGGGGAGATCAGCAGCGAAGACCTGAAATCGGCAACCCGGCTTTCGGTGAGCACCGATCCCGCCACGCTTGCCCGGGCGGACTTCATCATCATTGCGGTGCCGACTCCGGTGGACGCGGCGCACATTCCGGATTTCTCGCCGCTGGTTGGTTCGTCCACCACGGTGGGCAAATACATGAAGAAGGGCGCCACGGTCGTGTATGAATCCACGGTTTATCCAGGGGCGACCGAGGAGGTGTGCATCCCGCTGTTGGAAAAGCACTCGGGGATGAAGTGGAAGCAGGATTTTCATGTGGGCTACTCGCCTGAGCGGGTGAATCCGGGCGACCGGGAACGCACGATCACCAAGATCGTGAAAGTCGTTTCGGGCGATGACGGCCCGACTTCCGAAGCGGTTGCCGAGTTGTACGCTTCGGTCATCACGGCGGGCGTGCATCGCGCCAGTTCGATCAAGGTTGCAGAGGCCGCGAAGGTGATCGAAAACACGCAGCGCGATCTGAATATTGCCTTGATGAACGAGCTCGCGCTGATCTTCGATCGTCTCGGTATCGATACGCTAGAAGTGCTGCAAGCCGCCGGCACCAAGTGGAATTTTCTGCCGTTTCGTCCCGGTCTGGTGGGCGGCCACTGTATTGGCGTCGATCCCTATTACCTCACCCACAAGGCCGACATGCTGGGCTATCACCCGCAGGTGATACTGGCCGGCCGCCGCATCAACGACGGCATGGCCGCCTACGTGGCGCAACAGACGATCAAGGGCATGATCAACAATGGCTGCGCGGTGAAGGGCGCCAAGGTGGTTGTGCTGGGCCTTACTTTTAAAGAGGACTGCTCCGACCTGCGCAATTCCAAGGTCGCGGATCTGGTGAAAGAGTTGCAAGAATTTGGTTGCGACGTTGCTGTTCACGACCCCATTGCCGAATCGGCGGAAGCTGAACACGAATACGGCATCAGCCTGACGCCTTGGGATCAATTGCCCAGCGATGCCGATGCCATCGTTGCTGCGGTGTCGCATCAGGAATATCTGGCCATGCCACTGGCTGAGCTGACTTCAAGGCTGCGTAAGGGCGGTGTCTTCACCGATGTGAAATCGGCCTACGATCAGGCTGAGATCAAGGCGGCTGGTTTTAATCTCTGGCGTTTGTAAGTTGCTATCTGGGCGTGCCAGGACCAAGAATTTTGTTCTGGAAGTGATGTGGGTGTGGTTGCGCAAGCTGCGCGGCGTCAAACAGTCAAACTGTGGTCGATGTAGAGTTTCGAGATGGGTATTTGAAGGGGTTTTGTTGGTTGGTTTTGTGGACCAAGGCTGGGCTTTGCTCATTTCCCCCCTTTTGCAAAGGGGGGGCCATTCCAAGCTTCCGTAAAACAACCTGTGGCAAGACGCTTACAAGAACCCCACCGTCTGAGCCGCGTACCCCGCCAACAGACTCGAGGGGTTGGGCACGCCCAGATGACGGGACAGTATCTCGCCGTAGATATCGCGGTAGTCCGTGCTCTGGGCCAGATAGCGGCCCTCGTCGAGTTGGGTCGGCGCCAGCCCGGGCCAGCCCGCCACCGAGTGCACACCGCCATTGACCATGGGCCCTACAGCCAGCCAGCTGGAGGCATTGCCGTGATCGGTGCCACCGCTGCTGTTTTCGGCGGCCGTGCGGCCGAACTCGGTAACCGCCAGCAAAAGCACGCCCGAGGCGGCACTGCCCAAGTCAGCGTAGAAAGCGGCGGTGGCCTCCGACAATTGGTTCAGAAGCTTGGCCTGGGCCCCGTCCGGCTGTCCACCTCCCTGCGCGCGATGGTGATCCCACCCGCCCAGGTCCAGGGCAAGCAGTTCGGTTCCAGGCCGGGTCTTGATCAGACCGGCCGCCTGGCGCATCTGGCGGCCAAAGGGGGTGGCGGGATAGGCTGCGCCGTTCGCTGTCGGCAAGGCGTTAACGTTTTGCAGTTCCGCTATATCGATCTGGAGTTGTCGGCCCGCCGCCCGCAGGCCCGCATCATACGGGTGGCCGACAATGGGGGCGCGGCTGTACTCGCTCGCCATCATGGCTGCCAGCAGACCCTGATCCGCCTTGGTGGCCGCCAGGCTCAGACTGCTCAGGTCGGCAATGGCGGAAACCGGTACCGAGCCCAACAGGCTGCGCGGCACGCCGACCGTCAGAGCAAAGGCCTTCTGTTCCGCTCCGGAAAGGGTGGCGAGGTAGCGTCCCAGCCAGCCGGTTGTGGATGGCAGGGCGGTGGCGTTTTCAATGATGTCCTGCCCGACGAAATGGGATCGGGAAGCGGATGGGTAGTGCACTGCCGGCAGGGCCGCTACCCAACCATTCTGGTACAAACCGTGAAGGGCTGCCATGGACGGGTGAAGGCCGAAGAAACCGTCCAGGTTCAGGGCGGAAAGGGGATTGCCCGCCGAAGGCGGCGCGATGCCCAGCGTCGGGCGCAGGCTGTAATAGGCATCCTCGCCGTGCGGCACCAGCATGTTGAGGCCGTCGCAACCGCCCCGTAAGAACACCACTACGAGTGTGCGCCCGGTGGCGGCGGCGCGAGCCTGACTCAGCAACAAGCCGCCTGGCCCGCCCCCCATGAGCAGGGAACCGAATGCCAGATGTTTCATGGCCTGGCCGAGGAAAGTCCGTCTATCCATTTAATTCTTCCTTACTGGTACTGATATTCGGGAAAGGCCATGATCGCCTTTTCCAACAGGCGCAAGCGGACTTCCGCATCGG
>NCCT01000119.1:0-5021 GCA_002279795.1 Hydrogenophilales bacterium 12-61-10
AACATGGACTTCATGGTGAACACCTCGCCGCTCGCCGGCACCGAAGGCAAGTTCGTCACCAGCCGTCAGATCCGCGACCGCCTGGCCAAGGAACTGCTGGTCAACGTCGCGCTGCGGGTCGACGAAACCGGCGACGCCGACGTGTTCCGCGTTTCCGGACGCGGCGAACTGCACCTGACGATTCTTCTCAAGAACATGCGCCGCGAAGGCTTCGAGATGGCCGTCGGCAAGCCGCGCGTGGTGTACAAGGAAATCAACGGCGAGAAATGCGAGCCGTACGAAAACCTCAGCATCGACCTCGAAGACGACACGCAGGGCGCAGTGATGGAAGAAATCGGCCGCCGCCGCGGCGAACTCACCAACATGGAATCCGACGGCAACGGCCGCACCCGCCTCGAATACCACATTCCCGCGCGCGGCCTGATCGGCTTCCAGTCCGACTTCATGACGATGACACGCGGCACCGGCCTGATGAGCCACGTGTTCGACGACTACGGCCCGGTGAAGGCCGACCTGCCCGGCCGCCACAACGGTGTGCTGGTGTCGCAGGACAACGGCGAGGCGGTGGCCTACGCGCTGTGGAAACTGGAAGACCGCGGCCGCATGTTCGTCTCGCCCGGCGACAAACTGTACGAAGGCATGATCATCGGCATCCACAGCCGCGACAACGATCTGGTGGTCAACCCGATCAAGGGCAAGCAGCTGACCAACGTGCGCGCCTCGGGCACCGACGAAGCCGTGCGCCTGACCACGCCGATCAAGCTGACGCTGGAATCCGCGGTGGAATTCATCGACGACGACGAACTGGTGGAAATCACGCCGAAGTCAATCCGCATCCGCAAGCGCTTCCTGCAGGAGCACGAGCGCAAGAAGGCGAATCGCGGATAAGGCCCTCCTGCTGACGCTTGCGTCGGCAGACCCAACAAAAAACCCGGCTGATGCCGGGCTTTTTGTTGGGTTCAGCCGATTGACACGGCCGATTGCATACGCGCCCAGCAAGGCAACCGAATTTGCACCTTGCCCCCTCACCCAAATCCAGTTCACTGCCCCGGTTTCCATGCCCTGGCAACGCAAGCATGCCTTGTTGCCGAGGCCCGAATCGCCTGCCGGTCGATCCGGCCACCGTATAATCCACCCATGCCCTACGCCGACCTTGCGCTGTTTGCCGGACTCGCCTTGCTCCTGCTGCTGGGGATTGGCCTGTTCTGGCACCTGCGTTTGCAGCAGCACACCCTGAGCCGGTTTCCTGCCTTGCTGGCACAGGACATGGAGGCACGCCACCGCTCGGTGCTGACGGATCTGCACAGCGGGCTGTCGCAGCAATCCGACCGCATGCAAACCCAGTTGGCATCCCTGCAAATCGCGCAAGCCGAGCGGCTGGCGGAAACGCGTGAAACCGTCACCGGCCAGTTCAGCCAGTTCCAGACCGCGATGCTGGAAAAGCTGATCGAGCAGGGTCGCGCCGAGCAGAGCCTGCTGCAGGACACGCTGAAAGGCATGACCGCGCACTTCAGCGAGCGTGTGCAACTCCTGTCGCAGACGGTCGACGGCCGTCTCAACGAAATATCCGGCAAGGTGGCCGAGCGGCTCGACGAAGGCTTCAAGAAAACCAATGAAACCTTCACCTCGGTGATGTCGCGGCTGGCGGTGATCGACGAGGCGCAGAAGAAGATCGAGGGCTTGGCGAGCAACGTCGTGTCGCTGCAGGAAATCCTCGGCGACAAGCGCTCGCGCGGCGCCTTCGGCGAAGTCCAGCTGGAAGCGCTGGTGCGCAACAGCCTGCCGCCCGACGCCTACGCGTTCCAATACACGCTGAAAAGTGGCGCGCGCGCCGACTGCGTGCTGATCCTGCCGGAGCCCACCGGAACCGTATGCGTCGATTCCAAGTTCCCGCTGGAAAACTACAGCCGCATGTTCGACGACAGCCTGTCGCCTCCCGAACGTGATGCGGCGCGAAGGCAATTCAAGGCGGATGTCAAAAAGCATGTCGACGACATTGCCGCCAAATACATCGTCGAAGGCGAAACGTCCGATGGCGCCGTAATGTTCCTGCCTGCCGAAGCGGTGTTTGCCGAAATCCATGCTTACCATCCCGACCTGGTCGAGCACGCGCAGAAAAAACGCGTCTGGCTCACCTCGCCCACCACGCTGATGGCCGTGCTCAACACCGCCCGCGCCGTGATCCGCGATTCTGAAACCCGGCGCATGGCGCATGTCATCAAGGACGAACTGGGCAAACTGGCAAAGGATTTCGCGCGCTTCGACGACCGCATGAAAAAGCTCGCATCCCACATCGAGCAGGCCAGCAAGGATGTCGGCGAAGTGCGCATCTCCAGCGACAAGATCAGCAAACGCTTTGCACAGATCGAGCGGGTTGAACTCGACCATCCCAAGGCTGAAGCCACCCTGCAGATTCCCGACAGCGACGAATGAACTGGTTTACCCGCTGGCGCCGCACCCGCATCCTCAAACGTCACCTCGTTCCGCACGCACTTTTTCAGACGACCCTTGAGCAGCTCCCGATTTTGCGCGGACTGACCCCTGCCGAATTGAATCACCTGCACGAAACAGCCAGCCTGTTCCTGCACGGCAAAAGCTTCGCAACGGCGGGCGACGCAACGATCGACGAGGCCACCCCACTCATCGTCGCGCTGCAAGCCTGCCTGCTGACGCTGCATCTGGACGAATCCAGCTATCAGGGCTGGAACGAGATCATTCTCTATCCGGATGCGTTTCTCAGGCCTCACGAAGAAATCGACGACATCGGCGTCGTTCACCATTCGCGCGACATTCTGGCAGGAGAATCCTGGCTGGGCGGGCCGCTGGTGCTGTCGCTTGCCGATGTTGAAACCAGCGGACAGACAGACGGCGTCAATGTCGTCGTGCATGAGTTTGCACACAAACTCGACATGCTCAACGGCGACGCCAACGGCTTCCCTCCCCTGCATCGCGGCATGGACGCAGCAGCCTGGGCACGCGACTTCAGCACCGCCTACACGCACTTGTGCACGCGCATCGATGCCGGTGAAGACACCGAGATCGACCCCTACGCTGCAAGCGATCCAGCCGAATTTTTTGCCGTGCTAAGTGAAGTGTTCTTTGAAACCCCTGCGTTGCTACATCGTGAATACCCGGCGGTCTATCAGCAGATGCGCCTGTTCTACCGCCAGCATCCACTGGCGCGGCTGCAAAACCGCATCAAGGAATCCACATGAAAACAGCCGCCCGCATGGATGGCATCGCGCCGTTTCACGTCATGGATATTCTGGCGCGCGCGCAGGTGCTGGAAGCGGCAGGGCACGACATCATCCATCTTGAAATCGGCGAACCTGATTTCGCCTCGCCGCAGCCCATCATCGAAGCCGGAGTGGCTGCCTTGCGTGCAGGCCACACGCACTACACCGGCGCACTCGGCCTGCCGCCCTTGCGCGAAGCGATCGCCGGGTTTTATGCCACACGCTGGCAAGCCGACGTAGAGGCGTCGCGCGTCATCGTTACCCCTGGCGCTTCCGGCGCTTTGCTGCTGGCGCTGGGATTGTTGACCGGCCCTGGGGACGAGGTGCTGATGGCCGACCCCGGCTATCCCTGCAACCGCCACTTTGCACGCTTTTGCGAAGCCCGCGCCGTCACCGTCGCGGTCGATGCCGACAGCGGCTTTCAACTCACGTTGCAGCACATCGAACGACACGCCACCCCGAATACGCGCGCCGTCCTCATCGCCAGCCCGTCCAACCCCACCGGCACCACCATTGCCACTCGAGAACTGACGCGCATCCATGACTGGTGCAGCGCACACGGCGTGGCCCTCATCGTGGATGAAATCTATCTGGCGCTGACTTACGACGGCGACGAACACAGCGCGGCGCGCTGGGACGATGTATTCGTCGTCAACAGCTTCTCAAAATATTTTTTGATGACCGGCTGGCGATTGGGCTGGCTGGTCGCGCCGTCATGGGCGATGGACGGTCTGCAGCGGTTGGCGCAAAACCTGTTTCTGGCTGCCTCGACCCCTGCGCAACACGCCGCACTGGCCGCATTCTCGACCCCGGTCTTGGCTGAACTCGAAACCCGTAAAGCAGAACTGCGAAGCCGTCGCGATTACATGGTGCCGGCATTGCGGGCACGCGGCTTTGTCATTCCGGCACAGCCTGAGGGTGCGTTCTACATCTATGCCGATTGCCGCGCGCTTACGAATGACAGCTTTGGCTTTGCGCAGACCCTGCTGGAAACCGCGGGAGTAGCGGTCACCCCGGGTCTGGATTTTGGCCTGCATCGCGCCGCCGACTTTGTGCGAGTTGCCTACACGCAACCGCTGCCACGACTGGCCGAAGCCATCGCCCGACTCGACCGCGTCACGCTGGGCTGATCAACTGCGGCGCCGGCGGCCAGGCCGAGCAACCCCACTTCCCCGTTCAATTCGAACAAGGCGACCGGGACGACTTCGCACCATGTCTTTAGATGCGTTGTCATCGGCCAGATTCATGCCAGCCAACTTGTGGCAAAAATCAACCCAATATGCATGCCATGCGGTTCATCAGTCCCGTTCGGGCTTTATTGGGTCAAACGAACCCGGAATCGATACGTTGAGGTGCCAATCGAAGCGGCGAATGCTGCGTAAGCTACAAGCGAAAAAAAACCGGCCCGAAAGCCGGTTTTTTTTCTAAGCCCTGAATTACTGGGCAGCAGGTGCAGCAGGAGCAGCATCGGTTGCAGCGGCGCCAGCAGCATCGCCAGCAGCAGCAGCAGCGTCGCCAGCAGCAGCAGCAGCGTCGCCAGCAGCAGTGGCAGCGTCAGCAGCAGCGGCAGCGTCAGCAGCAGCGGGAGCAGCTTCTTCAGCAGCCTGGCTTGCATCGATTGCAGCTTCGCCAGCTGTAACAGCGGCTTCGCCAGCAACTTCAGCAGCAGGAGCAGGAGCTTCTTCTTTGGAACAAGCGGTCATGGAAACAGCCAGCAGAGCAGCCAGGAGGACGGAATATTTCATTGTATTTCCCTTTTCGTACATATATAAAAACCCACACCAG
>NCCT01000119.1:5049-13554 GCA_002279795.1 Hydrogenophilales bacterium 12-61-10
TTCCCTTTTCGTACATATATAAAAACCCACACCAGAGATCGGTCCGGGACTTGAGATCCAGCCGACGCGCGGATTCTAGCAAATCGGCTTAAGAATTCCAGTAACTATTGAACTTCTTCTATTGCACCCTGTTTACGTTGTTAAATTACAACTAAAAGTGCTTTTTATTTAACCCAAGCTGCTCTCAAAGGCCCCTGGCGTCTGTTTTTTTCCGCAAGAATTCAATTACTTCTGGTTTGAATTCGCCTTGCTGCAAAGCTTTCTGATAGACAGCCCTGGCTTCATCCATCCGACCCAGCGACTCCAGCGACACGCCCAGTCCCAGCAACCACCCTCCGCGGTCAGGTTCAGCCGCCAACGCGCGCTGATAGGCCTTGACCGACTCGTCAAAGCGCTGCGCTTGAGCCAGCAATGCCCCCATCAGGGCATGATCTGCCGGTCGCAAACCGGCCCGGCCGCGTACGAACCAATCTAATGCGTCATCCCGCCGGCCCTGCTCGGCCAGCATGCGCCACGATGCGATGGCTAGATCATCGTTCGGCCGAATGGCATATCCCGCCCGCAAAACCTGCAATGCGTCTTCCGGTTTGCCGGTTTGGAGCAGCAACTCTGCCAACTGGAGCCGAACACGCGAAAACGCCGGGTGATGCGCCAAAACCTGCTGATAGTGGGCAATTGCCGGGCCGGGCCTGCCTGAAAAACGCGAACTCTGAGCTTCCTCGATCAGGCGTTGTTCCTCCTGCTCGGGAGACAACTCGGTCATTTTCTTGATGACCGGTGATTTTTCGGGCTCGGCTGCAGGCGGCTGCGCCTTAACGGGCAATACCCGGGATGGTTCACTTGGCGCCGCAGCCTTGGGGTTGGGTTGAACCAGATCGACAGCCGGCGTCACAGGCATCCGATTGGCCGGGAGGGCGGGCGGTTTTTGGATTGCCGGTACTTCGGCCTTGGCGACAGCAGACGCTTCGACAAACGCCAAGGCAGGCGGTCCCGCAAGTGCACTGGGTTGCGCGCCCGTGCGCGTTTGAGGAGACACAACCAGAACAGGCGATTCAGGCATGGATGGTTCAGGCGCGCCCATCCCGATCCAATACCCGAGCGCCCCCAGTGCCACCCCCGCCAATGCAACCCTTACCGGCAACCCGCGCGCATGTTGTTTAACGACGGGGGGCGAGAACGCAACCGGCTCCTCGCCAGCGCCTTCACCCCGCGCATCCAGATCGCGCAACATTTGATTGATGATGCTCATTGCCCGCCTGATCTCCAAACACCCATGAATGCGGCAGCTGCCGCAGTCGCCAGCCCCAGCAAGGCACCTATCCAGAACTGTGAGGCGGCGCTGTGCTTGCGGGCGGCCAGCGTGTCGCGTGACGCCGCCGCCACATGACGATACGCAACGCGCTGCGCACCGCGGCCATAAGCCAGCATCATGGATTTAGCCGCGATGATATTGATTAAACGGGGCAGGCCCCTGGATCCACGCGCCAAGGCCCACATGGCCAATGTACTGAACACAGGCTGCTTGCGGCCAGCCACTTGCAAACGATGCTGTACATACGCCGCCACCTCTTGTCTGCCGAGCGGCCGCAATGACGCATGGAAACTGATTCGGGTCAAAATCTGCCGGGTGCCTTTTTCGCGCAGGCGCGTCATTAACTCGGGCTGGCCAAACAACACGACTTGCAGCAATTTGCGCTTCTCGGTTTCCAGATTCGTCAGCAAGCGCACGGCTTCCAGCGTATCGGCTGGCAGCGCCTGCGCTTCGTCGATCAACACCACCGGCTGCTGGTCGTTTTGGGCAAGCGTGATGAAGTGGCGCTCAAGGCGATGCAGCAACACTTCGCTTGCACCGTCGCCCAACAAGCCAAACTCGAGGGCGATTGCGGCATACAGGCCACGCGGGTCAAGTCCGGGATTGGGGACAAACGCCGCCTGAAAACGCGGCGGCAGGTTGTTCAGCAAGCGTCGCAGCAGCAGGGTTTTTCCGGTGCCGACCTCGCCTTCGACCACCAAAAATCCTTCGCCTGCGCTCAGGGCGTACAGCAGGGTTTCAAGCGCATCCTGATGCGGCAAGGCCGGGAAAAAGAAGCTGGTATCCGGAGTCAGTGAAAACGCCGGCTCATGCAGGCCGAAATGGCCCCACCAGCTGCTCATTTAGGAAAGGGTTGAAAGTCTGCTTGTTCGTAGGTTTTGAAGCGGTGTTGCGTGTCCGCCAGATCGCGATTCCAGTCCTGGCTGTCGCGAATCAGCGTGGTCTTGATCAACACCACCATCTCGCGTTTGCGGCTGGCGCGGCTGGTGTTGCCGAACAACTGGCCAAAATAGGGGATATCGCCCAGTAGCGGCACCCGGTTGTCGCTATCGTCGTTGACCTGGCTCATCAGCCCGCCGATGGCCACGATCTGACCATCTTTGAGACGTACGATGCTGTCGGTTTCGGAAATGGTGCTGGACGCCAGCGGAAGTTCCAGCCTCCCTCCCTGAGCCCCCAAATCGACGATTTTGGTCTTTTCCACCACCTTGCTGATCGACGGGCGGACGTGCAGCGTGATGTTGTCCTTGTCATCGATTTGCGGAGTGACATCGAGCGCAACCCCGGAAAAGAACGGTTCCACCGTTACCGTAGAAGGCGTGGCCGGAATGGCAGTTGTACCCTGGGTTCCAACTGTCACTTCAGTGACAAAAAAGTCATCCGTTCCCACCCGCAGCACGGCTTTCTGGTTGTTGATGGTGGCGATGCGCGGACTGGACAACACATGCACTGCGCCCTGGCTTTTCAACAGGTTGATGACCACGCCAAAATTGCCGTCATTGAAGGACACGCCAAACAGGCTGCCCGCAGCGCCGGGGATCGCGCCGTTCAGCATGCTCGTGACAGCGCCACCAATGTTCACCCCGTTCACTGTTCCTGTATTGATGCCATCCTGGCCAATCGCGGTTTGGCCATTGTTGTTTAGCCCGGCCCAGTTGATGCCGGACTGGAAGCCGTCATTCAGTTCCACCTCCAGAATCTTGGCTTCCAGCATCACCTGGCGAACGCTTACCAGTTCTGATGCGCGCAAATATTTTTCCACCATGAACAGGCTGGCGGGTGCCGCTTTCACGATGATGATGCCGGACTGAGGGCTCACCACCACGCTGCCCGCCTCACCGACCAGTGTTTTCAGTGAGCTGGTGACTTCTTCCCAGAATTTCGAATCGGTCGAGGTCTGCACGCTGCTGGTTTCGAGCGACTGCGAGGCGCTGGCTGGCGACGAGTCGGTTCCGCCACCTCCACCGCCGCCATTGCTCAGGCTGACCGACCCGGACACCACGCGCGTATCGGATTTGCCTTTGCGCTGCATCGCCAGGGCGTTCAACTGATACACGCGGGCCTGCATGGCGGGCGACGGCACGATAATGCGGTTGCCCTGGACCTCGTATTCATAGCCATACAGCGAACGCACGGCCTCCATCGCCTCTGGAACCGTCACGTTTTTCAGATTGAGCGTCAAAGTGCCGGTGACATCCGGGTGCACCAGCATGCTGTAGGGCGTACCCGTGACCATGCCCATGAACACTTCAGAGGCATTGGCATTGTTCACGTTCAGGCTGAAGCGCGGCTCAACGATTCGGGGCTTGGCCACAACCGGTTTGTCACGCACGGCATCCATCACGGCCTGCTGCACTGCAGGGGGAGGCAGGGTAGCTGATGCAGAGGCAGGAATGTCCAGCGCAGCGTTGATACTCTTCGAGCCCTGAAGCCCAACCGTGTTGCCGGCACAACCAGACAAAACCAGGCTGGCCAGGACAATATGTTTATACATTGTGTTCAGTTCCCCATTTCGTCCGGATCCGGATGCATCAGTTCGGGCGATTACCGCGAACCGAGCGATCGAGCAGATAGATGCTGCGGCTTACGCCCCTGCCCGAAATAACAATACGATCTTCACGGATGGCGCTCACCCGACCGCCTTCCACTGTATCGCCGACCTTGACTGCCTTGCCGCCATACCACGCGATTGAATTGCGCCCGTCGACCCGCACCCACGCCAGTGTCTTGTCCTGCTGCACGACTGCACCCGCCTCTGCAACAGGGGCGACTTTTACGGGCGGCGCCATGGGATCAAACGCAGCCGCCGCCCAGCCCGTGCCTAGCGCAAGCGCCAAAGCCAGTTGTCCGGTCAGCCACCTTCTCCTCATAGCCGCGCCCATGTCGCCTCCCGGCTCAAGGTATTCAGTTTCAGCGTAAGTTCGATCGCGGGATGCGCCCTGGCATCCAGGCGCACGGACTCCAACTGCAGGGTCCAGGGCAGTTCTTCCAGCCGCGCCACGTATCGGGTCAGTTCGGCATAGCTGCCTTGCAGGCGCAGGGTCACGCCATGCTTGTAAAAAACCTCGGCAGGCAGAACCGGAGCAGGAGCCTCGGCCGCCGGGTCGCTCTCGGGAGCCGTCATAACAGGTTTTCCGGGTTCGGTTTCCATGGCAAGCAGTTTCAAACCGGATTGCTCCTCCATCAGGGTCTTGAGCACGGCCAGCATTTTTTCTGGCGCAACCAAGCCGTTTTCGGCGGACTTGACCTGCTGCTCGATGGCTTTGGCCTGAGCACGCAGCCGACCCAGTTCGCTGTTGGCCCCGTTCTGATTGGCGGGGTCGAGCGCAGCCTGCTGCTCGCGCAAGCTGAAAATCTCTTCTTGCAGTGACGCGATGTTCAGCTGCATTTGCGCCTGACTCTTGAGTGCGGGCTCAATCAGGCCGACAAACATCAGGCTCAACGTCACCCCCGCCACCGCCAGGAATACCAGTACACGCTCGCGAAAGCTCATCGTGTCGAGCCGCATCGACCAGGTCTTCCAGGTCAGCTTGAGCGAATCCATTACTGAGCCACCTCTGCATCGGTCTGGTTGACGGCAAAGGCAACGCCCGGCGCTGCTGCAGCGTCTTCACTGCCCGCTTCACGGGGAAGAATGTCGAAACGACTGAGCGCCAGGTCCTGCAAGGCCGGCTGGCGCGACAGTAAAGACAGGTAATCGGGAATGCTCGCCGGCTGCAATGCCCGCCCCAGCAGCCGGAAATCAGTCGGGCCAAATTCGATTTCGGTCAGCCAGACGCCTGACAAACCCTCGTTTGCCAATGCCTGCAAACGCGATGAAATGCGCGCCTGTCCCTGCACCATGCCCAGCGCTGCCTGCAACTGCTGAAGCTGCGCGAGGCGGCGTTTTTCGTCGGCCACAACCTGGCTGCGCTGGTCTTCCGGCGTCACGCCCTCTTCGGACGGCTGACTCTGTGCATCGATGGCTGCCTGCAACGCATCGCGCTCGGCCTGCACCTGATCCTGCTGCTGTCGAATATCACCGGCGTCGCGCCCCACCCATCCATAGACGAGCAAACCCATCACCACCACGCCCAGCAATGTCCAGGCGATTGTTTTGCTGGAAAACGCAACTTGCGGCGTGAGCAGCTGTGGGTTCAGCAAATTGATCTGTTGCAGGCTCACAGGGCTTTATCCTCGCGCCGCAAGGCGCCGCCCAGCGCAAACCAGCAGGCGGCGAGCGTGTCCGCATCGTCGGGGAGTTGACTGGGGAACAGCGCCGTGAGATCAGCCAGTTCCAGCGGCAAATACAGTTGCTGGCGCAGATAATCCGCCATGCCGGGCACAACGGGCGGTGGTGCAAGCATAATCTTGTCGAGGCGCCAGCCGCTGTGTTGCCGCTCAATGTGGTCAAGGCTGCGCTGCAGTTCCAGCGCCAGGCGATCGAACACCACCGTGCGACGTTCGGCATCCTGCTGCATCAACTCAACCGGATTGCATTCCAGACGGCGGTGGAAACACAGTTCGCCATTGCGGGTCACGGTCAGCAGCCCGCCCTGTGGCGTGAATGAAAGCAGCGCCAGCACGCGATCCGGCGTTTCCAGCAAGGCCGCGATATTGCGCTGGGCCAGTTCCGGAATATCGATCGCCACCAGATTGACATGTGCGCGCTCGGCCAGCTCCATGTATTTTTTGAGCACGCGGTTGTGCGCCACCACCGCAAGCAGCTTGCCGCTCGCCTCGGCACCCGACTCCAGCCGGATCACGTCTACCGTGGCGTCGTCGACCGGATATTCGATCTGGTCCTTGATCTTCCAGCGCACGGCCATTTTCATCTCGTCCGGCGGAACCGGCGGCGCGTCGATCGGCAGCAATTGGTACTCACCCGCCGACAACACCACCCCAACCGGTACCGGTGAACCGCCAAACACGCCCCAGCTTTTAGCCGAATCGCCGTCTTCCTGACGGCTGACGCATGACGCCAGATTCGGCCGGCCGTTTTGCCAACTCAGTTCAGCGTGAGATAGCAGCCCCGTCCCAGCCTGAATCGCCAGATAGCCGTTGTGCTGCTTGCGCTTGAACCAAGTAAACAAAGGTGAAGTCATGGATTATTTAAAGTGGCGGCGAGTATAACAAGCAGGAAGGCGTCCGGGCTTCATGGCTCTGTTATGTTGCGTTCAACGAAATCCGGGCTGCTGGCCAGCACACCAAATGTTGCGGTAGAACTGATCTTGTTGGTGGCATTGCATGTGACCAAAATCCGAATGCCGCTCAAGCTTATTGAAGTAAGCGTGTAGGGAAACGAAGCAGAGGCACACGAACCAGCAACCGTTCTTTGATATTTACCCCACTCCACCCCGGTTTGCGCCGCAGCCTCAACCATCATGGTCGTACGTTCAAGCTGCTGACTGGCACTTTGTCCGCCTGTAATAGAAGCCACTACTCCAGCCAACGCAGCCAGAACCACGATCATCACAATGGCGGCGATCAGGGCGAAGCCTTGCTGGGACTGTTTCATAGCAATGGCCCGACACGAAAGGTTCGGACAAGATTCAGGCGGTCACCCATATCGTTTCCAGCGGCGTCCTCACTTCGAAGATTCAACTCCACTGCGACCAACGCGCTCGGGGTGCCAGGTATGCCCGGGGTGCCCAACAGGACAGCGATCCCAGCCAGAGAAAGGCGTGCCTGACAATTCCTGACGCCCTCAGCCAGCAGATTATTATTCGGCCCACTCGCCCGCCGCAATGTGCCACTTACCGTACCACTTTGATTTGTACACGTATAAATCACGTTGGCTGGAAGCTGCGTAATCCGGAAGCGAAACCCGCCGCCGGGCGGTGGCGCAAGTACTGTCACTCCGGTGACGGCCGCACCCGAAACATCCTGACCCAACCGCGCCATCGCCAGCCCCCCGGCATCTGCCAGTGTCGCGCGCCGCTCCGTATCAAAATAGCTGCCGATCGGCCCGCGCAGAAACACTGCAGCAGAGGTGCTGAGTATGCCAAGCACCGTAATTGCCACGATCATTTCGATCAGCGAAAAACCGCCACAGGATCTTCGATTGGTGAGGCACAGAATGGATGTCATCTTCATTCCGTTTAACGTATCCGTATGCCACGAAGTCGGCTTGTTGTGCCATTCGGCGCTGTGACGGTAACCGTTACCAGCAACCTGTCGGGAGCAGGAATAGCCGCTACAGCAGGCCCGCTTGTAATCACCGAGCCCGCAGCGACCGTAGTAATCGACAAGGTATAACCCGGCAAGCTTGTTACCGGGCTGTTGTCCGGAAAAGTCATGGCAGTCGAGCCGTTATAACGGCTCACCACCGTTGCGAATGGCTCTGCCATGATTTCAGCCAACTTGCTGGCCGCAAAAGCCTGAGCCTGTTTCTCTGGCAACAAGGTGGCGGAATTGCTAGTGAGACTACCAAACACGCCAAGAATCGCGGTCGCGGCAATGCCGACGATGACGATAAATACCAGCAACTCGATCAGCGTGAGACCGCGTTCGGTTTGCGCGTTGAGTTCGAGCTTATTGCACATAACCTGTCTCGCGCGTGACTGTCACCTGCATGGTGCCGCCCACATTCAGGGTCACGGCAGCATTGGGGATTGGGCGACCCTGAGCATCAAAACGGAAATTCGCGGGAATGGACGTAAGGGGAATGCCCGCAGGTGGCGTTACGACATAATTTCCGCCGCCGTCCGCGCGAAGCACCGGCTGATTGCACGGCCCCCCCGCAGTGAGACTGAAACTGAGTCTCAAATCCGGTGTCGGCGTTGTAGCCACGCAAACCTCAAGGCCCTTCGCCATTGCCAGCTTCTGCGCATAACGAAGCGCTGTGCGAACTTCTGCGGCGCTACCGTGAGTCTGAAACGCCGTGCGATCGACCATGCGCGGCCCCATCACTGCTGCCAATACACCCGTAATGGTCAGCACCAGAACCAGTTCCACCAAGGTAAAACCGCCGCAAGCGCGGCGGTTCAAGCAGGCCATGGCCCAGTTTGACTCAGCAGTTGTTGGGGTTGATGACCGCACTGATGGTAGGAGCAGTGTTGGCCACAGGTGCGGCTGTATAAGTAAAGCTGCAGTCTGCAGCGGCAACGCCACCGCCAAGTACCCGAATACGGATGGGATTACCTGCAATAACTGCATATCCATCAGCAGCAAGCTGGGCAGCGTTAGGGTTCCAGGTTGGGCTGATGCCACTG
>NCCT01000120.1:0-2308 GCA_002279795.1 Hydrogenophilales bacterium 12-61-10
GCAGTATGGCGGCGCGCAGATCTACCTCAAGCGCGAAGACCTCAATCACACCGGCGCGCACAAGATCAACAACACCATCGGCCAGGCCTTGCTGGCGCGTCGTATGGGCAAAAAGCGCGTCATTGCCGAAACCGGCGCCGGCCAGCACGGCGTTGCCTCCGCTACCGTTGCTGCGCGCTACGGCATGGAGTGCGTGGTCTACATGGGTGCCGAAGACGTCGCCCGCCAATCGCCCAACGTGTACCGCATGAAACTGCTCGGCGCGACCGTGGTGCCGGTGTCATCCGGTTCCAAAACGCTGAAAGACGCGCTCAACGAAGCGATGCGCGACTGGGTTACCAACGTCGAATCCACTTTCTACATCCTTGGCACCGCCGCCGGCCCGCATCCGTACCCCATGCTGGTGCGCGACTTTCAGTGCGTGATCGGGCGCGAAGCCATCGTGCAGATGCAGGAACAGGCCGGCCGCCAGCCCGATTGCGTGCTTGCCTGCGTCGGCGGCGGCTCGAATGCCATCGGCATTTTTTATCCCTATTTGGCGCATCCCGGCGTCAAGCTGATTGGCGTCGAGGCGGGCGGTTCCGGCATCGCCTCGGGCAAACACGCCGCGCCGCTGTCGGCCGGAACGCCCGGCGTGCTGCATGGTTTTCGCAGCTATCTGATGCAGGACGATAACGGCCAGATCATCGAGACCCACTCGGTGTCGGCCGGCCTCGACTACCCCGGCGTCGGCCCGGAACACAGCTGGCTGAAAGACATGCACAAGGCCGAATACGTCGCCATCAACGACGACGAAGCGATGACGGCGTTCCACGACCTGTGCCGGTTCGAGGGCATCATCCCCGCGCTGGAATCGAGTCATGCCATTGCCCAGGCCAAAAAGCTCGCGCCGACAATGAAAAAGGACCAGATCATTCTGGTGAACCTTTCGGGACGCGGCGACAAGGACATCAACACCGTGGCGAAACTGTCAGGGATCACGCTTTGATCCATGCTGCACCCAAGACCGACTTTAGATTGAGACCACCATGAGCCGTATTGGCCCGACCTTTGCCGCGCTCAAAGCGCAAAACAAGAAAGCCCTGATTACCTTCATTACCGCGGGTGATCCGGGACGCGGGCTGACCGTGCCCCTGATGCACGCGCTGGTCGAAGCTGGCGCCGACATCATCGAACTGGGGGTGCCGTTTTCCGACCCGATGGCCGATGGCCCGGTGATCCAGCGTGCTTCGGAACGGGCGCTGGCCAACAAGATCGGCTTGAAGGACGTGCTGGCCATGACGGCCGAATTCCGCAAGATCAACACGACGACACCGGTGGTGCTGATGGGGTACGCCAATCCGGTCGAGCGCATGGGCTATGAAACCTTTGCCTTGGCTGCGAAGGCGGCTGGGGTCGACGGCGTGCTGACGGTGGATATTCCACCCGAGGAATCGATCGGCGTATCCGATGTGTTCAAGGCGGCCGGACTGGACCCGATTTTCCTGTTGTCGCCCACCACGCCCGAATCGAGAGTGGAGCGGGTGGCGGCGGCCGCCGGCGGGTTCATCTACTACGTGTCGCTCAAGGGCGTAACCGGATCGGCCAACCTCAACATGGAAGAAGTGGCAGAAAAAATTGCGACCATTCGCCGCCACTGTACGTTGCCGGTGGGCGTTGGTTTCGGCATTCGCGACGCGGCGACCGCCGAGGCCGTTGCGCGCATCGCCGACGCAGTCGTGGTCGGCAGCCGCATCGTCAATGAAATCGAAACCTCGCCCGAGAGCGAAGTGGTAAACCGCGTCAAAACCCTGGTGCAGGACTTGCGCCGCGGGGTGGACGCAGCATCCAGATAATCGCCGAACAGGCAAGCGGAGAACACTATGAGCTGGTTCCAGAAAATCTTGCCGCCGAAAATCAAGCGGCGTGTGCAGGCAGACAAAAAATCCATGCCCGAGGGCTTGTGGTCCAAGTGCCCGGCATGCAACGAAGTGCTGTATCGCGCGGACCTCGAAAGCAACCTCGAAGTCTGTCCAAAGTGCGGCCATCATCATCGCGTCGGTGCGCGTGCGCGGCTAAAGATGCTGCTGGACAGCGAGGGCCAGCATGAAATCGGCGCACACATCACGCCGCTTGATCCCCTGAAATTCAAGGACAGCAAAAAATATCCCGACCGCCTCAAAGAGGCGCAGGCCGGCACGTCAGAAACCGATGCGCTGGTGGTGATGGGCGGCAGCATCAAGGCCGTTCCGGCAGTGGTGGCGGCATTTGAATTCAAGTTCATGGGCGGCTCGATGGGCTCGGTGGTCGGCGAACGCTTTGTGCTGGG
>NCCT01000120.1:2342-14232 GCA_002279795.1 Hydrogenophilales bacterium 12-61-10
GCGAGCTTCGCCATGCTGGGTGACCTGATCATCGCCGAGCCGAATGCGCTGATCGGCTTTGCCGGACCGCGCGTGATCGAGCAGACCGTGCGCGAGACCCTGCCCGAAGGCTTTCAGCGTGCCGAATTCCTGCAGGAAAAAGGCGCGGTTGACCGCATCATCGATCGCCGCCAGATGCGCGATGAACTCGCCACCACGCTGGCGATGATGATGGGACGCCCCGCGCTTGCCGCCTAGCTTGCCGACCGGTTCGACGCTGGCCGACTGGCTGGCGCGGCTTGAGCAGCTGCACCCCAGCAGCATCGAGCTGGGTCTCGACCGGGTCAGCCACGTCAAGACTGCGCTCGGCCTGGCGCCGGCGTTTCCGCTCATCCTGGTGGGCGGCACCAATGGCAAGGGGTCAACTTGCGCTTATCTGGAGGCCATGCTTGGCGCGGCCGGCTATAAAACCGGCCTCTACACCTCGCCCCATTTGCTGCGCTACAACGAGCGCGTGCGCGTTGCCGGCAAGGACGCGAGCGACGCCGAGCTGGTTGCCGCGTTTGAACGCATCGACGCCGCACGTGCTGAGACTTCGCTGACGTATTTCGAATTCGGCACCCTGGGCGCCATGCTGCAGTTCATCGCTGCCGGTGTGGATGTGGCCATCCTCGAAGTCGGTCTGGGCGGCCGGCTCGATGCCGTCAACGCGTTCGATGCCGATGTCGCAGTCGTCACCAGCGTCGACCTCGATCACATGGACTACCTGGGCAACACGCGCGAGCAGATCGGCTTCGAAAAAGCCGGCATTTACCGCGCTGCGCGCCCCGCCATCTGCTCCGACCTGAACCCGCCTGCCAGCCTGCTTGATCACGCCCGACGGATCGGTGCGGATCTGCGTTGCATCGGGCAGGATTTTCTTGCGCAACGCGAGGGCGATCGCTGGACCTATCGCAGCCCGCATGCCAACAGGCACAGCCTGCCGCTGCCCGCCATGGCAGGCGCCTACCAGCTGCGCAACGCGGCGGGCGCGCTGGCGGCGCTGGACGCCCTGCAGGCCCGCTTGTCCGTGAGCGAGGCGGCGATCCACGCCGGGCTGGTCGCAGCGCAGGTGCCGGGCCGGTTTCAGCGCATCGCCCGTGCACCCGAGGTCATTCTCGATGTGGCGCATAACCCCGAGGCGGCACGCGCGCTGGCGGCCACCCTGCGCGAGCAGCCGGTGGCCGGGCGTACGCTGGCGGTGGTGGGCATGCTGGCCGACAAGGATGCGGCAGGCGTCTTCGCCGCCCTGTCTGGCGAGATCGATGCGTGGTGGGTCTGCACGCCGGGCTCGCCGCGTGCGCGCGAGGCTGACGCGCTGGCCGCCGAGCTGCGCCCGCATGCGAATGGTGCGCCGATCCGCATTGAGCCCGATGTGACATTGGCGCTTGCAGCAGCACGAAGTGCGGCGCGTGAAGGTGATAGAATTCTCGCCTTCGGTTCGTTTTATACCGTTGCCGCAGTGCTCGAACATGCCGCCTCCCACCCCTGAACTTGATCTCAAACGCCGCGCCCGGCGACGCCTGATTGGCGCCGTCGTCCTGATCCTGCTGGCGGTGATTGTGTTGCCGCTGCTGCTGGAAGACGAACCGCCTCCCGCCAGTTCGCTGGCTGTGAAAATGGCCGTGGTGCCGGTGCCGGACGTCCCCGACGCCGTCGCCGAGACCGACGAACCCGTGCAGCACGAAGCCGAACCGCCCGAGCCGGTGGTGGTGGCTCCGTCGAGCCCTGAACCTGAAATCCAGCCCGCGCCGCCGCCTGCGCCAAAACCTGTCACGCCAAAGCCGAAAGCGATCGAGACGCCACCGCCCAAGGCGGAGGTCAAACCCGAAGCAGTCAAACCCGACGTCAAGCCGGCCGCCAAGATTGCCGTGTCCGCCCCGGCAGAAGCCAAACCCGCCACCAGCAGCAAAGCCTATGTGGTGCAGCTGGCCGCGCTTTCGGATGCGGCCAAGGCGCAAGCCCTCAAGGCGCAAGCAGCCGATTCCGGCCTGCCCGCCTATACCGACACGGTGGGCAAGCTGACGCGGGTGCGCGTCGGTCCTTTCGCCACGCATGAGGCCGCCACTGCTGCCGCAGTCAAGTTGGCCAACAGCGGCCTACCCGGCCAGGTCGTCGCAAAATGAACCTGCTCGACCTCATTGTGGCGTTGGTGCTGTTGCTGACGGTGGTGCGCGGCCTGATGACGGGGTTCGTCAACAGCCTGTTTTCGCTGGCTGCCTGGATGCTGGCATTCTGGCTCGGAAAATGGGGCGCAACGCACGTTGAGCCGTTGTTGCCGCTGGGGCTGGATAACCCTGCTATTCGCTATTTCGCCGGTTTTGCGCTGGTGTTTCTGGTGGTGCTGATTGCTGTGCTGCTGCTGGGTCACGCACTGGCCACCCTGGTCAAGGCCATTGGCCTGGGCGGCGCCGACAAGGTGATGGGCGGTGCGATAGGGCTGGTCAAAGGGCTGGTGATTCTGACTGGCTTTACGCTGCTGGCCGGGCTGACTTCGCTCACGCGCACCGATTTCTGGAAGCAGGCCGCGCTATCAGATTCCTTGCAGGCGATGGCGCAAAGCGTCTTGCCATGGGTTTCGGCCGATGTGGCAAAACACGTTCGTTTTAAATAATTTTCTGAATAGGTGCGCAGTATGTGCGGGGTAATCGGAGTCGTTTCCAACACGCCGGCGAATCAGTTTTTGTACGACGGCCTGATGGTGTTGCAGCACCGTGGCCAGGATGCAGCCGGAATCGTCACAGCGGAAGACAACCGCTTTCACATGCATAAAGGGCAGGGGCTGGCGCGCGACGTGTTCCGCACCCGCGACATGCGCAACCTGCTCGGCGACATGGGCGTTGCTCATGTGCGCTATCCCACGGCGGGCTGTGCGTCGTCGTCGGCCGAGTCGCAGCCGTTTTACGTGAACTCGCCGTATGGCATCGTGCTCGGGCACAACGGCAACCTCACCAACACGGATGAACTCAAGGAGGCCTTGTTCCGTGCCGACCTGCGCCACGTCAACACCAATTCGGATTCCGAAGTGCTGCTGAACGTGCTGGCCCACGAGCTCCAGGTTCGCGGCGCCGGGCAGCAGCTCAATCTGGATACCATTTTCGGCGCGGTAGCCGGCGTGCATGCGCGCTGCAAAGGCGCTTATGCCGTGGTCGCGTTCATTTCCGGGCACGGGCTGCTGGCCTTCCGTGACCCGCACGGCATCCGCCCGCTGGTGATCGGCATCAACGACCAGGTCACCCCGCACGAGTACATCGTCGCCTCGGAAAGCGTGGCCATCGACGCCCTGGGATTCCGCCTGCTGCGCGACGTGGCGCCGGGCGAAGCGGTCTTCATCGACTTCGATCGGCAGATGCACAGCCGCCAGTGCAGCGACAAGCCCGTGCTCAATCCCTGCATCTTCGAATACGTTTACCTTGCGCGGCCGGATTCCGTCATCGACGGCGTCTCGGTCTACAGCACGCGCCTTGCCATGGGCGTGTCGCTCGCCAAGAAAATCCTGCGCGACCATGCCGACCTCAAGATCGACGTGGTGATTCCGATTCCCGACACCAGCCGCCCTTCGGCGCTGCAACTGGCGAACCACCTGAACGTTCCGTACCGCGAAGGCTTCATCAAGAACCGTTATATCGGCCGCACCTTCATCATGCCGGGACAGGCGCTGCGCAAAAAATCCGTGCGTCAGAAACTCAACGCCATTGCCGAAGAGTTCAAGGGCAAGAACGTCCTGCTGGTTGACGACTCCATCGTGCGCGGCACTACCAGCCGCGAAATCGTCCAGATGGCGCGCGACGCCGGGGCGGCCAAGGTGTATTTCGCCTCCGCCTCGCCCCCCGTGCGCTTTTCCAACGTCTACGGCATCGACATGCCGACGCGCAACGAATTGATCGCCAGCGACCGCAACGACGAAGAAATCGCCCGTGAAATCGGCTGCGATGCGCTCGTGTATCAAGACCTTGAAGACATGGTGGCAGCCGTGCGTGCAGGCAATCCGGCCATCCCCGATTTTGATACCTCGTGCTTCGATGGCCGTTACATCACCGGCGATGTCACGCCGGAATACCTGCAATACGTCGAAGCCATCCGCAATGGCGAAACCCCGCCACCTTCTGCGCTGTCCACCCAGCAACTCGACCTGAACCTGGCTTCGGGCGATTAGGACTGGACGCCTACCCGGTTGCCGGGGTTGGCATGGAGTCTGCCCCTGTAACCAGACAGTAGGCTTGGTGTAACATTCGGCCCACATAATTTCTACAACACGGATTTGAGGAAGACAAAAATGCAAGGTTTTAAAAAACTGGTTCTGCCGTTGCTGATTGCAGTGCTGGTAGCAGGATGTGGTGACGACAAAAAAGAATCGACGGCAAGGAAATCACCGTGCATCAGGTGAATTTCGCGCTGCAGCGTATCCCCAATCTCGACAAGGACAAGTCAAAAGAAGCGTCGCTGCAGGTCGTGCGCAATCTGGTCGACCAGCAGTTGCTGGTGGCCAAAGCCGAGACCGACAAACTGGACCGCGACCCCGCTGTGGTGCAAGCGATCGACGCAGCGCGCCAGCAGATTTTGGCCGAGGCCTACATGAGCCGCAAATTGGGCACGCCGGTTGAGCCGACCGACGCCGAAATCAACGACTACTTCAATACCCATCCTGAACTGTTCGCCAAGCGCAAGATTTACCGCCTGCAGGAAATCTCGATCAAGGCGCCTAAAGACAAGCAGGACGCCATCCGCGCCCAGCTCACGGCGTCCAAAACCCTCAACGATTTCGGCACCTGGCTCAAGGCCGAAAAGTATGAAGTCAAGGCAGCGCAGGGCGTCAAGCCGGCCGAGCAGTTGCCGCAAGAGATGCTGCCCAAACTGGCTGCGATGCCCGACGGCCAGGCCATGATGGTCAACACGCCGGACGGCGTGCTGGTGATCGTGCTGGCCGGTTCGCAGGCGCAACCGGTGACGCTGGAGCAGGCCAAGCCCGCGATCAGCCGCTTGTTGCAACAGCAGGCGCGCCAGAAAGCTGCCAAGGCTGAACTGGACAACCTCAAAGCTGCAGCCAAGATCGAATACGTCGGCGAGTTTGTCGATGCCGGCAAAGAGCCGGAGGTCACCAAGCCCGCAGCAGCCGCCAAGCCCGCAGACGCTGCCGCACCGGCCGAGCCTGCTGCCGATGCGGCCCCCGCCGCTGATGCTGCCGATGCGGATGCGATCAGCAAAGGTGTTTCCGGTCTGAACTAATCGGATGGGCGTGGCGACAAGCCGCGCTCATTTTTGTTATGTCCCCCATCTTTGTACGCAGCCTTCCGTTCGGGCTGTATATCGTCCTGCTTGTGCTGGAAGGGCTGTTGCCCGACTGGCTTCCCGACTTCGACGTGCGCTGGCTCTATCCGGTGAAAGCCGGCCTGGTCGCGCTTGCGCTGGTCGTGCTGTGGCGTTATTACACCGAACTCAAAACCCGCTTGCCGCTCAAGCACGTGCTGCTGTCGGTGGCTGTCGGTATCGTGGTGCTGGTGTTGTGGGTCAACCTCGACGCTGGCTGGATGCTGATGGGCGAAATGGGCAAGGGCTACAATCCGACCGACGCCAGCGGCCAGATCGACTGGTTGCTGGTGGCGTTTCGCATTGCCGGCGCGGCCCTGGTGGTGCCGGTGATGGAAGAGCTGTTCTGGCGCTCGTTTTTGCAGCGCTGGGTGCAGCAGCCCGACTTCATGACCCTTGATCCGGCACAGATTGGCCTCAAAGCGCTATTTATCGCCAGCGCGCTGTTTGCCGTCGAGCATCTGCAGTGGCTGGCCGGACTGGTTGCCGGTCTGGCCTATGGCTGGCTGTATATCCGCACCCGCAACCTGTGGGCGCCGATCCTTGCGCATGCCGTCACCAATGGCGCGTTGGGCGCCTACGTGGTGGCGACAGGCCGCTGGAGTTTCTGGTGAAGTGGCTGCTTGCCGGCGCAATGCTGCTGGCACTCCCGGCGATGGCCAAGGAAGGCGACACCTTCCGGCCGTTTGTATCGCTCGGCTACTTTTATGACAGCAACCTGTTCCGTCTGGACGAAAACGAAAGCCCGGGCACCCAGCGCGACGACCGTTATGCACTCCTGAGCGCAGGGGCCAACGTGGACTGGAAGCCCGGGCGCCAGCAGGTCGTCGCCAACCTCACCAAAACCTTGATTCGCTACGACCAGAACACCTTCCTTGATTTTGAAGGCGACGACATGCAGGCCACCTGGAACTGGCGGCTGGGCAATCGGCTGTCCGGCAATCTGGGTGCAGCCAAATCGACCAGCCAGAGCAGCTTTGGTGACATCGGCCAGGTCAATAACCAAGTCGATCGTGAACGCCGCTACGGCCGTGCCGAATGGGAATTTCATCCGCGCTGGCGCATTGGTGGCGGACTCGAAACGACCGACAACACCAACAGCGCCCCATCGCAGCAGTCGCAGAATGTCCAGCAACAGGTGCAGGATGTGGCGCTGAGTTACCGAACGCCCAAGGGCAGTACGCTGCGAGCACAGGTACGCAGGGTTGATGCGGATTTCCCCAATCAGCAATTGTTGCGTTTTGTTTTTCCGTTCTTCGTCGAAGTGGCGGACAACAGTTTCAAGCAAACTGAATACAACCTGCTGGGCGACTGGCGCTTGTCCGGCAAGCTCACGTTGAGGGGGCAGGCGGGGTGGGTGGATCGGCAGTACAAAAACGAACTGAAAGACGATCTGGGGGGTGCGGCTATTCTCAGTGACCGGCAGGATTTCAGCGGGTTCACCGGCCGCGTATCTGCAGACTGGTACGCCACCGGAAAAACCCTGTTGAGCGTTGCCGTCTATCGCGAACCCGGCGGCGCGACGGACATCAACGCCAGCTCGCTGCTGAAAACCGGCACAAGCGTGAATGGCGTCTGGCTGATGCGCGAAAAATGGCGCCTGAATCTCGGTGCAACCTACGAAAACCGCGATTTCAAAGGCGATCCGGGCACAACGCAGCTGCAACGCAACGACGACACCGTAGGCAGCTCATTGTCGGTAACCTACACGCCGCATCGGGCCGTAGCCATCGACCTCGGCGCGCGCGCAGGAAGTCGGGATTCCAACTTTACTGGCGAGGATTATTCGTTTCATTCGCTGTTTGCCAACGTACGGGCTGATTTCTAGGCGTTCTGGCGGCGGGTGGGTGGGCATGAACATTGCTGTGTAAAACAACTTGCGTGTGCGAGTCGTAACAGAAGAAAGATAAGCTGGCCTGAAGTAGGGTGGGCGCAGCCTTTATGCCCTTCAGGGTGCACGCGGTCGGGTCCAACATAAGGCTGCTTTTGGGTGCGAGTCAGCTGGGATCCAGCTAAAAAACATCAGACTCCGAATCAGTCTGGTTAAAAATCAAGCAGGAAAACGGTCTGCCTTGTTGGCAGCCGTCATTGGAGAGAAGCATGAACAAAGTGTGGCGTAGTGTTTTGATGATGTGTGCGTTGCTGCTGGCAGCGCCTGCCTGGAGTGCGACCGACGATTACCGCATGGGCACGGGCGACGTGTTGCGCATTACCGTGTATGGCAACCCCGACCTCACCACCGAGGCGCGTGTGGGCGAGGATGGCGGACTGACGTTTCCGCTCATCGGCGCAGTCAAGGCCTCCGGTTTGACGCCTTCCGCCGTCGAAAAAGATATCGCCAGCCGCCTGACCAAAGGCGGCTTCATCGTCGACCCCAACGTCAACCTGAACATCGTCCAGTTTCGCGGCCAGCAGATTTCAGTGCTGGGTCGGGTCAACCAGCCAGGCAAGATTGCGCTCGAAAAAGTCAGCCGCATCACCGATGCACTGGCGCTGGCACGGGGAATCAGCGCCGATGGCGCCGACACCATCACCCTGGTGCGCACCCAGGATGGCAAAACCGAATACCGCGAAATTAGCGTACCGGCCTTGTTCGCCCCCGGCGGCGAAGCCATCAATGAACTGGTGCAGGACGGCGATGTGCTCAACGTCGCACGCCAGCCGATGTTCTACATCTACGGCGAAGTGCAGCGCCCCGGCTCGTTCCGTCTGGAACAGAACATGAGCGTGGTGCAGGCGCTGTCGATGGGTGGTGGTCTGAGCCCGCGCGGCACCCAGCGCGGCATCATGATCAAGCGCCGTGCCGCCGACGGCAGCCTTCAGGAACTGGACGCCGAACTGTCCGACCCGGTCAAAAAAGACGACGTGATTTACGTCAAGGAAAGCCTGTTCTAAGAGACGCCCACCATGAACTTCACCCAATTTCTGCTCATCCTGAACGCGCGCAAGTGGATCATCCTTGGCGTCCTTTTGTTCACCGTGGCCGCTACTGCAGCAGTTAGCCTGTTGCTGCCAAAAGAGTACACAGCTACCACCACGCTGATCATCGACTCCAAGAGCAAGGATCCTTTCACGGGTCAATTGCTGCCATCACAAATGTTTCCAGGCTATATGGCCACCCAGATTGACGTGATCAACAGCAGCCAGGTCGCAAGCAAGGTGGTGTCCGATCTTAAGTTGGCCGATAGCCCGGGCACCCGCGAGCAGTTCATGGCAGCGACCGAGGGCAAGGGAACGATTGAGCAGTGGTTGGGTAATTTGTTACTGCAAAAGCTGAATGCCGAGCCTTCACGCGAGTCCAGCATCATTTCATTGAGCTTCAGTGGTGCCGACCCTCGCTTTGCGGCGGTTGTGGCCAATGCCTTTGCCAAGTCCTACATTGAAACCAGTCTGGATTTGCGCCTCGCACCCGCCAAACAGACCGCTGAATGGTTTGATCAGCAGATTGTCCAGTTGCGCGAGAAGCTCGACCAAGCTCAGCAAAAACTTACCGCCTATCAACGCGAAAAGGGCATCGTTGAATCCGAGGAGCGGCTTGACGTCGAAACCCGACGCATGGCCGACCTGGCTGGGCAAATGGTCGCTGCACAGTCGGCGGCATTTGACGCCAGTTCACGCACGCGTGACAGTGCCAATCTGCCGGAAGTGACCAATAACCCGGTGGTGCAGGGCCTCAAGGCGCAAGTGGCGCAGGGCGAGGGAAGGCTGGCCGATTTGGCGAAGCGTGTTGGCGCGAACCACCCCGAATACCGGCGCACGCAGGCTGAGGTAAATACCTACAAAGTCAAACTGGCGACTGAACTCAATACTGCAACGCGTTGCAGCAGCGCGAAGAGGCCACCCTGCTGGCGCGCGACCTTGAAAACGCCCAGCGCATCTATGACTCCGCCTTGCAACGCTACGGCCAGAGCCGCATGGAAGCGCAATCCACGCAAACCGATATTGCAGTCTTGAATCCGGCCTTTCCGCCTACCGACCCATCCAAACCGCGTGTTCTGTTCAACGTGCTGTTGGCTGTATTTTTTGGCACTTTGCTTGGCGTGAGTCTGGGTTTCCTGATCGAACTGCTGGATCGGCGTGTACGTTCCGGAGAGGACATCTCTACCGTGCTGGATATTCCTGTTTTGGCAGAAGTGACCAAAAAAGGCCGTCGTCTGGAAAAGCTGCGCCGCCTGTTTAGCCGCAACCGCGCAGCCATGGCCTGAGCGTCATTCGAGCAAACTGCAAATACCCCCATCGAACAAGCCGAGATTCACATGAATTCACCTACTCACAGCAGCGAACAGGGCAGCATCGTCGAAGCGGCGCAGAGCATTCGGGCCGAAACTAACATGGGCAAGCTGCTTCAAGATGCCGGCAAGCTCAAGCCGCAGGACATGGAGCGCGTGCTCAAATTGCAGCAGGCAGAAAACCTGCGCTTTGGCGAAGCTGCACAAAAACTGGGCCTGGTGACGGAGGCTGATATCCAGCAGGCGCTGTCGCATCAGTTCGAATACCCCACCATGTCTGCAGCCGAGGCCAGCTTGAGTCCCGAACTCACCGCAGCCACTGCGCCCTACAGCAAGGAAGCCGAAGCCTTGCGTTCGGTACGTTCGGAGTTGATGCTTCGCTGGTTCCGCGAGGGTCGCAAAACCCTGGCAATCGGCAGCGCGAGTGCCAACGAAGGCGCAAGCTATCTGGCCGCCAACCTGGCCGTGCTGTTCGCGCAAATGGGGCGCAAGGTCTTGCTGGTTGACGCCAACATGCGGCAGCCGCACCAGCACACGGTGTTCAGCCTGGCCAATAACGCGGGCTTGTCCGAAGTGCTGGCCGAGCGTGTTTCTTCCGTTCAGGTACGTGCAGTCAAAGCTTTCCCTACCCTGAGCGTGCTGACCGCGGGCTCCCCGCCGCCCAACCCGGCCGAGTTGCTGGCGCGCCCCACGTTCGATGCAATGCTGTCCAGCCTGGAAGCCAGTTACGACATCATCCTGATTGACGTTGCGCCGTCGCAACTCAGTTCTGATTTCCAGCAAATTGTCGCCCGCGTCGGCGGCATGCTCATCGCTACCCGCCGCAACGTCAGCCGCCTGGCCCCGCTGGTCGAACTTAAAGAAAAAATCACCTTCACCGGCGCGCAAGTGGTTGGTGCCGTCGTACTGGATTAAGGCCATGACCACACTCGCCCCACGCGCCTCAATGCTCGACGCCCTGGCTCCACTGAAATCCTGGTGGCCGGTGGTGCTCGGTCTGCTGGTTCTGTATGTGCCTACCTACTGGATGCTTGCGCACGGCCTGTGGAACTCTGACGATCACGCTCACGGTCCTATCGTGCTGGCGGTTGCCCTGTTTCTGATCTGGCAGCAGCGCGATATTTTTTTAAAGACAGACAACCCTACCCGCGTTGAGGTGGCAATCGGCTGGACGGTATTAATTGTCGGCTTGCTGGCTTATGCGCTTGGGCGCTCGCAGGACATTCTGCTGTTCGAAGTCGGCTCGCAGATACCCGTCATCCTCGGTGCATTGCTCATTACGCTCGGAACCAAAGCGGTTCGCGCACTCTGGTTTGCCTTGTTTTTCCTGCTGTTCATCATTCCGTTGCCCGGCTTTGTGGTCGATGCCGCCACCGGCCCGCTTAAGCAATACATCTCAGTCATCGCCGAACAGGTGTTGTACGCAGCTGGCTACCCCATCGCGCGCAGCGGCGTCACCCTCACCGTCGGCCCCTATCAGTTACTGGTAGCTGATGCCTGCTCAGGCCTGCATTCCATGTTCAGCCTGTCGGCCATGGGGTTGCTTTATCTGTATCTGATGCAGCACACCAGTGTTACCCGTAACCTCATCATCATGGCCGCCATTTTGCCAATCGCCTTCGTCGCCAACATTGTTCGCGTGATAGTGCTGATCCTCGTCACTTACCACTTGGGTGATGAAGCAGGGCAGGGTTTTCTGCATGGCTTCGCAGGAATCATGCTGTTCATCATTGGCCTGCTGTTTTTGTTTGTACTGGACTGGCTGTTGGGATTCATCTTCCCCGATCGCCAACGTGTTCGCGGACAAGCCTGATTGCCCGATTTCTGGAGTCAAAACATGAAATTCATCAGCTTTAAACACCTTGCTATCGGCTTGTTGATGTTCTCTGCAGCAGGCATGGGGCTGGCGTTCAAGCCCACGGAAAGGATCGCTGACACCGGACCGAAACTTGATCTTGAGATATTGATACCCCAACAGTTTGGTGACTGGAAAATGGACGAAACCATTTTGCCGCTGATCGCCAACCCTGAGCAGGAAGCCCTCATCAAGAAACTTTACAGTCAGACGCTGAGCCGTACCTATGTCAATTCCAGTGGTGACCGCATCATGCTTTCCATCGCCTATGGCGGTGCTCAGACCGACTCCATGTCCGTGCATAAACCCGAGGTTTGCTACCCTGCGCAAGGCTTCCAGATCATCAAGAACGCCACTGACACCTTTTCCACCGGTGAGGGCAATATTCCGATCAAGCGGCTGGTCGCCACTCAGGGGCAACGCATAGAGCCGATTACCTACTGGACGACCGTGGGCAACACAGTTGCGGCCGTCAATGGGT
>NCCT01000121.1 GCA_002279795.1 Hydrogenophilales bacterium 12-61-10
TGGGGCCAGTCAAGCCCATCGTGCTTGAATTGACGGAGCGTCAACACATCGTCAGCCTGGAAAAACTGCGCGCCGATTTACAGCCCTTCATCGATTTTGGGTTTCGATTGGCGCTGGACGATTTTGGGAGCGGATACTCGTCCTATCTCTATCTGGCGAATCTGCCGGTGAGCTTCCTCAAAATCGAGGGCTGGCTGGTGCAGAACATGCAAAAGGATCGCAAGGTGGCCGGGATTGTCGAAAGCCTTGCGAGTTTTGCGCGAAAAGAAGGCGTGCTGACGGTGGCCGAGCATGTTGAAGATGCAGAAACTGCCCGCATATTGCTTGAGATGGGCGTGGACTTCGGGCAGGGGTGGTATTTTGGACGTCCCCAACTGGTTTGACGAAGGCGTGTAATGGGGGACAAGAAGTTGGATCAAAAGGGAATTCCGGTTGTTTGATCGGCACCAGGGCGGTGAACGCGTCATACTGGTGGCACTTGACTTTTGCACCCCGGACTTTCCTGAAAGCCTGTCTGAATTGCGCTTGCTGGCGAGCGGTGCAGGCCTTGAAATTCTCGGCGAAGTGCAAGGAAAGCGCAGCCGTCCGGATGCGGCGCTGTTTGTCGGAAGCGGAAAAGCCGATGAAATTGCAGCAATGGTCGCGGCCACCGAGGCAGAGGTGGTGGTGTTCAATCACGAACTATCGCCCGCGCAGGAGCGCAATCTGGAGCGTCGCCTGCAGTGCCGTGTGATTGATCGAACCAGTCTGATTCTCGATATTTTTGCCAGCCGGGCGAAAAGTGCAGAAGGCAAGCTGCAGGTCGAACTGGCGCAGTTGCAGCACCTGTCAACGCGGCTGGTGCGCGGTTGGACTCACCTTGAACGCCAGCGGGGTGGAGTGGGTATGCGTGGGCCGGGCGAAAAGCAGCTTGAAACCGACCGCCGCCTGCTTGGCGTCAGGGTCAAGGCACTTCGTGAGCGGCTTGCCAAACTAGGCAAGCAGCGCCGCACCCAGCGGCGCTCACGCGACCGGCAGCGCGTACTGTCCGTCGCGTTGGTCGGATATACCAATGCCGGAAAGTCCACCTTGTTCAATGCCCTGACGCGTTCCGGGGTCTATGCTGCCGACCAGTTGTTCGCCACGCTCGATACCACGACGCGCAAGATATATCTGCCGGAGCTTGGCGAGGTGGTTCTGTCCGATACCGTGGGTTTTATCACGCGCCTGCCCCATGATCTGGTTGCCGCGTTCCGGGCCACGCTTGAAGCAACCGCCGAAGCCGATTTGCTGCTGCATGTGATTGATTCCGCCAGTCCGGGGCGCGAGCGACAAATCGAGGCCGTTGAAAAGGTGCTGGCCGAAATTGGCGCCGATAAGGTTCCCCTGCTTCGCGTCTTCAACAAGCTAGATTTGACGGGCGTTGCGCCGGGAGTCGGGCGCGATGAATATGGTAGACTTCATAGCGTTTATGTGTCCGCTCAGACGGGTGCAGGGCTTGAACTTTTACGCGATGCACTGTCTGAAATGCTGGCAGAGAATTGTGTTCGAGACGAAATCACTGCATCGGACGACACTGCTTCATTCCCCTAGCTCACTCTACATAAAGTAATCAATATGGCCTGGAACGACCCGCAATGGGGCAATAAAGGAAGTGGCAACAAAAACAGTGGCCCGCCGGATCTGGATGAGATGTGGCGGCGCGTAAACGAGCGCCTGAATGGCTTGTTCGGAGGCAAGCCGAAGGGCGAGGGGCCAGATGGCGAATCGCCTGATGCGCTACCAGGCGCCGGCAACCTGGTCTGGCTGTTATTAGGCCTGGTCGTGCTGGTATGGCTCGCGAGCGGTTTCTACATCGTCGACACCGGCCAGCGTGGCGTGGTGTTGCGCTTTGGCAAGTACGTTGAAACCACTGGGGATGGTCCGCACTGGCATTTGCCGTGGCCGATCGAGTCGCGCAGAGTGGTCAACGTTGATCAGGTGCGTACAGTCGAAATCGGTTATCGCAGCAACGTCAAGAACGAGATGCTGCGGGAATCCCTGATGCTGACCGATGACGAAAACATCGTCGATTTACAGTTCGCGGTGCAGTACCTCATCAAAGACCCCAAGGATTTTCTGTTTGTCGACCGGGCACCCGAAGAAACCGTACGTCAGGTGGCTGAAAGCGCGATGCGCGAAATTGTCGGACGGAACAAGATGGATTTCGTGCTTTACGAGGGGCGTGCGGATATCGCGGCGCGTGCCAGATCGCTGACCCAGTTGATTCTTGACCGCTACCGGACAGGCATTACGATCAGTCAGCTCACGTTGCAGAACATCCAGCCACCCGAGCAGGTTCAGTCTGCGTTCGACGATGCGGTCAAAGCCGGGCAGGACCGTGAGCGCCTGAAAAATGAAGCAGAGGCCTATGCCAACGATGTCGTGCCGCGTGCGCGCGGTTTTGCGTCACGCCTTAAGGAAGAAGCGCAGGGTTATCAGCAGTCCGTAATTGCAAACGCCCAAGGTGAGGCCAATCGTTTTACCCAGATTGTCACTCAGTATGCGAAAGCGCCTCAGGTCACGCGTGAGCGGATTTATCTCGACACCATGCAAACCGTGATGAACAACACAACCAAAGTGCTTGTCGACCAGAAAGGCAACAGTTTGTTGTATCTGCCGCTCGACAAGCTGCAGCAGATTGTCAGCCAGCCTTATGCTGGCGCGCCCGAGTCGCTGACGGCTTCGCCTGCAGTAGCGGCAGCCGTGCCGCCAGCCGTTGCAGACCCGCGCTCACGTGATGCCTTCCGTAGCCGCGATCGGGAGGATCGGCCATGAAAATTAATTTTGCACCCGTCGTGATCGGCCTTGCCGTGGTGGCTGTCGTGCTCAGCGGCAGCATGTTTACGGTCAATCAGACTCAAAATGCGCTGGTTTTCCAGCTTGGTGAGGTGGTCTCGGTGAAGCAGAAGCCGGGCCTCTATTTCAAGTTGCCGCTGGTTCAGAATGTACGTTTTTTTGATACGCGCATTTTGACCCTTGATGACGCTGATCCCGAGAGCTTCATTACGTCGGAAAAGAAAAACGTGCTGGTTGACTCGTTCATCAAGTGGCGCGTTGTCAATGCCAAGCAATTCTATGTTTCGGTCGGCGGAGATGAGGGCCTTGCTGCGATTCGTCTGAAACAAACCGTGAACGATGGCTTGCGTGCCGAGTTTGGCAAACGATCGATCAATGACGTGGTTTCAGGCAAGCGTGAAGATGTCATGCGAGCGATTCGCATCAGCGCCGACCGTTTTGCGAGTACCTTGGGCGTGCAGGTCGTCGATGTTCGCATCAAGCGCGTCGAGCTGCCCTCGTCGGTCTCCGAAAACGTTTATCGCCGCATGGATGCCGAACGAAAGAAAGTAGCAAATGAACTGCGTTCGACCGGTGCTGCAGAGGCTGAGAAGATCAAGGCCGAAGCTGACAAGCAAAAGGAAGTGATCGTCGCTGAAGCCTATCGCGATGCTCAAGGGGTCAAGGGCGAAGGCGACGCCAAGGCATCTGGGGTATACGCTGCCGCTTATGGCAAGAACCCGGAGTTTTACGCGTTCTATCGCTCGATGCAGGCTTACCGTGAAAGCTTCAAGAACAAGAGCGATGTAATGGTGCTCGATCCCAGTGCGGACTTCTTCAAATACATGAAGAATCCGCGCGCTGCCGGCGGTAAATGACGGGCCACAACTGGCTTGCTGCAATTGGCTTGTTGCTGGTGATTGAAGGATTGCTACCATTTGCCGCCCCCGCTCTCTGGCGTGATGGCTTTCGCCGGATGCTGGAGCTGGGCGATGGCCAATTGCGTTTTATCGGCGCTGCCTCGATGTTGGGCGGCGTTTTTTTGTTGATGATGTTGAATTGAATGGTTGTGCTGAAATGGCTGCTTGGTTGCTCCCTGAAAATGTAGAAGATGTTCTGCCGCCACAAGCCTGGCGTATGGAGGACATGCGGCGTGCGTTGCTCGACCTGTTCCGCAGCCGGGGTTACCAGCTGGTGATTCCACCGTTGATGGAATATGTCGATTCGCTGTTGACCGGTGTGGGCGCAGATCTCGACCTCAAGACCTTCAAGCTGGTTGATCAGTTGACCGGGAGACTGATGGGCGTGCGTGCCGACACCACGCCTCAGGTGGCGCGGATCGACGCCCATCTGCTGACCGCTAATGCCGTGAATCGCCTATGCTACGCGGGCAGCGTGCTGCACACGCAGTCGGATGGCTTTCACCGCTCGCGTGAGCCGATTCAGATCGGTGCCGAGTTGTATGGCGAACCCGGTGCTGAGGCTGATCTCGAAATCCTGACGCTGATGTTGCAAGGTTTGTCCGCCTGTGGCGTCAATACCCTGCAACTCGACATCGGTCATGTCGGGGTTTACCGAGCGCTGGCGCAGGAAGCGGGATTGGATGGGGCGCTTGAACACCAGTTGTTCGGCGCGTTGCAGGCCAAAGACAGCAGCACCGTTGCAGTGTTGACAGCCGGTCTGCCCGCGCCCTTGCGTGATGCCTTTGCTGCGTTGCCCAGGTTGTACGGAAATCGCAGCGTCCTGACCGAGGCGCGTGCATGTCTGCCGCAACTGCCTGCGGTTCAGGCCGCACTGGATACGCTGGAAGGACTCGATCGCGGCTTGCCAGGCATTGAGGCAGCGTATGACCTGGCCGAGTTGCGCGGCTACGGTTATCACAGCGGGGTGGTGTTTGCCGCCTATACGGGCGGGCGTAGCCATGCGATTGCTCAGGGTGGGCGCTACGATGAAGTAGGTCGGGTATTTGGCCGGGCGCGTCCGGCCACCGGTTTCAGTCTGGATTTACGTGAACTGGCGATTGCCAGTTCAGTTGCTTGATAAAGTGGCAGCACAAAA
>NCCT01000021.1 GCA_002279795.1 Hydrogenophilales bacterium 12-61-10
GCTGGCGGGCTGGCTGCTGGTTGCGTCGAGTGCGACCGCTGCGGATAAAAGCGCGGTCAGGAAGGCTGCCATTCGCGCCACGCCGCAAGGCTATGTGCTCGATGCGGACGTCGAGCTGGTTCTCAATCCCACGCTTGAGGACGCATTGAGCAAGGGCATCAACCTGTATTTCCTGCTTGAGCTGGACGTCAGCCGCCCCGGCAACTGGTGGTGGTTCGACGAAAACATCGCCACGCCGGTCCGCAAGATGCGGATTTATTACCACTTGCTGCTGCGGCGGTATGTGGTTGAAAACGGTTATGTCACCCGCACCGCTGAAACGCTGGGCGAAGCCCTGACATTGCTGGGGCGGGTGAACGACTGGCAGGTGATCGAGCGCGGCGGACTGAAAACCGGGCGGCGCTACGATGCCCGCCTGCGCCTGCGGCTGGACACCGAACGGCTGCCCAAGCCGCTGTCGATTGGCGGCGTGCCCGGCGCCCGCTGGGAGCTCGATACGCCCTGGTACAAATGGTCGTTCGATGCCCCGGCGGTCGTTGCAGTCCCTGTAGCGCCCGCAGCCCCTGCGGTTCCCGCCGTTCCCTCGACGCCCTGATGCGAAGCCTGATCGCCGCCGCCCTGATTGCAGGCATCGTGCTGTTGACGCTGCTGTTTTATGCCGGCGGCGAAAATGTCATGTTTTCGGACAGCCTGCCGGTGCTGTTCGTCGCCGGCGGAGTGCTCGGCGCGATTTTGCTGGGCTTGCTGGGCTGGCGCTTATGGTGGCTGCAAAAACGCATCCGTCGCGGCGTGTTCGGCGCCAAGCTCACGCTGAAGCTGCTGCTCATGTTCAGTACCGTCGCCATGTTGCCGGGGCTGGTGGTGTACGGCGCATCGGTTTTCTTTCTCAATCGCTCGATTGAAACCTGGTTTGACGTGCGGGTGGACAACGCGCTGGCATCCGGGGTCAAGCTGGGCCAGGTCGCACTCGACGACTTGCTGAGCGAACTCAACAACAAGGCGCAGCGCATGGCCCTGACGCTCTCGGATGAGGGTCTGGGCTCGATCATCACCAGCCTTTCCACGCTGCGCGAGCAAAGCACGGTGCAGGAATTGACCCTGTTCAACGAGCGCGGCGGCGTGATTGCCCATGTCAGCGGTGAACGCGGCACCCTGTTGCCGGTGCTGCCGGAGCGCAGCGTGTTGTGGCAGGTGCGCCAGCAGCAGCCCTACAGCCGGATCGAAGAGATCCCCGAGCGCGGCCTCATCATGCGTGTCATCGTGCCCGTATACACCACCGATCTGGCGGGTGAAACCCGCGTGCTGCAACTGGTGCAGCCGGTCCCTGCCGGACTTGAGCACGACGCGCAGGCCGTCCAGCTGGCGTATCAGGAGTACCAGCAGATCGCAGTCTCGCGCCAAGGCCTGAAACGGATTTATGGCGTTGCGCTGACGCTCACCCTGATGCTCGCGTTGTTGATGACGTTCGTCATTGCCTACCTGATGTCCGACCGTCTGGGCGCCCCGTTGCGCACGCTGGCGCGCGGCACCCGCGCCGTGGCCAAGGGCGATTTTTCGCAGATGCAGCCGGTGTCGAGCCGCGATGAGCTGGGCGTGCTGATCGATTCGTTCAACCGCATGACGCGGCAGTTGTCGGATGCGCGTGAACAGGCTGCGCAGAATCACCAGGAAACCGGCCAGGCCAAGGCTTTTCTGGAGCGGGTGCTGGCGAACCTGTCCTCCGGCGTGGTGGTGCTCGACGAGAGCCTGCATGTGCTCGCCGTCAACAGCGCGGCCGCCCTGATTCTGGGGGTGGATGCATCCGCCCTGCCGGCGCAAAACCTGGCCAGCCTGGAGCAGGACGACCCTGCGCTGCGCGAGTTCGGCGCGCGGGTGGCCGAACGCTTCGCCCGCCACGAAGAAGAATGGCAGGAGCAGATCGATTACAGCACCGGGGAGGGCCGGCAGACCCTGCTGGTGCGCGGCACCCACCTGCCGCCCGGAATGGAGCGCGGGTATGTGCTGGTGTTCGACGATGTGACCAAGCTCATCAATGCCGAACGCAATGCCGCATGGAGCGAAGTGGCACGCCGGCTGGCACACGAAATCAAAAATCCGCTGACGCCCATCCAGCTGTCGGCCGAACGCATCGCGCACAAGCTCGCGCACAAGCTCGCGGCGCCGGATGCCGCGTTCCTGACCCGCGCCACGCAAACCATCGTCAATCAGGTCGGCGCGATGAAACACATGGTGGATGCGTTTGCCGGCTATGCGCGGATGCCGCGCGCCAAGCTCGAAGCGCTCGATCTGAATGCGCTGGTGTACGAAGTGCTGGCCCTGTACGACACCCGCACACTGGGTTTGCAACTCCATCTCGACGTCGATTTGCCGCGCATTGCAGGCGACTCCACATTATTGCGTCAGGTGATACATAATCTGCTGCAAAATGCGCAGGACGCATTAAATGGTCATGATTCGCCCCAGGTCGAAGTCAGTACCCGTTTGAATACCCATATGGTTTATTTGAGCGTGACGGATAACGGCCCCGGGTTTCCGGAGCATCTGATGGCGCGGTTGTTCGAGCCTTACGCAACCACCAAATCCAAAGGCACGGGGCTGGGACTGGCCATCGTCAAAAAAATCGTGGAAGAACACCAGGGCAAAATTCAGGTTGAAAATCTCAAATCCGGTGGCGCAACGATACGCGTTGCGCTGCCTGTTTTTGTTGCAGATGGAGACAGTGCGTGAGCGGGCATATCCTGATCGTTGATGACGAAGTAGGGATTCGGGAGTTGTTGTCGGAAATCCTCACCGATGAGGGCTATGACGTGCATCTGGCCGAAAACGCCGAGGCTGCCCGGGCATTCCGCGCGCAGCGCCGGCCGGACCTGGTGCTGCTCGATATCTGGATGCCCGACACGGATGGCGTCACGCTGCTGAAGGAATGGGCGAGCAACGGCCAGCTCACCATGCCGGTGGTGATGATGTCGGGTCATGGCACCATCGACACCGCCGTCGAGGCCACCAAACTCGGCGCCACGGACTTTCTCGAAAAGCCGGTGGCGCTGGCCAAGCTGATCGACACCGTCAGCAAGGCCATCAAGCGCGGGGTTGCGCCGCCGCGGCGGGCGCCCGGGATGGATCTTTCCGCGCTCGGCCGCAGCCCGCAAATCCTTGAGCTCAAAAAGCGGCTGACCCAGATTGGCGGCAATACGGCGCCGGTTTTGCTCACGGGCGAACACGGCAGCGGTTTTGAAATCTGCGCGCATTTTCTGCATCAACCCGCCAGTCCGTGGGTTGAAATCAAGGATCGTGCGCGACTGCTGACCGACCCCTTGTGCTTTGCCAACACGCTTGGCAACGGCACGCTTTACCTGTCCGACGTCAGCGAACTGGTGCGGCTGGAGCAAAAAGGCCTGGCGCTGCTGCTCGACCGGATCGAAAGCAGCGGCGCCAGGCTGGTGTGCGCGAGCAGTCGCAGCCTCGATGCGATGGTCGCGGCGGGCGAATTCGACAGCCGCCTGTTTTACCGCATCTCCAGCCTGGTCGTTCAAATCCCGCCGCTGCGCGAGCATCGCGAAGATATTCCCGACATCGCCAATTTCATGTTGACCCAGCTGGTGGAAACCGGCGTGTGCCCATTGCGGCGGCTGGCCACGCCCGCGCTGAACCAGCTGCGCAATTTTGACTGGCCCGGCAATCTGCCGCAGTTGAGCAATGTGGTGCGGACGCTGGCGGTGACCTCCCTGTCGAACGAAATCGACGCCACCGATGTCAACCGGGTGCTGGTGCCGATGAAACAGCAGGCGCCCGCCATCGCCCACGGCATTCCGCTGGATACGCCGTTGCGCATGGCGCGCGATGCGTTCGAGCGGATGTATTTCGAGTATCTGATCCAGAAAGAGGGCGGCAGCATGACGCGCGTGGCCGACCGCGCCGGGCTTGAGCGCACCCACCTTTACCGCAAGCTCAAGCAGCTCAATATCCGCCACGGCCGACGGCTGGATGAAAACCTGTAATTTCAGACACAACGCATGAAAATCATCATTCTCGGTGCGGGCCAGGTGGGCAGTAACCTGGCCGAAAGCCTGGTTGCCGAGAACAACGACATCACCGTGGTTGATCTCAGTGTCGAACGGCTCACGCAGTTGCAGGACCGTTTCGATCTGCGCACCGTGCGCGGCCATGCGGCGCATCCTTCGGTGCTCAAGCAGGCGGGCGCGGACGACGCCGACATGCTGGTGGCCGTCACGCAAAGCGATGAAACCAACCTGGTGGCCTGCAGCATCGCAGCGAGCCTGTTCAACGTGCCGACGCGCATTGCACGCATCCGCTCGGCCGACTTTCTCGGGCTGGATGCCGCTTATCTGGCTGAACACTTCGGCGTCGACGACGTCATCAGCCCGGAACAGGAAGTCACCGACACCCTGCGGCGGCTGATCGAATACCCCGAAGCCCTGCAGGTGCTCGACTTTGCCGGCGGCAAGGTGCGCCTGATCGCCGTGCGCGCCTACCATGGCGGTCCGCTGGTGGGCCACGAGCTGCAGGACATCAAGCGTCACATGCCCAACGTCGAATGCCGCATCCCGGCGATCTACCGCCGCGACCGCGGCATCGTGCCCAAGGGCATCACCGTGATCGAGCCGGGCGACGAAGTGTTCTTTTTGGCGCGCACGCACGACATCGCCGCCGTTACGCGTGAATTGCGCCGCATGGAGCGCCCGGTCAAGCGGGTCATGATCGCGGGTGGCGGCAATATCGGACGCCGCCTGGCGGCCGCGCTCGAGCGCTCCTACGACGTCAAGCTGATCGACCACAACAAGGTCACCACCGTTGCGTTGGCGGAGCAGTTGCACCGCACCCTGGTGCTGACGGGCGACGCCACCGACGAAGAACTGCTGGAGCAGGAAAACATCGAATCGATGGATGTGTTCTGCGCGCTCACCAACGACGACGAGGACAACATCATGTCCGCCCTGCTGGCCAAGCGCATGGGTGCGCAGCGCGTGATCGCGCTGATCAATCGTTCGGCCTATGTCGACCTGGTGCAGGGCGGCGAAATCGATATCGCCATTTCGCCGGCGCAGGCTACGGTCGGCCCGCTCCTGTCCAAGATCCGTCGCGGCGACATGGCGGCCGTGCACAGCCTGCGGCGCGGTGCGGCCGAAGTGCTGGAAATCGTGGTTCATGGCAACTTCAAAACCTCCAAGGTGGTCGGTCGCCGCATTGGCGACATGGCCTTGCCGGAGGGGGCAACGATCGCCGCCATCATCCGCGGCGACGAGGTATTGATCGCGCATCACGACAGCCTCGTCGCGGCGGACGACCACCTCATCGTGTTTGCGCTCAACAAGCGCATCATTCCCAAAGTCGAAAAACTTTTCCAGGTGGGTTTCGGCTTTTTTTAGACCCCCCATGACTGCCGGCGCTTTCGGGGACTGGTCTCGCTTGCTTCGCGCGTCCACGCGTTCCGCTGCGACCGAACACGGTAACATCGCGCTTCGCCCCCGGATTTCAGATGTCCCAGATACTGCCCGTCGTTCATATTTTTTCGAAAGTGCTGATGCTTTTCGCATTCGCCTTTCTGCTTCCGCTCGGCGTGTCCTTGGCGCTCGATGATGGCGCACAGCTTGCTTATGATGAAGCCATCCTGATCACGTTTTGTTCGGGTATCGTCCTGTGGCTGCTCTCGCGGCGGGGCAAGCGCGAACTGCAGACACGTGATGGTTTCCTGCTGGTGGTGCTGATCTGGGCGGTGCTGCCGGTGTACTCCGCCATTCCGCTCATGGTCTATCTGCCGGATTTGAGCTTCAACGAGGCCTATTTCGAGGCGGTCTCCGGACTGACCGCCACCGGGGCCACCGTGCTCACCGGACTCGACAACCTGCCGCCGTCGATCAACATCTGGCGCACCCAGATGCACTGGATCGGCGGCATGGGCGTGATCGTGCTGGTGGTCGCGGTGCTGCCGATGCTGGGCGTCGGTGGCCGCCAGCTGTTCAAGGCGGAAACGCCGACGCCGATGAAGGACAGCAAGCTGACCCCGCGCATGGCCGAAACGGCCAAGGGCCTCTGGCAGGTGTATGCGCTGATCACCCTGGTCTGCATGGGGGCGCTGTGGGCCGGCGGCATGAATTGGATCGATGCCGTCGTGCACGGCTTCAGCGTCATGGGTCTGGGCGGCTTGTCATCGCATGACGCCAGCATGGCTTACTTCGATTCGCTGCTGCTGGAAATCATCGTCATGGTTTTCGCACTGATTGCCGGCATCAGCTTTTCCACGCACTTCATGGCTTTTCGCATGCGCAACCTGTTTGCCTATCGCCATGACCCCGAAATCCCCCTGTTTTTCGGGGTGCTCGCCGTGAGCGTGATCGGGCTGGCCATTTATCTGCACTACAAGGGGTTTTACCTGCATTTCCCGGAAGCGCTGCGTTATGCCGCATTCAACACGGTTTCGCTCGCCACCACCCTTGGGTTTTCCACCACGGACTACAACGTGTGGCCGTATTTTGCGCCGCTCTGGATGCTGTTCCTGTCGAGCTTCATCGCCAGTTCAGGGTCCACCGGCGGCGGGATCAAAATGCTGCGGGCCATGCTGCTCTACAAGCAGCTATACCGTGAGTTCGTCAAGCTCATCCATCCTCACGCGGAAATCCATACCAAAATTGGCCAGCAGGCCGTGCCCAACAAGATCATCTATGCCGTGCTGGCATTCCTCTTTGTCTACGTCGCGTCCATCGTTGTACTGTCTTTTGTTTTGTCCGCGTCCGGCCTCGACGTCTTCACGGCGTTCACCGCTGTGGTCGCCATGGTCAACAACACGGGGCCGGGCCTGGGGCAGGTAGGGCCAGCCACCACCTACGCCGTTCTGAATGATTTCCAGACCTGGGTGTGCAGCTTTGCCATGCTGCTCGGGCGGCTGGAGTTTTTTACTTTGCTGGTTGTGTTGACGCCGGTTTTCTGGAGAAAATAATGCCTTCCATCGCCGATTTCGAGGCCATGCTCACCGCGGGCCGTGACAATGCGCTGCTGCGCTTTTCGCTGGGCAACGAGTACCTCAAGCAGGGCGACGCGGCGCAGGCGGCCGTGCATCTGCGCCGCGCGGTCGAACACGATCCCAAATACTCCGCCGCCTGGAAACTGCTCGGCAAGGCGCTGGCCGACAGCCAGGCGCCGGCGGACGCGCTGGCGGCTTATCAGGCCGGTATCGAGGTGGCCGAGGCACGCGGCGACAAGCAGGCCGCCAAGGAAATGGGCGTGTTTGCCAAGCGAATTGAAAAGCAGCTTGGGTTAGAATCCAGCGATTGAAAATTTGAAGGAGCTGTAAATGTCCCGCATGATCAAATGTGTGAAATTGGGCCGTGAAGCCGAAGGTCTGGCGTTCCAGCCGGTGCCGGGCGAGCTTGGCAAAAAGATTTTCGAGAACGTGTCGAAGGAAGCCTGGAGTGGCTGGCAGCGCCAGCAGACCATGCTGATCAACGAAAACCGCCTCAATCTGGCCGATCCCAGCGCGCGCAGCTACTTGATGGAACAGATGGAGCGCCATTTCTTTGGCGACGGCAAGGCCGATTCTGCCAATGGCTACGTGCCGCCCAGCAAGTAAGGCTGCGCCGGAAACCAAGCCGGCAAAATGAAAACGGGCTCCTGCAGGAGCCCGTTTTTTTATTCGGTGCGGAAAGCTTATTCCAGCACTTCCTTTTCGATTTCTTCGAGCGTGGTGTGGCGCACGTCCTTGCCCTTGACCATGTAGACCACGTATTCCGACATGTTTTTGGCATGGTCGCCCATGCGTTCGATCGCCTTGGTGATGAACAGGATGTCGATGAACACCGAGATGGTGCGCGGGTCTTCCATCATGAAGGTGATGAGGTGGCGCAGGTTGAGGCGGAACTCTTCGTCGACGGCCTGATCCTGGCGCGCGATGTCCACCGCCTTGGTCGCGTCCAGCCGGGCAAACGCGTCGAGCGCCTTGCGCAGCATGTCGAGCACCAGGTCGGCCATGTATTTCACTTCGCGAAAACGCGGCAGGCTGATGCGCTCGGCCTGGTGTATGAGCTTGGCCATGCGCGCAATTTTGGCGGCTTCGTCGCCGATGCGTTCGAGGTCGGTAATGGTTTTGACGATCATCATCACCATGCGCAGGTCCGAAGCGGTGGGCTGGCGGCGCGCGATGATGTGGGTGCAATCCTCGTCGATCGCGACTTCGAGTGCGTTGACGTTGTGGTCGTTGGCGTCGACCTGATCGGCCAGTTCCATGTTGCCAGAGATCAGCGCTTCGACTGCGTTGGTGATCTGCTCTTCGACCAGACCGCCCATTTTGAGCACGCTGGCACGCACTGCTTCCAGCTCGGTATCAAACTGCTTGTAGGTGTGCTCTGACAGCATCATGTTCATTTCTCCTGAATCCGTCTCGGATTATATGTTTTGCAATATGACGAGCATATGAACGGACCATTTTACCGGGTGCTGAAGGGTAGCGCGTAGCGCGTGCCGTCTATGTCGAGATATAGCATCCAGTCGCCGCGCCCGCTGACACAGATCGGTAACGTGATGCGCGCTGCAAATTCGCCGGGCCTGGCGGGGCGCAGGTCATAGCGGTTAAAGCCCATGTCCATGCCGACCATCTGGAATTCCGCACTGACTTTTTTCGTGTTCGCCACCGCGACGCTGAGACCGAACGCCTGCAGCGCAACGGGCTGGGCCGAAAACTGCACGCGGGCCGTGCTGCCGCGATGCGTGAAGTCGCAGCCGGCAAGCAGGTCCGCGCATTGCACGGCGTACGCCTCGGCCGGGCGCTTGAACCAGTAGCCCGCAACTGCAATCGCCATCAGTGCGACCACCAGCAGCAGGGGAAGCAGCAAGCGCTTCATGTCCACGCGCCCCGCAACAGCGCGACGCCGTGCGCGCCGTGCGACCGGGCGAGCGCCACATCGGCGCGCTCCAGCCCGCCCAGGCCGTAGACCGGGATCGCGCTGGCGGCGGCGAGGTCGGCGAAGCGTTCCCAGCCGAGAGTCGGCGCGCCTGGATGGGTGAGCGTCGGCAGCACCGGGGACAGCAGGGCAAAGTCGGCGCCGATGGCGGCGGCGTGCGCGAGTTCGGCGGCATCGTGGCAGGACACGCCCAGCAGAAAGGCGTCCGGCGTGGCGTAATCGGGCGTTGCGGTCAGTTTGGCCGCCGCGGCGCTGTCCAGATGGACGCCGTCGGCGCCTGCCGCGCGTGCCAGTTCGAGACTGCCGTTGACCAGCACCCGTGCGCCGTGCAGATGCGCGCGGCGCACGGTTTCGCGCGCCAGGGCCAGGCGTTCCGGCTCGGGCAGGGTTTTGTCGCGGACCTGAATCAGCTCGAGGCCCTGATCGAGCGCCCTGTCCAGCTGCGCCAGAAAAGCGGTCACGCCAAGCGGCTCGGCATGCGTGATGCCGAGCAACGGCGGCAGCGTCAGCGCCTTCAGGATGGGGAAATTGGCTGGCAGTAGCGGCGACACGGTGACTTGCGACGGCGCTTGCCAGGAAAACGTCTGGCCTTCGTGCGGATGAGGCTCGCCCTGCCACTCGACGACGCGAAAAAAATTCAGTCGCACCGTGGCGTGGTCGTAGGCGAACACGCGGGTGATCCAGCGCTCGGTGCGCAGCACTGCAATGCCGAGTTCCTCGGTCAGTTCGCGCGCCAGTGCAGCCTGCAGCGTTTCGCCCGCCTCCACCTTGCCGCCGGGAAATTCCCAGTAGCCAGCGTAGACCTTGCCCGGCGGGCGGCTGGCGAGCAGGACTTCGCCGTCGGGACGGGTGAGCACGGCGGCGACGACTTCAACGATAGGGGGCATACAGCAGCGCAACAGGGCAAAGCTGCATTGTGCCAGCGCAGCCGGGTGCCGGAAAAGAAAACGGGGCGCATGCCCCGTGGCGGTTCAGTAGCCGCGATGCGCGGTCGCCACTGCATCTGCATGCGCAAGGCGCGTCAGGGGAGCTGTTTCGAGCCCGGCGCGTTGCTTGAAATAGGCGTCGTAATGGAACACGAAGTCCTTGTCCGCCAGCGGCAGATGGCAGGAGCGGCAAGACGACTGGTCGGCGCCCGCGCGTGTGCCGTTGCCTTCGAAGGCGGTGTAGATCCAGTCGCCGTTCTTCAGTGCCGCCGGCGCACTGTCGCCCCAGCCCGGGCCCTTTGCCATCAAAAAGACTTTGGACAGTTTGTCCTTGGTCATCTTGCCGTTGTCATCGAGCAGGGGCGTTCCGTCCGGGTTGAGCTTCACCGAATGGATTTCCATCACGAACTGGGTGCCGTCGGGGAACGCGCCGCCGGCCCTGGCCTGGGTTCCGATCGCGTTGACGTAGATGTCGCGGATTTGCCTGGCCTCCTTTTTTTGCACGTCGAGCTTGAAGACGGGCCAGCGGGTGTAGTCGGCGGGCATCGCGAGGCCGCCGTCTTTCGGCGCAACCGCGGCCGCGGTGAGGGCGGGCGTGTCCGGCGTCGAGCAAGCGGACAGCGCGAAACCGATCGAGGCGATGCTTATCAAGGCAAGCAGGGGGGATTTTTTCATGGTGGGCTCCTTGGGGTGAATAAAAACAGTCACTACAAGAAGCCCTACGCGGCAGCCCGACAAGTGGAGGCAGCGCAGGAAGAATCCGGGCTACTGCCTGCCAGCCCAGTCGCGCGCGAACTGCCACGCCACCCGGCCGTTGCGCGCACCGCGGCCGAGCGACCATTGCAGGGCCGCGCGTTCGAAGCGTTCGTCGGCGGGCGCGCCGAGCGTGGCGGCCCAGTGGCGGGCGATGGCGAGATAGGCGTCCTGCTCCATCGCATGGAACGCTACCCACAGCCCGAAGCGGTCCGACAGCGACACCTTTTCCTCGGTCGCCTCGCCCGGGTGGATTTCGTCGCCGACGTGCCGGGTGGCGAGATTTTCGGCCATGTATTCCGGCATCAGGTGACGGCGGTTGCTGGTGGCGTAGATCAGCACGTTGTCGCCCGGTCCCGCCAGCGAGCCGTCGAGCGCTGCCTTGAGGCTGGCGTAACCGGGCTCGTTCTCCGCGAACGTGAGGTCATCGATGAAGACAATGAAGCGATAGGCGGCGGCTTCCGCCAGCAGGTCGAACAGATCCGGCAGGCTGGGCAGACCGGCCTTGTCTACCTCGATCAGGCGCAAGCCCTTGGGCGCGTATTTGGCGTGCACCGCTTTCACCAGCGAGGACTTGCCGCCGCCGCGCGCCCCCGTCAGCAGCACGTTGTTGGCAGGCTTGCCGGCGACGAACTGGCGCGTGTTGGCGTCGACCCGCTGTTTTTGCTCGTCGACGTCGAGCAGGTCTTTCAGCGCCACCCGCTGCGGATGCAGAATTGGCTTGAGGCCGCCGCTTTGCGCCGACCAGCGCGCAGCGCGCACGGCTTTCCAGTCGAGGGTTGACGTAGCGGGGGCTTCCAGGCGGTCGAGCAGGCGCGCCAGGCGGGGGATCAGGTCGGTGAGTTCAGTCATGGCGAAATTTTAGCCGCCCGTTTGTCGGCTTAATAAAATATTAGGGATTTCGTAGCAAAGACTTACCCAACACGCTGCCCCGCTTTGACTACGATGCAGTCATCCGGTCGCGTCGCGTCCGGTTTTTTTCCGGAGGGAACATGCAAGCCACTATCCAGTCCATCGCCGCGCTGCTCGCCAGCCTCGTCGTCGCCAGTGCCGTCGCCGCCCCCGGGGGCGATGCCGACATCCGCCATGGCCGTTACCTGATCGCCACCTCGGGCTGCAATGACTGCCACACCCCCGGCTTCATGCCGAACGCAGGCAAGGTGGCGGAATCCGAATGGATGACCGGCGACAGCATGGGCTGGCAGGGACCGTGGGGCACCACTTACCCGACCAATCTGCGGCTGCTGGTCGGCAGCATGACCGAGCAGCAGTGGCTCGCCCGCGCGCGCCAGCCGATGCGCCCGCCAATGCCGTCGCCCAGCCTGCAGGCGATGACTGATGCTGACTTGCGCGCGATTTTCCGCTATATCAAAAGTCTTGGCCCCAGGGGTGAGCCGGCGCCGGCCTACGTGCCGCCGGGCGGTCAGGTGTTGACGCCGTATCTGGACCTGACGCCGAAGAATCTGCCGCCGGTCGGGACGCAGCATTGAGATGGCCTGCCGACGTTTGAACGCGCACCGCATTTCCTGCCTGATTCCGCATGGCGGGTGTGTTGTGCCCCCTGAATAACACGCCGTTTTAAAAGCGGATTGGTTTGGCCGCCCACATCGCCTCGCCCGGTTCGGGCAAGACGGTATTCAAAGCCACTTCAACTTCATCAGGACGAATCAACACATGCACCCAGACATGCCGAAAACCCGGCTCGAAGCCTTCAGCGACGGTGTGCTGGCGATCATCATCACCATCATGGTGCTGGAGATGAAGGTGCCGCACGACCCGACGCTGGCGGCGCTGGGCGCGCTGGCACCGGTTTTCCTCAGCTACATCCTGAGCTTCGTTTATGTCGGCATTTACTGGAACAACCACCACCACATGCTGCACACCGTGCACCGCGTATCAGGCGCGATCCTGTGGGCGAACCTGCATCTGCTGTTCTGGCTGTCGCTGTTTCCGTTTGCAACCGGCTGGATGGGCGAAAACCATTTCGCGCCTTACCGACCATGCTTTACGGCGCGGTGCTGCTGATGGCCGCGCTGGCCTATCTGCTGCTGCAGCGTTGCATCATCGCCGCCGAGGGTGAACAGACCGCGCTGAAGCAGGCGGTGGGTCGCGACTGGAAAGGCAAGGCGTCCTTGCTGGCGTATCTGGCCGGAATCGGCGTGTCGCTGGTCTGGCCGTCGCTCGCCCAGGCGCTATACGTGGCGGTCGCGCTGCTGTGGCTGATTCCGGATCGTCGCATCGAACGCGTATTACAACCGCACGCCTGATACCCCAACCTGCCCTGGAGCCATCATGACTATTCCTTCTGCCAGCAAAAAACTCAGCCGCATCCTGCGCAGCAACGGCGGGCACTGGGTCGGCGACGGCTTTCCAGTGCAAACCCTGTTTGCCTATGCTGACCTGGGTGCAGAACTCAGTCCGTTCCTGCTGCTCGACTACGCCGGGCCGTATGAATTCCCGCCGACGCAACAACGCCTGGGCGTCGGCGAACATCCGCACCGTGGCTTCGAGACCGTCACCATCGTTTATGCCGGCGAAGTCGAGCACCGCGATTCTTCCGGCGGAGGCGGCGCCATCGGCCCCGGCGACGTGCAGTGGATGACCGCCGCTTCTGGCGTGGTGCATGAGGAATTCCACGGCCGCCATTTCGCGCAGCAGGGCGGCGTGTTCGAGATGGTCCAGTTGTGGGTCAACCTGCCGGCCAAAGACAAAATGTCGCCGCCGCGCTACCAGGGCATTTTGAACAGCCAGATTCCTCTGGTGAAGCTGCCGGACGGCCAGGGCAGCGTGCGCGTCATTGCCGGGGACTTCGCCGGCGCGGCTGGTCCGGCACGCACTTTCACGCCGATCCAGCTGTGGGACCTGCGGCTGGCGAGCGACGCGCCCATTGAGTTTGTCTTGCCCGAGGGCTTTACCACCGCCTTGCTGGTGCTCAAGGGAGCGTTGCAGGTGAGCGGTGCGGACACGCCGATTCGGGCCGCAGAAATCGGCCTGTTTGAACGCACCGGGAATGTGCTGCGCATCGAACGTGCCGAAGACGCCATGGTTCTGCTGCTGTGCGGCGAGCCGATTGATGAACCCATCGTCGGCAGCGGCCCGTTCGTGATGAACACCGCCGCAGAAATCCGCCAGGCGATGAGCGACTATCAGAGCGGCAAGATGGGGCATCTGGCCTGAGCGCCTCGCTGATCGGGAGACCACTATGAACCGAGACTGGCCGCACAAAACCCGTGAACTGCACAACCACCATTTCGACTCGACGATCTGGAACGATCTCGCCTTCCGCGACGACGACATCGTCATCGCCACCTATGCCAAATCCGGCACCACCTGGATGCAGCAGATCGTCGCGCAGATGCTCCACGGCGGTGATCCTGATCTGGCTGTCGCCGAGTTGTCGCCGTGGCTCGACCTGCGCGTGCCACCCAAGGCGGTGAAGCTGCCGCAGGTGGAAGCGCAGACTGGGCGGCGCATTTTGAAAACGCATCTGCCAGTCGACGCGCTGGTTTTTTCGCCGCGCGCGAAATACCTCTACATCGGCCGCGATGGCCGCGACGTGGTATGGAGCCTGTACAACCACCACGCCAACGCCAATGCGGCCTGGTACCAGGCGTTGAACGACACCCCGGGTCGGGTCGGCCCCGCGATCGGTCCGCCGCCGACCGACATCCGCGACTACTGGCGCGACTGGCTGGCGCAGGACGGCCATCCGTTCTGGCCGTTCTGGGACAACGTGCGCGGCTGGTGGGCGGTCCGCGAACTGCCGAATGTCCAGTTCGTCCATTTCAACGACCTCAAGCGCGACCTGCCGGGCGAAATGCGCCGCATCGCCGCGTTTCTTGAGATTCCGCTTGATGAAGCGCGCTGGGACGCCATCGTCGAATACTGCAGCTTCGACTGGATGAAGAAAAACGCCGTCAAGAGCGTGCCGCTCGGCGGTGCGTTCTGGGACGGCGGCGCGGAAACCTTCATCAACAAGGGCACGAACGGACGCTGGGCCGACACGCTGACGCCCGCCGAATGCGCCGACTATGAAGCGCGTGCCTCCGCCGAGCTGGGCGCAGCGTGCGCACGCTGGCTGGCAAGCGGGCGCAACCCATGAAGCCCGCCGCGCAGTAGTTCTCGGTTGGAAAAATCGAGGCGGCCATGCGCGGCGTGTTCATTCGGCAGCGCCCACAGAATGCTGCCTGCCACGCCCTTGATACCGTCAGTGACCGCCGGTCGCGCGCAACCACGATGGCCTGCGCGCGCGTCACGCACGGCCACGCCAACGTCCATTCACAGCGGGCCGTGCAGGAAGGCGACCTGGTCGGGGCTGAGCGTGACTGGCATGGGAAGATCAGTGGGCAGCGCGCGGATCGCGGATCTGCAAGCTTTTGCCGTGAGTACGGATCTCGAACAGGCCGATCGCCTGAAACAGTCCAGAGAGTTTGGCGTAACCGTAATTGCGCGAGTCGAACGACGCCTGCTTGGAGATGTGCTGCCCGACTGCGCCCATGCCGGCCCAGCCCTCGTCATCGGCCGCCGCCTCCACGGCCTTGCGCAGCAGGCTCACCAGCCGGGTGTCGCCGCGCAGGATTTTGGCGTCGGCGCGGGCGGGCGGCTTGCTTTCGTCGTTGCCGTTGGCAGCCGCAGGAAGCGGCGCCGGCTCCGCCGCAACCTGCATAGCCGTGTCCTCGGGGCGCCGCAGATTCTCCAGATAGAGGAATTTGGAGCAGGCGTTGACGAAGGGTTTGGGCGTCTTCTGTCCGCCGAAGCCAAAGACCTTGAGGCCGTTGGCGCGCAGGCGCATCACCAGCGGAGTGAAGTCCGAATCGCTGGACATGATGCCGAAGCCGTCGAGCTGCTTAGTGTAGAGCAGGTCCATCGCGTCGATGATCATCGACGCGTCGGTGGCGTTCTTGCCCTTGGTGTACGCAAACTGCTGCATTGGCTGGATCGCGAAATCGTGCAGCAGGGCCGCCCAGCTGTTGAGGTGCGAACTCTTCCAGTCGCCATAGGCGCGGCGGATGTTGATGACGCCTTCCTTTGCCAGTTCATCAAGCACTTCGTCGATCATGTCGGCCGGGCTGTTGTCGGCGTCGATCAGCAGGGCGATGCGATGCTCGTGCGTCATGATTACGACCGGTATTCCGCGTTGATCTTCACGTAATCGTAGGAGAAATCGCAGGTCCACACCGTGGCGTTTACGGTGCCGCGATTGAGCACCACGCGCACCGTGATTTCCGCTGCCTTCATCACGGCCGCACCCTGATCTTCGGTGTAGCTGGCTGCGCGGCCGCCCTTTTCCGCCACCAGCACGTCGCCCAGATAGAGCTGCAGGGTGTTGACGTCGAGGTCGCCGACGCCGGCGTAGCCGATGGCGGCGAGGATGCGGCCGAGGTTGGGGTCGCTGGCGAAGAAGGCGGTTTTCACCAGCGGCGAGCGCGCGATGGCGTAGGCGATCTGCTTGCATTCGGCATGGTCGCGTCCGCCTTCGACTTCGATGGTCATGAACTTGGTGGCGCCTTCGCCGTCGCGCGCCATCGCCTGCGCGAGCGCGATCGAGACGGCGGCCAGCGCCGCTTTCAGCGCGGCGTAATCGGCGCCGGCGGCGTCGGCGATTTCAGCGTTGCCGGCCTGGCCGGTGGCGATCAGGATGAAGCTGTCGTTGGTCGAGGTATCGCCGTCCACCGTCACGCAGTTGAACGACACGTCGGCCACTTCCTTCACCAGCTGCTGCATCAGGCCGGGGGCAATCGCGGCGTCGGTCGCAACAAAACCGAGCATGGTCGCCATGTTGGGATGGATCATGCCGGAGCCTTTGGCGATGCCGGTGACGGTAATGGTTTTGCCGCCGACCTGCGCCTGCCGCGACGCGCCCTTGGCGACGATGTCGGTGGTCATGATGGCGTGCGCGGCTTCGCTCCATTGCCCGGCGGCAAGGTCGGCCTGTGCGGCGGGCAGCGCGGGCAGGATCTTGTCGATCGGCAGCGGTTCGAGGATCACCCCGGTGGAAAACGGCAGCACCTGTTCGGGCGCGCACTGCATGATCGCGGCGACCGCTTCGCAGGTTTGCTGTGCGCGGCGCAGGCCTTCTTCGCCGGTGCCCGCGTTGGCGTTGCCGGTGTTGATGACGAGGGCGCGGATGCCCTGCGCGGTCTGGGCCAGATGCTGGCGGCACAGCGTGACCGGCGCGGCGCAAAAGCGGTTCTGGGTGAACACGCCGGCGACGCGCGTGCCCGCAACAAGCTCGATCAGGGTGATGTCGCGGCGACCGGGCTTTTTGATGCCGGCAGACGCAATGCCGAGGCGCACGCCGGCAACGGGCAGCAGGGAAGCGGAATCAGGGGTGGAGAGATTGACGGGCATGGCGGCTGGGCGGGAAAGAAAGCCGCCATTTTATGCCGGGTTCATGCCCGCTTCATGCGCGCAGGCGGCCATTTGATAGGGGCTAGCCAGCCCGCGCCGCAGCAATCAGGTGCGGCCCAGCAAGGTATTGAGCAGTTTGCGGAATTCGGGCCGCCACGGCCACACCGGATCAAGCTCGATGGAGCGGGCGAGCGAGGCCAGTGCAATCAGACCGAAGATGGCAAACAGCAATTGCGAAATGAACTGGCGCGCGGTGAGCAGCCCCAGTGGCATGTCAAGAAAGCCGGGCACGTAAAACAGGGTGGAAAACAGGCCGAAAAGAATCGCAGGTCCGAGGTACATGATGTTCCGCTTATAGTGGTTTTTTGTTTTGAAATCTCAGCAATAAGCATTCCAGGTTGCTTTACTTGATTGAATACAAGGCGTTAGCCTGATTTGACGGGTTCGAGGCGGTATGGGCTGTAAATTAATCCGACACGCGCGGGCCGGACTGCGCCAGGGTGAGTTTGCGCAGGATTTCGTGCGACAGCGAATAAAACTGCGGCGTCGGGCCAAGGTCTTCGTAGATCGGGTCGCCGTAATCGTCTTCGGCGATGACGCGCTGACCGGGGACGTAGGGCATGGCGACTTCCAGTTCGTCGAGCGCGGCGTGGATCAGGTCGGCCATCAGTTGCGACTCGGTGCAGTCGGGATACATCAGGTGCAAGGCCTCGATGCGCGCCGCGTCACGCAGGGGCAGGCTGGCAGGATAGGTCCGCACCAGCGTGTTGGATGGGGCTTTTTTCTTCCAGCGTTGGATCAGTTCGGCGATGCGCATGACGACTCCCGGTCTCAGGAATTCTCGTTATAGCAAAGCCATTTATAAGCAAAAGCTGAAATTGCGGATTTTCGCGCGGGCCTGCCCGGATATGCGCTGTCTGAATCAACCCGCCCGCTGCCACACCAGGCTTCGATTGTTCGCCGGCATCGCGACGTCGCGTTGCAGCACCAGATCCTGCGCGCGCGCCAGCGCGTCGACCGCCTCGAAGTCGCGCACGCCGGACGCGGGGTCGCGCGCCTTCAGCCAGGCGTCGAAGCGCGCGTTGCTGTCCGAGGTGAACTGACCGTTGTAATTGAACGGCCCATACACCACCAGCACGCCGCCCGGCTCCAGCACGTTGCCCACGCCCGCAAAAAACCGGACAACCTCGGGCCAGCCCATGATGTGCAGGGTGTTGGCCGAAAACACCGCGTCGTAGCGGCCGCTGCGCCACGCGGCCTGATTGACGTCGAGTTCCAGCGGCGGCAGCACGTTGGGCAGCGCGGCCTCGTCCAGCCAGGCGTGAATGCCGGGGTGGTATGCCCGCACATCGGCGGTCTGCCACACCAGTTGCGGCAGCTCGGCGGCAAAATAAACGGCATGCTGGCCGGTGCCGCTGCCGATTTCGAGCAGCCGGTGGCGGTCGGCAAAGGCGTCGCGCAATACGGCCAGGATCGGTTCGCGGTTTTGTTCGCAGGATTCGGAATAGGGTTTGTTGATCACAGGGAGTGCTCCGGAGGGATGGCAACCAGCTGGCCATCGGCCAGCAGCAGGGCGGCATGGATGGGGCGGTCGGGATAAATCGTGGCGAGTAAGCTGCGATAGCCGTCCAGCTGCGGGCGGTGGCGCTCGATCAGACGTGTTTCACTGGCGCTACAGTCGTCCGCGCCGGTCTTGTAGTCGAGCAGCCAGATTGCCTCGTCGAATTCCACCACGCGGTCAAGCCGCTGCGCCTGCCCGCCGGCATCGAGCAATTCCAGCTCGTTGTGCGCGCGGCGAAACTGCGCAGGGTCGAAAAACCGCGCCAGATGCGGCTGTGCCAGCAGGGCGCGGGCGGCGGTCTCGATCTCCGCAAGTTCTGTTGCAAGTTTGAGACGCTGCGCCAGCGCGGGCAGGTCGCGTGGCGTGCCGTTGAGACCAGCGATACCCGGAACGGCATGAATGCCTGCCGGCGCGAGTACTTCGAGGCAGGCATGAAATAGTTCGCCGCTGGCCGCAGAGGGGTGAGCAGCGGCTGGCGCCAGCCGCTGGCCGATGGCCGGGGCCGTCATGCGCTGCGGCGCGGCGGCAGGCAATCGCGTATCGGGGGCGGCAGCAGGCGGCAGATCGGCAGGCAAATCCCTGTCCTGCCACGCCGCATCAACGCGCTGCAGCCAGGCATTTTTCGCCCCATCGCCGCTGACGATCAGGCCCTGTTCGGCACGGGTGAGCGCTACATACAGCAGGTTGTCGGATTCGCGCTGCGCCAGTTCGGCTTCGTCGCTAAACCAGCGTTCGCGCCATGCGCCGCGCTCGTCCAGCTTGCCGAACAGGGAAAAGTGTTCGGGCTGCGCCGCCGTGGGCGGCCACGGCGCCAGCACCGCGTAGCTGTCGCCGCGCGCATGGTCGCTGCCGCCGAGCAGCCAGACGATCGGCGCTTCCAGCCCCTTGGAGCCATGAATGGTGAGCAGACGCACCGCGTTGGCGCCGTCCGCTGCCAGTCCCTCGCCGGGCGCGGCGTCGCTGTCGTCGATCAGCGAGGCCAGTTCGCGGATGAAACCTGCCAGCGTCGGGTAGCGCCCGGCGCCTTGCGTCAGCGCCAACTGCATGAAGGCGCGCAGGTTGGCGGCAATCTGCGGACGCATCGCCGCGGGGGCCGCTGCGGCGTAGCGCGCTTCCAGGTCGCCCTCGAAATAGATGCGGTCGAGCAGGTCGTGCACCGGCAGCGCGCCCAGTTGCGCGCGCCAGCCGTCGAGCAGTTGCGCCGCGCGCGCGAGGGTGGGTGGGCAGTCCGCATTGGTCGACAGTTTTACCAGCCGCGCCCAGCCGCGGCTGTCGTCGCCGGCCTGCGCTGCGCTGGTCGGCACAGTGCTGACCTGCACACTAAACAGGCGCAGCAGGTCGTCGTCGCTGCAGCCAAACAGCGGACTCTTCAGCGCATGCGCCAGCTTCAGCTCGGCGTGCGGCAGCAGCAGGGTTTCCAGCAGCGCAATCAGGTCCTGCGCCTCCAGCGCGTGCAGCAGGCCGCCGCGTCGCGAGGTGATGAAGGGGATGCCTGCCTTGTTCAGTTCGCGTTCGTACAAAGCCAGATGGGTGCGCTTTTTCACCAGCGCCATCACGTCGCCGGGGCGGGCGGAGTGCGTGCCCTGTTTGTCCGTCACGCCCCAGCGCCCGAGGATGTCGTCGCGCAGCACGGTGGCAAAGCGGGCGGCCTCGACATGCACAGCGCGGTCTGCGGCTTCTTCGAGCGGCGTGGTGAGCGGGTTGCGCAAGGTATTTGTCGTCGGGGCTTCGGTCTTTTCCACGCTGATCGGCAGGCAGCGCAGTGCGCCGGGGCGGGTTGCATTTTCGGGCGCGTGGCTGTGCGGCGCAAAGCCCCCGATCCCGGCGAACACCGGATTGAGCGCCTGCACCACCGCCGGCGACAGCCGCCGCGTCATGTTGTTGCTGAACAGCGGCGCGTCGAAATGGGTGCGCAGAAATTCCGCTGCGGCGGTGAACACGCGCGCCTCGCCGCGGCGGAAACGGTAGATCGCCTGCTTGGGGTCGCCCACCATGAACACCGTCATGTCGCTGTCGGCCTCGTGCGCGGCCGTCAGCCAGGTCGACAGCGCCTGCCACTGCAGCGGATTGGTGTCCTGGAATTCGTCGAGCAGCAAATGGCGGTAGCGCGCATCCAGCTTCAGCGCCAGCCCCGGCGCGTGTTCTTCGCTTTGCAGCAGGCGGCAGGCCTGCCACTCGGCATCGGCAAAATCGATCACGCCCTGTTGCGACTTGGCATCCTGATACGCACCGAGCAGCGCGTGACCGAGCAGCAGGCCGTGGCGGTTGAGGTTCCAGATGCGGATGTCGGTCTGGATCGCCGTGATGGTTTCGAGCGCGGTTTCCAGCGTGTCGAGATCGCGCAGGTAGGGGTCGAGTTCAGCGCCGAGCGCCTTTTCCAGTTCCTTCGTCGCCTGCTTCTTGCGCCGCTTGCCATCGGTCATCAAGTACTTCATCAGCGCGGCATGAGCGGCGTCGGGATCGAGTGCTAGGCTGCGCTGGATTTCCGGCGCGCGATCGCGCTCGCTCTTGCCGCCTTTTTCCAACGCAAAGCCCACCCGCTTCACGCGTGCCGCCATCAATTCGTCCGCCCAGAAAGCCGCCACCGGGTCGCTCTCCAGATCGGCATGCAAGCCCGGGCGCAGCTGATCCAGCGCATACGCCACCGGGTCGGGCTGGCCCGCGGTATACGCCCACCACTCCGCCCGCGCCTGCAAAAAACGCCGCAGCAAGGCATGCAGGTTGTGTTCGCCAATGTCGTCCAGCAGCGCCAGCAAAGCCACGCCATTGGGCGACTCGGGCGCCGCTGCGCACTGCGCCAGCAGCCGGTCGCGCACCTCGCTCTCCAACTGGCTGGGACGCTCCAGCAGCGGCGCCCCCCACGGCACGCCAAACTCCATCGGCGCGCGTTTCAACAGATCGAGAAACCAGCCGTGAAAGGTCGTCACCGTCGGTCCCGGCTGCGCCGTCAGCACCGTTTCCAGCAGCCCGCGCGCGCGCGGCAGCAGTGCCTCGATCTCGTCGTCCGGCACGGCGCGCTGGTGCAAAAAATCGCGCACCGTCGCGTCGTCCGCCAGCGCCAGCAAGCGCAGCCATTCGTGCAGCCGGTCGGTCATTTCCTGCGCCGCCTTGCGTGTAAAGGTAATCGCCAGCAGCTCCGACGGCGGCGCGCCCGCCAGCAGCAGGCGGATCATGCGCGACACCAGCAGCCAGGTTTTACCGCTGCCGGCGCAGGCTTCGACCACCGCCGAGCGGGCGGGGGAGAGAGCTTCGGCGATATTTAGGGGGCTTGGCATGAGGCGGGGGTGGGGGGTGGAGTGGCCTGGCTGTGTTTAGCTGGGATTATCCATGAGGCTGGAGCGGGGGTGGGGATTGAGGTTGCCGTTGGCAGGCTACTGACCGTTGGCCGGGGGTAGCCCGGCGGCTAGTCACTTTCTTTTGGTTTCGCCAAAAGAAAGTAACCAAAGAAAAGGCGACCCCGCTCATCCCCGAAA
>NCCT01000022.1 GCA_002279795.1 Hydrogenophilales bacterium 12-61-10
ACGACGGCGACGCGCACCTGGCCGCTCGCCAGCAGGTTCATGGGTTCGGCTGCGGGCAGCGGGTGCGCGGTGGCGCCCGCTTTGCCGCCGAGCACCTGCTGCATTCTGGACGCCAGATGCAGCAGCGGGCCGTCCTGATGCGGCGGCGCGATCAGGGTGACGCCGAACGGCAGGCCGTCGTGCTGGAACCCTGCCGGCACGGCGGTGGCGGCGAGGTCGAGCAGGTTCATGAAGTTGGTGTAGTAGCCGAGATTGGAATTCAGGCGGATGGGGTCGGCCTGCATCTCGTCGATGCGATAGATCGTGCCGGCGGTGGGCGTGAGCATCACGTCGATGTCGTTCCACACGGCATCGCATACACGTTTGAATGCACGCAGCTTGTAGAGGTGGGCGAAGGTATCGGCCGCGCTGACAGCGCGACCGCCTGCGATGATTTCCCGCACCGGCGGGAAAACCGTGTCTGCCTGCGCGTCGAAGAAGTCGCGAATGGCGAGATAGCGCTCGGCGACCCAGGGGCCGCCATAGAGCAGGCGCGCGGTTTCGAGGAAGGGGGTGAGATCGACTTCGACCGGCGTGCCGCCGAGTGCCCGCATGCGTTCCACCGCGGCGCCAAACAATCTCTCAGCTTCGGCGTTGCCGAAGAATTCAAGATCCTTTGCCATCGGCACGCCGAAACGGAAGTCGGCCGCGCTGCCGAAATCGAAGCCGTGCGGCGCCAGCGGCCGCGAGTATTCATCCTCGGCATCGAAGCCGGCGGCCACCGCCAGCACGCGCTCGGCATCCTCGGCGGTCAGCGCAAAGATCGACACCGCGTCGAGCGAGCGGCAGGCCGGTACCACGCCGCGCGTAGACAGCGCGCCGCAGCTCGGCTTGTGGCCGACCAGATGATTGAACGCGGCCGGCACGCGGCCTGAGCCGGCGGTATCGGTGCCGAGCGAAAAGCTCGCAAGGCCGAGTGCGACCGCGACCGCCGAGCCGGAACTGGAACCGCCGGAAATGAAGTCCGGATTGAAGGCGTTGCGACAGGCGCCGTAGGGCGAGCGGGTGCCGTTCAATCCGGTGGCGAACTGGTCGAGATTGGTTTTTCCGATTGGAATGGCGCCGGCGTCGATCAGGCGCGCAACGACGGTCGCGTGCTGCTCAGGTGTGTACGCATACTCCGGGCAGCCAGCGGTGGTGGGCAGGCCGACGAGGTCGATGTTGTCCTTGATGGCGAAGGGGATACCGTACAGCGGCAGGCTGGCGATGTGTTTGCCTTCGAGCTTCTTTGCGTAAGCGCGCAAGGCGTCTGCGTCGAGGCGGCTGATCCAGACGACGTGGCTGTCTTCGCTGCCCAGACGAGCGAGCAGGTCGTCCACCAGCGCAAGCGGCGTGAGCTCGCCGGACTGATAGCGCTGGCGCAGAGTGGCGATGTCGAGCGATGGTTTCATTGTCTATTCCTCATGCGCTCACCAGCACCAGCAGATCCTGTCCGGCGCTGACCTGCCCGCCCTCGCGACAGAAAACTTTATGTATCCGGCCATCGCACGGCGCCATCACGGCGAACTCCATCTTCATCGACTCGATGATGAGGATGGTGTCGCCCTGCTTCACTGCAGCGCCCGCTTCCACTTCCACCTTCCACACGTTGCCCGCGACGTGGCTGGCGAGGGCGCGGCCGTTCTCGGGCAGGTCGAGTTCACTGTCGGGCGCAGCTTCGGCCACGGTCAGGTCGCTGGCGTAGTCGGCTTGGCCGCTGGCGCGCCAGCGTTCGCGTTCGGCGTCGAACGAGGCTTGCTGCTGCGTCTTGAAGGCGACGATGGATGCGTTGTTGTCGGCAAGGAACTGGTTGTATTCGCGCAGACTGAACGTGGTTTCCTCGATCTTCAGCTGGTAGCGGCCGAGCGGGAAATCCTCGCGGATTGTCAGCAACTCGGCTTCGCTCACCGGGAAGAAGCGCACCTGGTCAAAGAAGCGCAGCAGCCACGGCTTGCCGTCGGTGAAGTCGGCGGTCTGGCGCCAGCGGTTCCACATCTGCAGGGTGCGGCCGACGAACTGATAGCCGCCGGGGCCTTCCATGCCGTAGACGCACATATAAGCACCGCCGATGCCGACGGCGTTTTCCGGGGTCCAGGTGCGCGCGGGGTTGTACTTGGTGGTGACCAGTCGATGGCGCGGGTCGACCGGCGTCGCCACCGGTGCGCCGAGGTAGACGTCGCCGAGGCCCATCACCAGATAGCTCGCCTCGAAGACGATGCGCTTCACCTCCTCGATCGAGTCGAGGCCGTTGATGCGGCGGATGAACTCGATGTTGCTGGGGCACCAGGGCGCGTCCTTGCGCACCGACTGCATGTACTTCTCGATCGCGAGTTGGGTGGCGGCGTCGTCCCACGACAGCGGGATATGCACGATGCGGGTGGGCACCTGCATGTCCTCGATCGCGGGCAGCGCCTGTTCCGCAGCGAGCAGCAGCTCCATCAACTGGGGCAGCGGCAGCACGCGCGAGTCATAGTGCACCTGCAGCGAGCGGATGCCGGGGGTGAGGTCGAGGATGCCGGGCACGGCCATCGCCTGAAGGTGCGTCATCAGCGCATGCACGCGGAAGCGCAGGTTAAGGTCGAGCACCAGCGGGCCGTATTCGATCAGCAGGTACTTGTCACCGGCGCGGCGGTAGACCACCGCGACGGGGTTCTCGGTCTCGGAAACTCGATGTAACACCGGTTCGGCGAGTGCGTCGTCTCCCCCCTTTGCAAAAGGGGGGCTGGGGGGGATTTCTGCGGACGTTGCGGAAGGGGACGCGTTGCTGAATCCCCCCTGCCCCCCTTTTTCAAAGGGGGGTGAGTACGTTGTGGCGATGGCGGCGTCCTGCGCGGCTTCCATCTGCTCAGCCTGCGCCTGGCTCAAACGCTTGAAGCGCACGGTGTCGCCGGGGCGCAGCTGGCCCATTTTCCACAACTCCGCCTGCACGATGGTCGCCGGGCAGACGAAGCCACCGAGGCTGGGACCGTCCGGGCCGAGGATCACCGGCATATCGCCGGTGAAGTCGACCGCGCCGATGGCGTAGGCGTTGTCGTGGATGTTGGAGGGATGCAGGCCGGCTTCACCGCCGTCCTTGCGCGCCCATTCGGGGCGCGGGCCGATCAGCCGAACGCCGGTGCGGCTGGAGTTGTAATGCACTTCCCAATCGGTGGCGAAGAACATCTCGATGTCGGCGTCGGTGAAGAAATCCGGCGCGCCGTGCGGGCCGTACAGCACACCGATTTCCCAGGCGTGGGTGTAGGTCGGGATTAATTCGCCTGCAAGAACCACCGGCGTCTCTGCCCCCCCCTTTGCAAAAGGGGGGCTGGGGGGGATTTCCGCGGTCGCTATGGAAGGGGACGCGTTGCTTAATCCCCCCTGCCCCCCTTTTTCAAAGGGGGGCAGATCTTGTCCTTGGACTGACGCGGTGACATGCAGCACGTCGCCGACCCGCAGGGTGCGCCCGGCGTGGCCGCCGAACTGGCCGAGCGTAAAGGTGGACTTGCTGCCGAGGTAGTCCGGCACGTCGAAGCTGCCGCGCACCGCGAGATAGGCTCGGCAGCCAGTGTCCTTGATCGCGCCGAGTTTGAGCATGCTGCCGGCCTTGACCGCATGTGCGGCCCAGTTGGCAATCGCAACACCATCGAGCTCGGCGCCCATGTCGGCGCCGGCGAGCGCGATCACCGCGTCGCAGTTGAAGCGCAGCGTGGGGCCGGCGACGGTGAGTTCCAGCGCAGCCGCACCTTCTTCATTGCCCGCCAGTTTGTTGGCAAGCCGCAGCGCCAGCGCGTCCATCGGACCCGACGGTGGCACGCCGACGTCCCAATAGCCGGTGCGACCGGGCCAGTCCTGAATGCTGCTCTGCACGCCGGGTTCGATGACGTCGATCGTCGTCGGGCGGTAGTGGAAGGCGTTGAGATAGCGCGTGGTCTGCCGCCCTTCCATGAACACAGCATCGCGCACGATCTGGCCGAGATAGCCGAGGTTGGTCTCGATGCCGGCGACGCGGGTCTGCGCCAGCACCTGCTGCATTTTCTGCAAGGCGTCGGCGCGGTCACGGCCCTTGACGATGATCTTCGCCACCATCGGATCGTAGAACGGCGGCACTTCGCTACCGCGCTCGACCCAAGTTTCAATGCGCGCGTCCGGCGAAAAAACGATTTCTGTCAGCACACCGGCGGCGGGCTGGAAGTCCTTGGCCGGGTCTTCGGCGTAGAGGCGCACCTGCATCGACGCGCCTTTGGGCTCGGCCTTGAAGCCGGACAGATCCAGTTCGCCGGCGGCTTCCCGCACCATCCACTCGACCAGGTCGACGCCGGTGACTTCCTCGGTGACGCCATGCTCGACCTGCAGGCGGGTGTTCACTTCCAGAAAATAGAACTCGCCACTCTGGGTGTCGTAGACGAACTCGACCGTGCCGGCGGAGCGGTAGCCGACCGCTTCGCCCAGGCGCACGGCGGTGGCGAGCAGCTTGCTGCGCTGGATGTCAGTGAGGCCGGGCGCCGGGGTTTCCTCGATGACCTTCTGGTTGCGCCGCTGCACCGAGCAATCACGTTCTCCCAACGCAACGACGTGGCCTTTGCCGTCGCCGAAGATCTGCACCTCGATATGGCGTGCGTGCTCGACGTATTTCTCGAGGAAGATGCCCGCTTCCTTGAAGTTGGCGCGCGCTAGGCGCTCGACCGACTGGAAGGCTTCCACCAGTTCGTCGGCGCTCCAGATCAGCCGCATGCCGATGCCGCCGCCGCCGGCGGTGCTCTTCAGCATCACCGGGTAGCCGATGCGCGCGGCTTCGGCCTGAGCGTGGCCAGCATCACTCAACAGGCCGGAGCCCGGCAAGAGCGGTACCTTGTTGTGCTCGGCGAGGTCGCGTGCGGTGTGCTTCAAGCCGAAGGCGCGCATCTGCTCCGGGCTGGGGCCGATGAAGGCGATGCCGGCAGCGGCGCAGTCCTCGGCGAAGCCGGGGTTCTCGGAGAGAAAACCGTAGCCGGGATGGATCGCCTGGGCGCCGGTGGCTTTGGCCGCTTCGAGAATCTTCTCGGCGCGCAGGTAGCTTTGCGCCGCCGGCGCCGGGCCGATCTCCACCGCCTCGTCGGCCAGCCGCACGTGCAGCGAATGGCGATCCGCTTCGGAGTAGACGGCGACCGACTTCACCCCCATGGTGCGGAGGGTGCGGATGATGCGGCAAGCGATGGCGCCGCGGTTAGCGATGAGTACCTTGTCGAACATAAAATCTCCAGCGGGTCGTCCCGCTTCGGAGAGGCCGAATAACCTACTGCGCGAACGCAGGCCGGCGTTGCGCGGTGCTCGGAATCCTCATGTACTTGCATGTACATTCCGGTTCCTCCGCGCCGCGCGCCTTGCCCTGTGTCCGCTCGCTACGGTTCTTCAGCCTCTCCTTTCCAGCGGCCCGGGCCGTCCCGAGCCGGTTGTTTTCATTGTTCCGGCGAGTCCCAGATCAGCACTCGCACCGGCGTCGGGTTGTAGGCGTTGCATGGGTTGTTGAGCTGCGGGCAATTGGAAATCAGGCACAGCACGTCCATCTCGGCACGCATCTCGACGTACTTGCCGGGCGCCGACACGCCGTCGGCGAAGCTGAGGCCGCCGTCGGGCGTCACCGGCACGTTCATGAAGAAGTTGATGTTGCTGGTGATGTCGCGCTTGGTTAGGCCGCCATCGTAGTGCGCCAGCGCGTGCAGGAAGCTGTCGCGGCAGGAGTGCATCGGCCGCTTGTCGAGTGCGTAGCGCACGGTGTTGCTCTCGCACGAACAGGCGCCGCCGAGGGTGTCGTGGCGGCCGCAGGTGTCGGCGGTAATGGTCAGCATCACCCGGCCTTCGGTCGACATCAGCTGGGTGCCGGCGGTGAGATACAAAGCACCCTGCGCGCGCACGGTGTCGGCGGCGCTGTAGCGCTCCTCGGGATCGCGCGCGTTGAAGAATAGCGTGTCGACCGCCTGGTTGCCTTCGAGGTCGAGGATGCGGAACATCTGGCCCTTCTTGATTTCGTGGATCCACGGATCGCCGGCATCGACGACCGCATCGACGACAGCCTGTTGAGGATCGAAGGGACTTTCGACGAGGTTGAAGCTGCTCATGATTTCACCTCAGCGATAAAGGATTTCGGTTTGATAGAAGCCGCGCTGGTTTTCCGCGCAGGCATTGCGGCAGACGTCGTCCGCACCCGGTGCGCCCGCTTTCCACGCAGTCAGCATGACGTCGCCCGGCGCGTAGTCGGGGCGCGGGTCGAGCGGATGCGGCGCGGCAGACAGCACCACCAGCACGTCCATCTCGAAGCGTAGATCAATGTAGGCGCTGGAATGCGAGTTCGCCGTGTCGAACTGCAGCCGGCCGGCCTCGTCGGCGACGACCTTGCTGAAGAAGTTGACGTTCGGCACCACGTCGCGCTTGCCCAGGCCCCACTTGCCGAGTTCGACCAGCAGCCCGTCGCGGCCGTTGCGATGCATGGCGTTGCGGTGGGTCTGGTAGGTCGCTTCGCCGTACTTCGCCTTGACAATTTCGGCGTTGCTGGTGCCGCACAGCGCGTCGTGCCAGCCGCAGCTGTCGTTGATCACTGAACACAGCACGTGGCCCATGTCGGAGTAGCACACATGCCCCGTCGTCAGGTGGGCGGTGTGCTGCGCCTTCAGCGTATCGGGCATGTTGTAGCGCTCGAGCTTTTCCTCGGCGTTGTAGAACAGTGCCGAGACGTTGGCGCGGCCGGTCAGATCGGTCAGCCGCAGCGCGTTGCCGCGCCGCAGCACGCCCGACCAATGGCAGCCACCGGGCAACGCTTCTTCCCACAGAAACAGCTCGGGCGGGATGGGGTTCAGATTCTGTGCCATACGAATACCTGCTCAGAAAAACTTGAGGTAACGGTCGAGTTCCCACTGCGAGACATGCGTGTTGTAGGCCTCCCACTCGTCGCGCTTGTATTTCGCAAAGGTCTCGGCCATCAGCGGGCCGAACACCTGCTTGGTCAGCGGGTCGGCCTCGAAGGCGTCGATCGCTTCCTCCAGCGAGCGCGGCAGGTGGGACACGCCCATCGCCTTGAGTTCTTCCTCGGTGTGCTGGTACATGTTCTCGCCGTGCGGCTTGCCGGGGTCGAGATTTTCACGGATACCTTCGAGACCGGCGGCCAGCATCAGCGCGGCGGCCAGATAGGGGTTGCACGACATGTCGACGGCGCGGCATTCGACGCGGCCGCCGGCGAGCGGCACCCGCAGCATGTTGGTGCGGTTGTTGCTGCCGAAGGAGACGTGGATCGGCGCCCAGGTGAAGCCCGACATGTTGCCGCGCCGCACCAGGCGCTTGTAGCTGTTGACGGTGGGCGCAATGACGGCGGAGATCGCGTGCGCGTGCTTCAGTACGCCGGCGACGAACTGGTAGCCGAGCTTCGACAGTTTCAGTCCATTGGCATCGGCTTCGGCATCGAACAGGTTCTCGCCAGTCTCCAGGCTCGCCATCGACATGTTGAAGTGCGCGCCGTTGCCGGTGCGGTCGGCGAAGGGCTTGGCCATGAAGGTGGCGAAATAGCCGCGCTTCTTGGCGATTTCGCCGAGCATCAGGCGGAAGAAGGTGAAGCGGTCGGCCATGGTGAGGCCATCGGCATACTGGAAGTCGGTCTCGAACTGGCCGTTGGCGTCCTCGTGGTCGAACGAATAGACGTCCCAGCCAAGGCCGTCCATCGCCTGCACGATCTCGTCGAGCAGGCCGTAGTTGTCGAGAAAGCCGCGCACGTCGTAGCAGGGCTTGGCGAGATTGTCGCTTTCGCTGGTCGGCACGATGCTGCCGTCGGCGTTCTGCTTGAGGATGAAGAATTCGGTCTCGATGCCAAGATTGAAGCGCAGACCGAGGTCGGCCGCGGCCGCAAGCTGCTTTTTCAGGATGCCGCGCGAACAGGCCTCGAACGGCTGGCCCTTGAGATAGAGGTCGCTGGCGTACCACACCACTTCCGGGTTCCACGGCAGGATCGCGGCGGAGGCAAGATCGGGATGCGCGGCCACCTCTTCGTCGTTGACCTCCTGCGGCACGCCGTCGAGCGCGGCGCCGGTGTAAAGCTCGGAGCCGCCGGCCATCTGTTCGAAATGGCTGATCGGTACTACCTTGCCCTTGGACATGCCGTGCAGGTCGGCAAAGCTGGCAAGAGCGTATTTGACGCCGGCGGCTTCCAGTTTGGCCTTGGCAGCCTGGGTTTCGACCGCGTGGGTTTCGGATGGGGAATGCATGGTCATGCTGACAACTCCTTAAAACGGGGGCGGGGTGATGCCGGCGCTTTCCAGAGGCGTGGCCTCGGTGAGCGCCTGGGTGAGTTGTTGCGCGAGTTCGCTGACGCAGAGGTCGAGCAGATTCTTGCCAGCCGTTGCCTCGGCCTGGCTCGGCGTGCCGACCGTGCCGTGCACGCTCTCGTCGCTGACGCGGTAGGCAAAAAAACAGCCGGCCGAGCGGTCGGGTTCGTCGACCACGCGGTCCATGCGCACCAGATCGGGGTGCAGCGCCAGCATCAGCGAGGTCTCGGCGCAGTTGGCGTGGAAATTGGCGGCGTCCGCGTGATAGCGGCGGTGCGCCTCGTCGGAGAGGTCCCAGATCGAACGCAGCGCGACGCGCATGGCTGGAAACGTGTGGCGGATATTCTCCAGCCCGCAGCGCAGCGGCGCCCAGTTGGTGACGTGGCCGTTCAGCAAAAGCAGACGGTCGAAGCCGGCCGTGTTGAGCCATTCGGCGATTTCCAGCACCAGCTTCGACAAGGTCTCCGGCCGCAGCGAAATCGTGCCCGGCCACTTCGGCGAATGCCCGAGCGAGCAGCCGTAGGCGAGGCTGGGCAGCACCGGGATGCCGGTCAGCGCCGACGCACCGTGTGCCACCGCCTCGGCCGACAGCGTGTCGACCCCCAGGGGCAGATGCGGGCCGTGCTGCTCGGTGGCGCCCACCGGCAGGATGGCCATGGTGATGCCCTGGTCGCGCAGCGCGGCGACGTCTTCCCAGGTGAGGTTCTGCCACAGGACCGGCTTGCCTGACATCACATCGCCTCCTGCATGTTGAGCTGGTCGAGCATGCCCTGATCGGTCTTCATGCCCGAGGTCTCGCGGATGCGCGCGAGGATTTCCTTCTTCAGGCGCAGGAATTCCGGCGTGTGCTTCATGTCCTGCTCACGCTCGGCCGGCAGCGGCACCTCGTAGATGGTGTCGATGCGGCCGGGCCGCGGCGCCATCAGCACCACGCGGTCAGCCAGATAAATCGCCTCCTCGACGTCGTGGGTGACGAAGGCCAGCGTCGGCTTTTCCAGCCGGTGCACGTGCAGGATGAGGTCGTGCATCACCTCGCGCGTCTGCGCATCGAGCGCGCCGAAAGGCTCGTCCATCAACAGGATCTCGGGGCGACCCATCAATGCGCGGGCGATCGCGACGCGCTGCTGCATGCCGCCGGAGAGCTGGTTGGGCCAGGCATCGGCGGCGGCGTTAAGGCCCATCAGGCTCAATAGCGCATCGGCGCGCCCTGAGGCGGCCTCGACGTCGGCCTCGCTGAGGTTCTCGCGGCCGTGCTTGAGGCGGCGACTGAACTTGATGTTGTCCATGACCGACAGCCACGGATAGAGGCTGTAATGCTGGAACACCATGGCGCGGTCGGCGCCGGGGCCCAGGATCGGCTGGTCGTCGACCCGCACGTCGCCGGCGGTGTGGTATTCGAGGCCGCCGATGATGCGCAGCAGCGTCGACTTGCCGCAGCCGGAGGCGCCGACGAAGGTGACGAATTCGTTGTCGGCGATGTCGAGGCTGACGTCTTTCAGCGCTTCGACGCGGTGGCGGCCTTCGCCGAACACCTTGCCGACGTTCTGGATGGCGATTTTTGGCGTGCTCATGATTTGAGATAAAGCCAGGGAAAAGCCTTGCGGTGGGCAAGGCGGAACAATTGGTCCATGACCAGGCCGATCAACCCGATCAGGATGATGCCGACGAAAATCTTGTCGGTTTGCAAAAAGCGCTGCGCCTTGAGGATCGAATAGCCGAGACCGGAGTTGGCGGCCACCAGCTCGGCCACCACCAGGTAGGTCCAGGCCCAGCCCATGGTGACGCGCAGGGTGTCGAGCAGCGCCGGTTTGGCCGCCTGAAAAATCACCAGGTTGATGGTCTCGCCCTTGTCGGCGCCCAGGGTCTGCGCCGCCTCGATCTGCGCCAGCGGCACGCGGCGCACGTCCTCGGCCATCATCAGCACCATCTGGAAGAAGGTGCCGATGAAGATGATCGAAATCTTCGACGATTCCTCGATGCCGACCCACAGCATCACCAGCGGAATGAAGGCCACCGCCGGCATGTAGCGGATGAAATCGGTGAGTGGTTCCAGCACCGCCTGCACCGGGCGAAACGTGCCAATCAGCAGCGCCAGCGGCAAGGCGATCACTGCCGAGAACAGAAAGCCGGCGGTGACGCGGTAGATGCTGATGCCCATGTCCGACAGCAGGTCGTCGTCCACGTACCAGGTGACCAGCCGGTTGAACACATCGACCGGGCCGGGCAGGAACACCTTGTCCACGGCCGACCCGCTCGACACCAGCCACCACAGCCCCAGCGGCGCCAGCAGACCGAGTGCGGCGAACAGCCAGGTCTGGCGGCGGGACAGCGGGCCGCGGATCGCCCACATGCCCGGCCGGGTGAGGGCGCGGCGCGGCCGCGTGCTGGAGCGGGATGGCATCGTATTCTCCCTGTCGCCAGCTTATTTGACGCCCGCGACTTCCCGGACCAGCGAGCCGTCGAGGCCTTTGGCGAAGTCGACCTTGCCTTCCATCAGCTTGTTGTCGAGCAGGAAGCTGGCAATGGTCGGCGCCACGCCCAGCAATGAGGTCTTGTCGCTGGCCGGGCCAAAGGCCTGCAGATTGGCCTTCTGGTCGAAGAACTTCGTGCCGGGCAGGAAAACCTTGTAGGTCTTGGCGTCGAGCCCGACTACCTTGGACATGATCTTCGCCGCTTCATCGGGGTTGCTGCGCAGGAAGGCCTCGACGTCGTACCAGGCGCGGACCATGCCGACGAAATCCTTGCGCTTGGCTTTCAGCGACTTGTCCTGCACCACCAGCAGGTCGGGCACCAGACCGGGCACGTTGGCCGAGGTGAACAGCGGCTTGCCCTTGCCGCTGGTCTGGATGGTGTTGACCCACGGGTTCCACACCACGGCGGCGTCGACGCGGCCGGCCATGAAGGCGGCCGCGGCGTCGCCGGCGGTCAGGTTGACCACCTTGACGTCCTTCAGCGACATGCCGTTCTTGATCAGGCCCATCGTCAGCAGAAAATGCGACACGCTGTATTCTTCCAGCGCGATCTTCTTGCCCTTGAGGTCCTTGAACGACTTGATCTTGGGGCCGACCATCAGCGCGTCGTTGCCGGCCGAGTTGTCGTTGACCAGGATGGTCTTCAGCGCGATGCCCTTGGCCAGCGGCGCCATGGTGTCGCTCCAGGTCTGCGAGTTGCCGTCGATCTGGCCGGCGGAGAGCGCGCTGATCGAGTCGGTGTAGTTGGCGAACCAGACCAGCTTAACGTCGGCGCCATGCTTCTTGAAATAGCCTTTTTGCTCGGCGACGTACCAGGCCACCCAGCCCGGCCAGTCGGACACGCCGATTTTGACTTCGGCCAGGGCCGCCGTGGGTTGGGTCAACAGGGCAAAACCGATGCTGGCGATGAGGGTACGGGTGAGGCGCGCGATTTTCATGTGTAGCTCCTGAGTGGAAGGCCAAAGTCGAGTCCGGAGAAAGCGTCGCGCAATCGCTGTCTCCCGGGCTTTTGTCCCTCCGTGGAGCCCCGCCTGAGCGGTGCCGGCAGCTCTCGGACCAGACATCTCACAAGAGACCGGAACCCTAGCCACACATCGCGGTTCATGCAGGCGACGTGCGCCGCTTTTCCCGTTAACTTGTTATTAGCAATGCCTGTGCCAAGCCGGGAATAAATCACAACTTATTGAATTAAAAATGTTTTTTGACCACAGCCCAAGCGCGTGCGGCGCGGCCTGCGTGGAATGCATCCAAAACGGTGCACGCCGCATTCCCCTTGCACCAAAAAGGACATTCCAGCTGGCCGCACAAGCTCGGCAGCGCGCCAGACGCACGCGCCAGACGACGCCCATAAAAAAGGGGCGCTCTGCAGAGCGCCCCAGCTTCCTCAGGAGTAAGCGGTATTACACGTTGTAGGCCCGCTCGCCGTGGCTTGCGGTGTCCAGACCTTCGCGTTCCTGCTCTTCAGTCACGCGCAGGCCCATGGTCATGTCGATCAGCTTGAAGGCAACGAAGCTGACCACACCCGACCACACGATGGTGATCAGCACGCCGGTGGCCTGGGTCACGACCTGACCACCCATCGTGTAACCATCCACGCCCACACCGCCCAGTGCCGGCGAGACGAAGATGCCGGTGCCGATGGCGCCGATGATGCCGCCGATGCCATGGATGCCGAACACGTCGAGCGAGTCGTCGTAGCCGAGCATTTTCTTCAGGCCGGTGACACCCCACAGACAGACCACGCCTGCGATGGCGCCCAGCACGATGCCGCCCATGGTGCCGACCAGGCCGGCAGCCGGGGTGATCGCGACCAGACCCGCCACCACGCCGGATGCCAGACCGAGCATCGAGGGTTTGCCACGCATCATCCATTCAGCAAACATCCAGGACAGGCCGGCAGCCGCCGTTGCCAGGATGGTGTTGATGAAGGCCAGCGCAGCGCCGCCGGTCGCTTCGAGGTTGGAACCGGCATTGAAGCCGAACCAGCCCACCCACAGCAGCGAAGCGCCTATCATCGTCATCGCCAGGTTGTGCGGCGGCATGGCGTCGCGGCCAAAGCCGATCCGCTTGCCGAGCACGATCGCACCGACCAGGGCTGCGATACCGGCATTGATGTGCACCACGGTGCCGCCCGCAAAGTCGAGATCACCGGCTTCGAACAGGTAGCCACCGGTTGCCCACACCATGTGCGCGATTGGCAGGTAGGAGAAGGTGAACCACAGCACCGCAAACACCATCAGCGCGGAGAACTTCACCCGTTCGGCGAGGCCGCCGACGATCAGCGCCACGGTGATGGCGGCAAAGGTCAGCTGGAACGCGACGAAAGTGAGTTCGGGAATGACCACGCCGTCGGTGAAGGTCGCCGCCGTGCTGTCGCCGGTGATGCCCGCGAGGAACATCTTCGACAGGTCGCCGATCGCCCAGTTCATGCTGCCACCGTCGCCGAATGCCAGCGAGTAGCCGTACACCGCCCACAGAATCGAGATCAGGCAGAAAATCGCCATCACCTGGGTCAGCACCGACAACATGTTCTTGGCGCGCACCAGGCCACCATAAAACAGTGCCACACCCGGAATGATCATCAGGATGACCAGCAGGGTGGAGACCATCATCCAGGTAGTGTCGCCCTTGTCGGGAACCGGCGCGGCTGCTTCAGGCGCCGCGGCGTCGGCCGGTGCGGCTTCAGCCGGTGCAACCACTTCTTCTACCGCAACCGCTTCCACCGCAGGCGTTTCGACGACGACGGCTGCTTCGACCGGCGCGGGATCGACCGCTTCCTGCGCCAGCGTCATGCCGGGAGACAACAGGGCCAATGCCAAGCCCAACGAAGCCAATAGCTTTTTCATGTTCATGCTCCTTAGAGGGCGTCGGGGCCGGATTCGCCCGTGCGGATACGCACGACCTGCTCCAGGCTGGTGACAAAAATCTTGCCGTCGCCGATCTTGCCGGTGTTGGCCGCTTTCTCGATTGCCTCGATCACGCGTTCCAGCAACTCGGCCTTGATGGCCACTTCAATTTTTACCTTGGGCAGAAAATCGACCACGTATTCCGCGCCGCGATACAGCTCGGTATGGCCTTTCTGACGCCCAAACCCTTTTACTTCCGTGACCGTCAAACCGGTGACGCCGATGGCCGACAAGGCCTCGCGCACTTCGTCCAGTTTGAACGGCTTGATGATGGCCGTTTTGGAAATCCACACAGTGGTGGTGGCGTCGCCCAGATACTCGCCATTGGCATCGGTCCAGACTGCCTTGTCAGCATTGGTGTCGGTGTAAGCCACGCCGACGGTCACGCCGGAAGTCACGCTGCTCAGCTTGCCCATGTCGTACGCCAGGCTGATTTTCCAGTCGTCATAGTCGACTGCACTGTTGTTGTCGAAGCTGAACGTGCCCCAGCTCGCACCCGCGGTCAGGCCGGTTTCGCCAAGCGGCAGGCTGGCGGAAATAGCCAGGTAATCCGATCCATCGGCATCGGCAAAGCCAAACACTTCGTCGCTCAGGTAGTAGGAATATTTGACGGTGAACCACTTCCAGCCCATTGCGCCATAGATTTCGGTGGTATCGGCTTCGACAGCAGCTCCCTGCTTGCCGGGGTACATGTACTGGATCGCGCCGACGTCGAACGTAAGGCCGGTCTCGCCGATGCCGCCGCGATAGCCGCCGTACAGGTCGATTTCAACGTTGCCCAACCCCAGGTGCCCAGGTAAAAGCCGCTGCTATGCGTGTAGTCCAGGCCGCCCTGCAGCGCGGGGTCGCCACCGGTCTGCGAGATGCCGCGGAATACATAGTTGCTGTACATCCCGACGTTGGCGCTCAGGGTGTGGGGGGAAGCGGCTTCTTCAGCCATCACGACGCCAGGTGCGCCCACGAGGCCAGTCAGAATCAGTGCGGATACGATTTTTTTCATGCTGAAATTCTCCGATGTCAGAAGAGTGCAAGATTGCAAGCGGGTAAAAGCACAAGCCGTGCCAGACAAATTAATCAGACTTTTCAATCAACTAAGCATTCACCTGAACCTATGTCGTTCAGTCGCGCACCATCTGGGTGCATCAAAAAACCGCCGCGCCCGTTTTTCGTGCAATGCGGCGCCCGCGCGCTGTTGCTACACTCCGGTCACTTTATGGAGCCCGAATATGAAACCCTCGACCCCTGCTTTTCTGAACGATCTGAGCGACAAACTGGGCGAAATCCTCAAGCAATCGCCGGCCAAGGACATCGAAAGCAACCTCAAGGCGGGCGTCACCGCCATGCTGGGCAAGCTCGACATGGTGAGCCGCGAGGAATTTGATGTGCAGAGCGAAGTGCTGGCGCGCACACGCGCAAAGCTGGAAGCCCTGGAAGCACGGCTGGCCGAACTGGAAAAGCAGCGCGCCGAATAGTGGCGATCGCCGTCGTCAAGAGCCGGGCGCTCACCGGCATGGACGCGCCCGAGGTGGTGGTCGAGGCGCATCTGGCCAACGGTCTGCCCGCGTTCACCCTGGTCGGCCTGCCGGAAACCGAGGTCAAGGAAGCGCGCGACCGCGTGCGCGCGGCGATCCAGAACGCGCGCTTTGAATTCCCGGCGCGCCGCATCACGGTCAACCTCGCGCCCGCCGATCTGCCCAAGGAATCCGGACGCTTCGATTTGCCGATCGCACTGGCGATCCTGGCGGCGTCCGGGCAGATTCCCTCCACCCGCTTTGCCCACGCCGAATTCGCCGGCGAGCTGGCGCTGACCGGCGAACTGCGCCCGGTACGCGGCGCGCTGGCGATGGCGCTCGCCACCCGCGCATGCAATCGCACGCTGGTGCTACCGCAACATTCGGCCGCCGAGGCGGCGCTCGCCAGCGGCATCGACGTGCGCGCAGCCCGCAGCCTGCTGGAAGTGTGCGGCTGGCTCGCCGGGCAGGGTGAACTCGCCACGCCCGACCCGACCCAGGCCCCCGGCGCCCCCGATTACCCCGACTTCGCCGATGTCAAAGGCCAGACCGCCACCAAGCGCGCACTCGAAGTCGCAGCGGCAGGCGGTCACTCAGCGCTGTTGTCGGGACCACCGGGTACCGGCAAATCCATGCTCGCGGCCCGCTTTCCCGGCATCCTGCCGGCGATGGACGAAACCGAAGCGCTGGAGGCAGCCGCGGTGCAATCGCTCAACGGCGGTTTTCGCCTCGATCACTGGAAGCGGCGGCCGTTTCGCGCGCCGCACCACACGGCGTCCGGCGTGGCGCTGGTCGGCGGCGGCGGCAATCCGCGCCCGGGCGAAATTTCACTGGCGCATCACGGCGTGCTGTTTCTCGATGAACTGCCGGAGTTTTCGCGCCAGGTGCTCGAAGTGCTGCGCGAACCGCTGGAAACCGGCCGCATCACGATTTCGCGCGCGGCGCGGCAAGCCGATTTCCCGGCACGGTTTCAACTGATTGCGGCGATGAACCCCTGCCCCTGCGGCTATCTCGGCCATCCAACCCAGGCCTGCCGCGACACGCCGGACCAGATAGCGCGCTACCGCGGCCGCATCTCCGGACCCTTGCTCGACCGCATCGACATCCAGATCAGCGTGCCCGCGCTGACCCGGGACGAACTGATGGGTGCCAGCGCAGGCGAATCCAGCGCCGCGATCCGCGCCCGCGTCGAAACCGCGCGCTGCCGCCAGATGCAACGCCAGGGCAAGCCCAACGCCGCCCTCGGGACGCAGGAAATCGATCAATTCTGCGCGCTCGACAGCGCCGGTGAAACCTTGCTCAAACAGGCGATCACGCACCTTAACCTGTCGGCGCGCGCCTATCACCGCGTGCTCAGGTTGGCGCGCAGCGTGGCCGACCTCGCGGGCAGCGAGGCCATCACGCCGGCGCATCTGGCCGAAGCCATTCAATACCGAAGGGGAGCCGCATGAGCGATCCAACCGCATCCTGGGAGGAAGAAAAACGCTCGGCCTGGCTCTACCGGGTAGTAGCCGAATGTGAGCGTGGCACGCCGCGCGCCGCCCTGTTCACTGAACTGGCGCAGGCGGCCGACGACCAGGCCGCGATCTGGCTCGACGCCATCACCCAGCGCGGCGACCCGGTGCCGGCGGCGTTCCGTCCCGACCTGCGCACCCGCGTCGTCGCCGCCATGACGCGGGCGCTCAAGCCGCGCGTCATGCGCAGCGTGCTGGCAGCGATGAAGGTGCGCGGCATGGTGCTCTACACCCGGGAGGCACCGCACCCGACGCCGACCCATCTCGACGACATCGGCAAGCGTCACCGCAACGGCGCCAGCGGCAATGCCCTGCGCGCCGGGGTGTTCGGCGTCAACGACGGCCTGGTGTCGAATGCCGCGCTGATTTTTGGCGTGGCGGGGGCGTCGACCGGGCCTTCGATGATCGTGCTGACGGGCGTGGCGGGCCTGCTGGCCGGGGCTTTTTCTATGGCTGCGGGGGAATACATTTCGGTGCGCTCGCAGCGCGAAATGTTTGAATACCAGATCGGACTGGAACGCGACGAGCTGGAAAAGTATCCCGACGAGGAAGCAGCCGAACTGGCACTGATTTATGCCGCCAAGGGCATCAGCCCGGAGGAAGCGCGCCGCGTCGCCGACAAGTTGATGGAAGACCCCGAACGCGCGCTCGACACGCTGGCGCGCGAAGAACTCGGCCTCAATCCGGACGATCTCGGCTCGCCCTGGGTGGCTGCGATCTCATCGTTTGCGGCCTTCACCTGCGGCGCCGCCTTGCCGCTGCTGCCTTTCGTGCTGGGCAACGGCAACCCGCTCGGCCTGTCGATCGGCCTCACCGCGCTCGGCCTGTTCCTGGTCGGCGCCAGCATGAGCCTGTTCACCGGCCGCCATGCCGTGTCGAGCGGCCTGCGAATGCTGGCCATCGGCGGCGCGGCGGGGCTGGCGACGTATTTCATCGGCGCCTGGCTTGGGGTCAGCCTGGCCTGATCAACGCCTGGCTATATCAGCGCCTGGCTTTAAATCAGTTCTGTGGCGGCCGCGGATTGTGCCAGCGGCCGCCGGCCAGCAGCAGGTCCGCCTCTTGCGGTCCCCAGGTGCCGGCTTCATAGGTGCAGGCCGGGTCGCGATGCGCAAGCACCGGCTCGACGATCCGCCAGGCCGCTTCCACCGCGTCCTGGCGCGCGAACAGCATCGCTTCGCCTTCCAGCGCATCGCCCAGCAGCCGCTCGTAGGCGCTCATTTCATCCGGATGGTTGTTGCAGACGTACAGCTCCACCGGCCGCCCCACCATGCGGTCGCCGGCATTCTTGGTGCGCGCGCCCAGCGCGATGGACACGGTGGGCGACACCCGCATGCGCAGGTAGTTGGTCGCCAGCGGGCCGGCCTCAGACAACGCGAATACGCGTTGCGGCGGCAACTGGAACTCGGCGCGGATTTCGGTCGTCGTCACCGGCAGCTGCTTGCCGGTTCGAATGATGAAAGGCACGCCGGCCCAACGCCAGCTATCCACAAAGAAACGCGCGGCGACAAAGGTCTCGGTATCCGAGCCGTGCGCCACGCCTTCTTCCTGCCGATAGCCTTCGTACTGCCCGCGCACGATGTCGCCCGGCGCCAACGGGCGGATGGCCTTCAGCAGCTTGGCCTGTTCGTCGCGAATCGCCTCGGCGCTGGTGCCGAGCGGCGGCTCCATGGCGAGCAGTGCCAGAATCTGCAACAAATGGTTCTGCAGCACGTCACGGATGGCGCCGACCGAATCGTAGAAGCGTCCGCGTCCCGCCACCCCGAAGTCTTCCGCCATGGTGATCTGCACCTGGCGGATGTGGTTGCGGTTCCAGATCGGTTCGAGGAAGGAATTGGCAAAGCGGAAATAGAGGATGTTCTGCACCGCCTCCTTGCCGAGGTAGTGGTCGATACGAAAGATGTTCGATTCCGGCAGCGCCTCATGCAGCGTAGCGTTGAGCGCACGGGCCGTCTCCAGATCGCGGCCGAAGGGCTTCTCGACCACCACGCGCGCATCCTGGGTGCACCCGGCCGCAGCCAGGCCGCGCACCACGACGGGAAACATCGACGGCGGAATCGCAAAATAATGCAGCGGCCGCTGACGACCCTCCAGCGCGCGGCGCAATGCCTCGTAGGTTTCGGGAGTTTCATAGTCGCCATTGATATAAGTCAACAGGCTCGCCAAATTGCGGAACACCGCCTCGTCCATCCCGTTGCTGCCAAAGCGGGTGATGCCATCGTGCGCATGGGCGCGCAGCTCATCGATGCCCCAACCCGGAGAGTGCGCGACACAGATGATGGGCGGTAGATTGCGGCCGTGGCGCAACATGTCGTACAAGGCCGGGAATATCTTGCGGCGGGACAGGTCGCCGGTTGCGCCGAACAGCACCAGCGCATCGGAGGGGACGTTTTCAGTCATAAGGGAACATTCCTGGTCGGAGAAATTAGGCCGCGCAATCTTAACGCGCGACCTGCGCAACGGGCCGTGTCGCACCGCGCTCGATAGGGAATGTCTGCGCGACTTGATCCCAGACACCGATCTGGATATACTCCTGCGTTCTCCGAATTCAACCTATTGAAGGAATTGCCATGAAATCCGGCATTCATCCCAATTACCAAGAAGTAGCCGTGACCTGCTCCTGTGGCAGCACGTTCGTAACGCGTTCGACCTTGGGCAAAGACAAATTGCACGTCGAAGTCTGTTCGGCATGCCACCCGTTTTATACCGGCAAGCAGAAGATCGTCGACACCGCCGGCCGTATCGAGAAATTCCGCCAGCGTTATGGCATGAAGTAAGCCATTCCGCGCAATTGCTTCTGTCAATTGCAGGGATCGCAACGAAAAAAGCGGCTCAGGCCGCTTTTTTCGTTGCCGGAACGCTGAGCATCGGTCCGCTTCAGGCTGGATCGCGGTGCGACCCGGGCGGTATCATGCGCAAGCTCCCTTCAAGGAAAAACACGCCCGTGACCCTGTCCCCTATTCGCCGGATCGCTCTTATCGCACTCGGCGCGTTGTCGCTGACGCATTGCGCCAGCAACCCCGTGTCGGACGGCAAGGATTCTGTCCTGATGTCCGAACAGCAGGAATTGCAGCTCGGTGCGCAGGCGCGTCAGGACTTGCTCAGGGAATATGCCGCGCTGACCGCCCCTGCCTTGCAGGCCTACGTCAACGCAATCGGCCAGAAGCTGGCACAACACAGCGAGCGCCCTGATCTGCGATGGACGTTCACGGTGCTGGACAGCCCCGACGTCAACGCCTTTGCGCTCCCCGGCGGCTCTATCTATCTCACGCGCGGCCTGCTGGCCTACCTCAATTCCGAAGCCGAACTGGCGGGCGTGCTGGGGCACGAAATCGGCCACGTCACGGCACGTCATGGCGTGCGCCAGCAGAGCCCGACGACGGCCGGGCCGGGCGCGGTACTCGGGTCGACCCTGGTGCCGGGCATGAACAGCCCGGCCAGCGCCGGCATGATGCAGTCGGTGGCGCAGGCGTGGACAGCGGGCGATGGCCGCGAGCACGAACTTGAATCCAGCCGTCTCGGCGCGCAATATCTGGCCAAGAGCGGCTACGAGCCGCGGGCGCTGATCGCGGTCATCGGCCTGCTGAAAGATCAGGCGCTGTTTGCCGCCGAGCAGGCCCGACGCGAAGGTCGCGAACCTCACAGCAGCCATCACGGCACCTTCGACACCCATCCGCGCAATGACGCGCGCCTCAAACAAGTGGTGGACGAGGCCAATCCATACCGGGTCGCCGCACCTCGCGAAGGCCGCGCCGAATACCTGCAAAAAATCGATGGCCTGGTGTTCGGCGACAGCCCTGCACAGGGCATCGTCCGCGACAACACGCTGCTGCACGAACAGCTGGGCTTTGCGATCCGGTTTCCGCCCGGCTGGCGGATGAGCAACAAGGCCGACCGCGTTCTGGCGCGCAGTCCGCAAGGGGATGCCGTGCTGGAATTGCAACGCGGCCCGAAGGGCAATCAGCCGCTGGCCACGCTGCAAAACGGGCTCAAGCTGGATCCCGGCGCCCGCTTCGATAACGGCACGCTCAGCGGCTTTCCGGCAGCGTTTGCTGCAGGCACGCAGCAGGGCAAACCGGTAGTGGTGGCGTCGGTGGTGTTCAACGACACGCAATACCTGATTGCCGGCATGACCCGGGACAAGCCGGTTTACGACCGCGAGCGCACCGTTTTGCGCAGCGCAATCAACAGCTTTCACGCCATCACGCCGGCAGAACGGCGCGCGGCACAACCCGGCGTGCTGAAAACCATCAGCGCCAAACCTGGCATGACGATGGCCAGTCTCGCCAAGTCGTCGGTGCTGGGTCGGGATGCCGAAAGCCAGTTGCGCCTGCTCAACCACCTTTATCCGGCGGGCGAACCGAAGCCCGGCCAGCGTCTTAAAATTGTTCAATAAACCCGTGTTCTCCTCGCCGCAGCACCCGCAAGGCCTAAGCCGCTGGCCACCCCGCTGCTGCGCAGCGACGCTTCCACAGCTTGGCCTGCTGCTGCTGTGCGCCGCCTGGCTGCTGCCCGGCCTGATCGGCCATGCGCCGTGGAAGGGCGGCGACGGCGAACACTTCATGCATCTGTGGCTGTTGCTGGAAAACGGCATTGCGCCGCAGACGGTGGCCGCCACGCCGCCGCTGTATTACTGGGTGGCCAGCGCAACGGCCTGGCTGACATCGCCCTTGCTGACCCTGGCCGATGGCGCGCGGCTGGCTTCCGGCGTGTTCGTCGCGCTGGCGCTGTTCTTTACCGCGCGCAGCGCACGCGTGCTGTACGGCGCAGAAACCGGCTGGGCCGCTGCGCTCACCCTGCTTGGCTGCATCGGCCTGCTGGTGCGCGGCCACGAACTCAACGCGGCCACCGCGCAATTCGCCGCTGCGGCGCTGATGCTGTACGGCATCGCGCGGATGCCGCAGGCCCGGCGCGGCGCCTGGGCGCTGGGCGTCGGCGCGGTGCTGATGCTGCTCGCCGGCGGCGCGGCCGAAGCGGCCTTGCTCCTGCTGCTGGCCTGGCTGCTGCCGTTGCTGCTGGTGGACTACCGCACCCCGGCAACCTGGCGCACGCTGGTCTGGGGCACGCTGATCGCGCTGGCCGCCAGCGCGCTGTGGCTGGCCTATCTCGCCACGCAATCGATTCCGTTCGTGCGCGCTTTCAACCTGCAACACTGGCTAGGCGACGGCGCACGGCAAGCCACTTATTACTTCGGTATTCTCGGCTGGTATGCCTGGCCGGCCTGGCCGCTGGCGCTGTGGGCGCTGTATCGCACCCGGCGCCAGTGGCGCACGCCGGGCATCGTGCTGCCTGTCGGCGCCCTGCTCGGCCTGCTGGTGCTGTATGCCTTCGACCGCCATCCCGGCGAGGAGCAGGGCCTCATTCTGCTGCTGCCGCTGGCGCTGCTTGGCGCATCCGGCCTGTTCAGCCTGCGCCGCGGCGCGGCCTACGCGCTGCTGTGGTTCAGCGTCATGCTGTTCGGCTTCATCGCGCTGCTGCTGTGGGTGTACTGGAGCGCGCACGACCTTGGCACCCCGGCGCGGCTGGCGGCGCGGCTCACCCGCTTCGGCCTGCTGCACGTCGGCGAACTGCGGCCCTGGACGCTGGTGCTGGGCGTGGTCGTCACCCTGCTGTGGATCGGCATTCTGGCGCGCCTGCCACGCTCCCCGCTGCGCCCGATGCTGGTGTGGACCGCCAGCATGACTTTCGTCTGGGTGCTGCTGATGAGCCTGTTCCAGGCACCGCTCGACCGCCGCCTCAGCTACGCCAGCGTCAGCCAGCAACTGGTGGCGCAGATTCCGCCCGGCGAATGCATCCAGACTTACCGCGTGCGCGACCAGCAGCGCCTGCTGCTGGCCTATCACAGCGGCCGCCACTTCTCGCCCGACGACGCCAGCTGCAACTGGCTGCTGATGGAAACCCGCCGCCGCGGCGCCGTGCCCGAAGCGCCGCCCGGCTGGGTCAAGCGATGGGACGGTGCCCGACCCGGCGACCGTTCCGAACGCTTCCATCTGTATGCACGATACTGAACGGCCACGCATCGCCGCAGTCATTCTGGCCGGCGGCCTCGGGCGGCGAATGGGGGGCGTCGATAAAGGCCTGATCGAATACCGGGGCCGCCCGCTGATTGAATGGGCGCTCGACACGCTGGTGCAGCAAGCGGATTCGCTCGTCATCAGCGCCAACCGCAACCTCGAACGCTACGCCGCCTACGGCCATCGCGTGCTGCCCGACACCCTGCCCGACTTTCCCGGCCCGCTGGCCGGCGTGCTGGCCGCGCTGGAATCAGTGATGGCCGACTGGCTGCTGGTCACGCCATGCGACACCCCACATCTGCCGCCCGACTTCGCCGCCCGCCTGCTGGAGGTGGCGCGGCAAAACGATGTGCCGCTCGCGGTGGCGGCGGACGCCACGCGCAGCCATCACAGCAGTTTCATTGTGCGCACCGACCAGCGCGACAACCTGGCCGCATTCCTCGCACGCGGTGAACGCGCCGTGCGGCACTGGCAGGCGGGGCTGGCTTCGACAACGGTGGTATTCGATAACGCCTGCTTTGCCAACTTCAACCAGCCGCAGGATTTACCCAAGACTTAAAACGCGGGCACGCCCAGCGCCTCGTCGAGCAATTCCACCCAGTGCCGCACCGGCGTCGACGTGCCCGATTGCAGGTGGGTGAGGCAGCCGATGTTGGCGGTGACGATCACTTCCGGCGCGTCGGCTTCGAGGTGGCCGAGCTTGCGGGTTTTGAGCTGGCCGGCGATCTCGGGTTGCAGGATCGAGTAGGTGCCGGCCGAGCCGCAGCAGAGGTTTTTTTCTGCCACGGCGGTGAGTTCGAAGCCCGCTTGCGTGAGCAGGGCCTCGACTCCGCCGCTGAGTTTTTGCCCGTGTTGCAGGGTGCAGGGGGGGTGGTAGGCGATTTTTTTGGGGAGCGATGAGCGGGTCCCGCAAGGGATACCGTCCCTGGCACTGCTTGTGCCAGGGACATAAGCGGTAAGCGGTTTGAGCGCTTCACGTTCATCCACCAGAATTTCAGAAATGTCTTTTGTGGCGGCGGAGATGCGGGCGGCCTTGTTCGCGTAGGCCGGGTCATCACGTAATTGCCAGCCGTAATCCTTGACCATGACGCCACAGCCGGAGGCGGTCATCACGATGGCTTCTGCGCCGGCGTCCAGATGCGGAATCCAGGCGTCGATGTTGCGGCGCATGGCGGAAAGGCCGTCGTCGTGGTCGTTGAGATGGTGCGCGACCGCGCCGCAGCAGCCCGCCTTGTCGGCGGCGATCAGCGAGATGCCGATGCGGTCGAGCACGCGTGCGGTGGCAGCGTTGATGTTGGGCTTGAGGCCGGGCTGGACGCAGCCCTGCAACACCAGCATGGTGCGTGCATGGCGCGGCGCGGGCCACTCGCCGGCGGCCTCGGGCGCGGGAATCTTGCTGCGCAGAACGTTCGGCATCACGCCGCGCACGCTCTGGCCCATTTTCAATGCCGCATTGAACAGCGTCGGCGACAGCAGGCCGGTCTTGAGCGCGGCGCGGGTGGCGGTTTCACGCACGCCGCGGCCAACGGTTTGCTCGACCAGCGCACGGCCAAGGTCGATCAACTTGCCGTATTCCACGCCCGACGGGCAGGTGGTTTCGCAGTTGCGGCAGGTGAGGCAGCGGTCGAGATGGAGCTGGGTCTTGGCGGTCGGCGTCGCGCCTTCGAACACCTGCTTGATCAGGTAAATGCGGCCGCGCGGCGAATCGAGTTCGTTGCCGAGCAGCTGATAGGTGGGGCAGGTGGCGAGGCAGAATCCGCAATGCACGCAGCTGCGCAGGATGCTTTCGGCGAGATCGCCCTCGGGGGTGTTGCGGAAGGAGTCGGCGAGTGTGGTTTGCATGGTGGTGCGAGTCAGAGCGGGTTCGAAAGTTCGATCAGGTTGCCATCGGGGTCGCGCACATACATCGACAGCAGCGGCCCCTGTGCGCCGGTGCGTTCGACCGGGCCCTGCTCGATGGCGACGCCCTGCGCGGCAAGCTGCTCGGCAATGTCGGCGAGCGGCGTACGCGCGATCAGACAGAGATCGACGGCGCCCGGCACCGGCTGCGCCGCCTTCGGCTCGAATTCGCGCCCGGCCTGATGCAGGTTGAGTTTGCAGCGGCCGAACACCAGCGCACGCCGGCCTGCGCCGAACACCTCCTCGCGCATGCCCAACACGCGCGTATAAAACGCCACGCTGGCGGGAATGTCGCGCACGGTCAGCACCACATGATCGATGGCGTCGAGCTGCATCAGAAGTCCGGGTACATCCGCCCGCGGTTGAGTATCCCCTTGGGGTCGAAGCGCTGCTTGAGGTTGCGATGCAAAACATGAAGCGCGGGCGCAAGCGGACTGAACACGCCGCCAGCCGGCGCCTTGCCGCGGAACAGGGTGGCGTGGCCGCCACAGCTTTTGGCGGCTTCGAACAGCGCGGCGGCTGGCAGGTCGCTCACCAGCCAGCGCACCGCGCCGCCCCACTCGATCCACTGCGCGTCGCCCAGCTTGAGCGGCGGCGTGGTGGACTTGACGGCCAGTCGCCACAGGCTGGCGGTCGATGCCGCCGGGCGCACGTCAAAAAACGGCGTTGCGTGGTCGCGCAGGCGCTGCCAGAACGACGCGGCGTCATTCAGGGTTTCTCCTCCCAGCTTGACCTGTGCGGCGTGCACCGCCGAGGTCGCGCCCGACAGCCGCACCGTCAGCAACCCGGCATGCCAACTGGTACCTGAGAGCGGCAAGGGATGGCCGGCCATTCGGTTCATCTGTTCGATCGCGGCGGCTTCGTCGAGCTCGAATTGCAGCGTGGTTTCGGCTGCCGGCCGGGGTAGCACCTTGAGCGACGCTTCCGTAATCAGGCCAAGGGTGCCGAGCGCGCCGACCATCAGCCGCGACACATCGTAGCCGGCGACGTTCTTGATCACCTGGCCGCCGAAGCGCAGCGGCTGGCCGGTACCGTCGATGATGCGCACACCGAGCACGAAGTCGCGCGCGGAACCGGCATAGGGACGGCGCGGGCCGGACAGGCCGGCGGCGATGCAGCCGCCGAGGGTAGCGCTGCCGGCAAAGTGCGGCGGCTCGAACGCCAGCATCTGGTTCTGTTCAGTGAGCAGCGACTCGATGTCGGTGAGCGGGGTGCCGGCGCGCGCGGTCAGCACCAGTTCCTTCGGCTGATAATCGACCACGCCGCAAAACGCGCGCGCAGAGAGCACTTCGCCTTCGTCCGGATTGCCATAAAAGGTTTTGCTACCGCCACCCTGAATAATCAGCGGCGAGTCGTGTTCATAGGCTGCGCGGATGCGCTCGATCAGAGCTTTGGGCATCAAAATCTCGGCAGTTCGGGATGCGGCAACTGGCCGCCGTGGATGTGCATCGCGCCCCACTCGGCGCAGCGGTGCAGTTCGGGCACGGCCTTGCCGGGATTGAGCAGGGTCTCGGGGTCGAACGCGGCTTTCACCTCATGGAAGCGCACCAGCTCCGGGGTGGAAAACTGCGCGCACATCTGGTTGATTTTCTCCAGGCCGACGCCGTGCTCGCCGGTGATGGTGCCGCCGACTTCGACGCACAGCTCCAGAATCCTGCCGCCGAAGGCTTCGGCCTTGTGCAGCTCGCCCGGCTGGTTGGCGTCGAACAGGATCAGCGGGTGCAGGTTGCCGTCGCCGGCGTGGAATACGTTGGCGACGGCAAGACCGTATTCGATGCTCATTTCGCTGATGCGTTTAAGCACATGCGGCAACTGGCCGCGCGGAATGGTGCCGTCCATGCAGTAGTAGTCGGGCGCGAGTCGCCCCACCGCCGGGAACGCGGCCTTGCGGCCGGCCCAGAATTTGAGGCGCTGCTCTTCGCTGTCAGCGGTGCGAATTTCAGTGGCGCCGGAGGCGGTCAGCACTTCGCGCACGGTGAAGATGTCGTCCGACACTTCCTCGTTGACGCCGTCGACTTCGCACAGCAACAACGCCTCGCAGTCGAGCGGATAGCCGGCGTGGACGAAGGCCTCGGCGGCCTGGATGGCAAGGCGGTCCATCATTTCCAGCCCGGCCGGAATCACCCCGGCGGCGATGATGTTGCCGACCGCCGCGCCGGCTTTGGCCACGTCGTCGAACGCCGCCAGCACCACCTGCGCGCGCTGCGGGCGTGGCAGCAGCTTGACCGTGACTTCGGTGATCACCGCGAGCATGCCTTCCGAACCGGTCATCAAGGCCAGCAGGTCGTAACCCGCCGAGTCCAGCGTGTCGCTGCCGATTTCAAGCAGCTCGCCGGCGATGGTCCAGGCGCGCAGCTTGAGGATGTTGTGCACGGTGAGGCCGTATTTGAGGCAGTGCACGCCGCCGGAGTTTTCCGCCACGTTGCCGCCGATCGAGCAGGCGATCTGCGACGACGGATCGGGCGCGTAGTACAGGCCATGTGCCGCAGCCGCCTCGGAAATGGCGAGATTGCGCACGCCCGGCTGCACGGTGGCGGTGCGTGCCAGTGGGTCAATGGCTTTGATCTGATTGAGCTTGGCCAGCACCAGCAGCACCGCGCCGTCGATGGGCAGTGCGCCCGCTGCGAGACCGGTACCAGCGCCGCGCGCCACCACGGCGATTTTCTCGGCGTGGCACAGCTTGAGGATCGCCGTCACCTGCGCTTCGTTCTCCGGCAACACCACCACGTCGGGGATGTTGCGATAGGCCGACAGGCCATCGGACTCGAAGGGCATCAAATCCTCGCGCTCGTGCAGCACGCTGTGCGGCGGCAGCAGGCGGCGCAACTGGGAGAGAAAGGCGGGGCTGATCATGGCGGAGAGTCGGTTGAATCAGGCCGCGAGTGTAGCCGGGCTGGCCGCCGCGTGCGAGGGTGCGAGCCGCCGGTATGCTTCGGCCAGCGCGTCGTCGCCGCCAACGTTGCCGGGGAAAATCACCACCGGCAGCTGCGGCAGGCGATGGTTGGCCGGCGTCTGCACCACGGTGACGCCGGGCAGGATCTGCCCCAGCACACGCGAGGCGGTGAGCGCGAGTCCGGTCGACAGCACGTCATTGGAGGTGATGCCGCCCTTGCTGATGAGAAAACCCAGCGTCGGCGGCAACTGTCGAACCACATCCATCAGCGTGCCCGACACCGCTTCGCCGAACGCCAGCCGCTCGGCGGTGCTGGCGAATTTCAGTTCGGCGCGGCTGGTGAACACCACCGGCGTAAGGCCGCGTGCATGCGCGTGCGCGATGCTGGCCGTCAGCGACGCCACCAGTTCTGCGCGGCCTGCGGGCAGGCGTGCGACGTCGAGCGGCAGACCGACCACGCCGCGCTGCTTCAGCAACACGCCCAGTTGCGCGGTGGTTTTGGCGACGTGCGAACCGACGATGACCGCGCCGGCTTGTTGCCCGCGCACCAGCGAGGCGAACGCATCGGCCGCCACCGGCTGCGGCGGCAGTTTCGCCAGCGCGGTCAGCAGCGACGCGGCGCTGCGAAACAGCAGCCGCTTGCCGCGTGCGGCAGCTTGCAGCACGGCGTCGGCAAACAGCCGGTAGTCGTCGGCGGTTTCGCCATCGACCACGCCGATGGCGTTGCCCTGCAGCGCTGCCAGCCATTCGGCGGTGCCGCCGGCGCGCAGATCGTCAAGCGTCAGGCGGGCCACCATACTGGCGGCAACGCGGCCGCCGGTTTTTTCCGCCACGTACTCGGGCAAAAACGCCGTGCGGTAGCCGAATACCGAGTCGCGCGCGAATTCGGATTCATGCGTCGGCACCGGTTTGCCGTCGACCATTAAATAGTGCGTGCTGTCGCGCGTGATGCGGCCGCCCTCGAAGAACGCCGGGGTCAGCAAGGTCGCGTCGAAGGGGCCGAGCACGGCGTTCATCACGTCGGTTTCCACCGGGTAGTGGCCGCGCAGGGTCGAGTCCGAACGCGACACGAACAGCACCGGCCCGGCGTAGTCGGCGAGCGCGGCCTTGAGGTTGACGCACACCTCGCGCGTGATGTCGGCAGCGCGTTCCGCGTCCATGCCGCGCGTGTTGGTGAGGACGAAGAACAGCGGCGCGGCGTCGGCCAGCGCGGCCTTCAGCGTGGCGACATCCCAGCGCGTCAGCAGCAGGCAGGAATGCACCGTCTGCGAGCCGGTGGGGTCGTCGTCTAGAACGATGATTTTTGGGTTCATGGGAAAACCTTTTTTTGTCCGCGAAGTACGCGAAGGGTCGCGAAGAAAACCGTCGAGTTTTTCCTTCGCGTTTCTTCGCGTACTTCGCGGATGAACAGTTTTTAAACCGCTGACCGCTCCAGCATCGCCAGCGCGCGCTCGTGCATCGCCTGCGCATTCATGCCGTTGAAGTCGAACAATTGCTGCGGGTTGGCGGTGGTCTCGCCGCGCTTCCAGCAGAACACATCGCGCTGCGCGGCCTGGCTGCGTAGCAGCACGGGTTCGAGCGGCGCCGACGGCCCGCCGGAGATGGCCAGCAGCACATCGCCATGGAACATCGCCTTGAAGGCGTCGTCGGCCATGAAGCGGTCGTCGGGTTCCGACACACTGTCCCACAGCACGTCGGTCGGACGATACAGCCGGCGCGGGTTGACCACGGCGACGATGCGCGAGCCGATGCCGGCTTCGGCCAGTTTCTCTGCGGCGGCAAACACCGGTTGCAACACCAGGTCGCCGGTCACCGCGAACACCACGGTGTGCGAACCGAGGCGTTCCTGCAACACCATCGCGCCGTCGTCGATCGCCTGCTCGCTTTGCGCCATGGTGGCGTGAATCGGCAGCGCCGATTTCGAGGCGGTGATGACGATGCCCTTGTTCTTTTGCTTCAGCGCCCAGGCGTAGCTGACCTGGATCATGTTGGCGTCGATCGGGAACAGCGGATAGACGTTGCCGTTGCGCATCATCGCGGCGAAGTAGCTTTCGATCTCCGGGCGCTGGTGGGTCCAGCCGTTGCGACCCTGCTCCAGCGCGCCGGCGGTGAACAGGCTCACCGTGGCAGGCGTCGGCCGGCGCAGTTCGGCCATCGCCTGCGTCACCGTCTGCCAGATCGGCAGGCCGTTGATGGCAAAGGATTCATAGCTGCACCACAGGCTGCGGCCGCCGAACAGCGAAACGCCGACCGCCAGACCGGCACAGGCATCTTCGTTGAGCGGCTCGTAGACCTGGCCGGACGGCCCTTGGAAATACAGGTCGTCGACGGTCGGGTGGCGGATCGTCAGCGCCTTGTTGATGTTGGCCATGCCCGAGGCTTCGTTGCCGTCGGCGTTGGTGACGACGAACATGGGGTCGCGCTTGCCGACTTCGCCCACCACGTGGCCGAACGCGGTGGTCGGGATGTGGTTTTCGCCGACCGCGAATTCGTTCAGCGGCAGGCCGTCAAGGCTGGGCAACGCACGCACGGATTCGGTTACCGCGACGCGCGAAGCGGGGCCGCCGCCGGCATGACGGAAGTTTTCGCGGGTGATCTTCCAGGCGGCAACCGGCAATGCACGGCGCTGCAGGCCCGACTTCACCTCATCGGAATCGAGCGTGTGGTGCGGGTACAGGTTGTGCGACTTGGCGCCGGTCGCGTGCACGCCTGCGCCCTTCAGCTGCTTGACGATGAGGCAGGCGCGGCGGCCGTTCAGCGCGCTTTGCGCGGCGGCATCGGTCGCCTTCAGGATCGCCGCGGTAAAAGCCATGCGGGCGGCAAAGCCGAAGGTGGTCGAGTCGGTGTACACCGGTGCGTCGGGGGTGTCGGCGTATTCACGGGCGTCGACCAGATGCACTTCGTCGAAGCCGTGCGCGCGCCAGTAATCGGTCATGCGTGTGTTGTCCCACAGCGACACCATGCTGTGATGCTCCTGCGAATAGCCGTTCCACACCAGCACCGGCAGGTAGTTGGTGACGCCGGGGTAGGCGGTGGCGAAGTGCTGGAACGCGCTCATGATGTAGGGCTCGCCGAGGCCGCCGTCGCCGATGGTCACCGGGAACAGCTTGTCGCGGTTGAGATAGGCGCCGGCCATGGCGAAATGCTGACCCTGGCCGAGCGGGCCGGCGGGTGCGAGCAGACCGGGAATCGCGCCGGACAGGTGGCCGAGCAGGCCATGGCGCTCACGGAAACGCGTGCGCATCTGCGCAACCGTGGTGATGCCCATGTCTTCCAGCGAGGTATCGAGGAACATCGCCGAATAAAAACCCGGCGCGTGATGGCCGACCTCGGTCACCAGGTTGCGGTGGCCCAAGAGATGCAGCGCGGCGACCGCGTCGGCGCTGGAGGCGAAACCGCCGGGGTGGCCCGACGACTTGCTGCCGGTCACCTGCAGCGTCAGGTAGCGCAGCGCGTCGGCCGCCAGCAGCGTCTGGTAGACAGCAGCCTCGCTGGTGGCGTCCGGCAGCGCGGGCTGGTTGGGGCCCAGCAACGGGGCGGCGCCGAGGCGGTCGATTTCCGGGTAGCTGTCGGCAAAATACTGAATGCCCTCGCAGAAGGCGGGAAGATTCTCGGGGGTGGAGTGCATCTGGGCGCTCATGGCTAGCCTTTCACAATATGAAAATGTTTCACATGATGTGAAACGATGGGTGCATTGAAGCAGAAAGCCCTACACTTTTCACATCGCGCAATAAATTTTCACTCTATGAAAAACATCAGTTCGTCGATTCAGGTCATCGACCGCGCCATGGTGCTGGTCGGCCTCCTCTCGCGCGCCCCCGGCCCGCTCAATCTCACGCGTCTGGCGGAGCAGGCCGGCCTGCACACCGCAAGCGCACACCGCATCCTCGGCGCCTTGATGGCGCACGGCCTGGTCGAAAAAACCGGCGCCGGCGAATACGACCTGGGCGTGCGCTGGCTGGAAGTCGGCAATCGCCTGCGTGCGCGGCTCAATATCCGCCAGGTGGCGATGCCGGCGATGCAGCAACTGGCCGAAGCGACCGGCGAAACCGTCAACCTCATCGTGCGGCGCGGCGACGAAGCGGTCTACGTCGAGCGCGTGTCGGGCGGGCAAACCATGATCCAGGTGGTGCAGGTGGTCGGCGCGCACGCGCCGCTGCACGTCACGGCGGTCGGCAAGATATTCCTTTCCGAAGACAGCGCCAGCGGCGTGATGGGCTACGCCGAGCGCACCGGCCTGCCGGCGTATACATCCAACACCCTGACCACGCTGGAGCGCCTGGATGCCGAACTGGCCGCCATTCGCCAGGCGCAACTGGCCTATGACCGCGAGGAGGCCGAGCTGGGCGTGGCCTGCATCGGCGCGCCGATCCGCGATGCCGAAGGCAAGCTGGTGGCCGGCCTGTCGATCTCGGCGCCGGCCGACCGCCACAAGCCGGGCTGGGTCGAGGCGCTCAAAAAGGCCGCCGCGCAGACCGGCACCGCGCTGGGCTATCTGGTCGATGCCTGAATTTAGCGCGGCCGCGTCGATAAACCCTTGCCGCACGCAGGCTTTCTTGGCAAGGTGGCGGCAATGACGCCCAACCTGCTTCCCCTGTCGAACCTCCGCTACCAAATTGCCGCCTGGCTGCTGATGGCCGCCGCCCTGTTGTTGATCCTGAAGCTCCACCTGCTGCCGAGTTTGCTGGCCGGACTGCTGGTGGTGCAGCTGGTGCATCTGCTGGCACCGCGTTTTGTGATCGGCCGCCTCAATCACACCTGGGCCAAGGTGCTGGTGGTGTCGCTGATCACGCTGATCGTGCTGGGCGTGCTGGGCGGATTCACCGCCGGCGTCATCCTCTACTTGCGCGGCGAGGGCGGCGTGGCTGGTTTGCTGGGACGGATGGCGGAAATCATCGAAAACTCGCGCGCGCTGCTGCCGCCATGGGCCGCAGCGTGGCTGCCGCAGGGCGACGACTCGGCGATCCGTGCCGGACTGGTCGAATGGCTGCGCACCCACGCGCTGGAAATTCGCCAATACAGCGGCAACGCCGGCCGCGCGGTGCTGCACTTCATGATCGGCCTCATCATCGGCAGCTTCATTGCACTGCGCGAAGCCAGCCCCCAACAAACGCTGGCGCCGCTGGCATCCGCCCTGTGCGAACGGGTGAACCGCCTGAGCGACGCCTTCCACCGCGTGGTGTTCGCGCAGGTGCGCATTTCGGCGCTGAACGCGCTGTTGACCGGGGTTTACCTGTTCGTGGTGCTGCCCTCATTCGGTGTGCATCTACCGTTCACCAAAACCATGATCGTGGTGACTTTCCTCGTCGGGCTGCTGCCGGTCATCGGCAACCTGATTTCCAACTCCGTCATCGTCATCATTTCGCTGTCGCACTCGCTGCAGGTGGCCGCCGGCTCGCTGGCCTTCCTGGTCATCATCCACAAGCTCGAATATTTCGTGAATGCCCGTATCATCGGCGAGCAGATCAAGGCGCGCGCCTGGGAGTTGCTGATCGCCATGCTGGTGATGGAAGCAGCGTTCGGTCTGCAGGGCGTCATCGCCGCGCCGATCATCTACGCGTATATCAAAAAAGAACTATCCGACCGGGAGCTTATTTAAATGTCGAACGACACCGAATCATTGGTCATCACCGCCAGCGGCGAAGACAAAATTGGCCTGGTGGAAGGCTTTACCCGCCGCATCAGCGAATCCGGCTGCAACATCGAGGAATCGCGCATGGCGGTTCTGGGCGGCCGCTTCGCCCTGCTGATGCGGATTACCGGGAGCTGGGACGCGCTGGCCAAGCTGGAATCCCGGCTGGTCGGCGTCGGCGAGGAACTGGGGCTGTCCATCATCCAGCAACGCACCCGCCTCACCCGCGCCGACAAGCCGCTGATTCCCTACACCGTAGAAGTCGCCGCGCTCGACCAGCCGGGCATCGTCAACAGCCTCGCCAACTTCTTCGCCAAGCTGCACATCAACATCGAGGCACTCGAAACCGAGACCTATCCCGCGCCGCACACCGGCGCGCCGATGTTTGCCGTGCACATGACGCTGGGCATTCCCGCCGATGCCCACATCGCCACCCTGCGCGGCGATTTCCTCGATTATTGCGACGACCAGAACCTCGACGCGACCTTCGAACCGATCCGCATGTAAACAGCCGGAACTTTCACCGGCCGGCACGACTCGTTAACAGCCCGTTCAACCCGAGAATTCATCATGTCCAGTCTGCTCATCATCGCCCACGGCAGCCGCCGCGGCGCTTCCAACGACGAAGTACGCCAACTGGCCGACCAGGTGCGCGCGCAGCCGCACCACGCGTACGACCACATTGGCGTAGCGTTCCTGGAGCTGGCCGAGCCCAGCATTCAGGAAGGATTGGCCGCCCTGGTGGCGCAGGGCGCAACCGACATCGTCGCGTTCCCCTATTTTCTGGCCGCCGGCACCCATGTGGCGCAGGACATTCCCGAAGCCATCGCCGAGTTTTCCGCGCTGCATCCGCAGATCAAGGTGCGGGTGACGTCGCATCTGGGCGCGTCGGCCGCCCTGCCGGGCGCCATCCTGGGCATGGCCGCCTGAGCCCAGGGCTTCAAATATCCTGGCTCTCGGTGGTGCCGAGTTCGATATAGGAAATCGGCATCACCTCGTCCTCATGGTTCGGCCGCGGCTGGCTGCGCACCAGCGCCGCCTCCACCCGCGCCGCCAGCAAGGCTGGCTGATCAAGGACAAGCGGATACAGGCGGTAATGCTTTTCGACCGCTTCCGCCTGCTGGCAGGCCGCAGCTTCCAGCGCCACCCGCGTTCCATTGTCCAGATGCGACAGCAGCAGCATCCACGGCGCCTGCCAGGCAAAATAATCCCGCACCAGCCGGGTATGTGACGCGTCCATGCCCGCCGTCGCGATGAACAGCGGCGCAAAAGCCTCGGCCTCCAGCACCCGGCCGCGCAGGCCCTCTCCGCCTTTCAGCGTATGCAGCCCCAGCCCCAGCCCGGCACCATCGTCCGTGCGGTGAAACCATTGCGCCACGCCACTGGCGAGCGCATTCACATGACGCGTGAGATAGGCCCCGGCAGATTCAGCGAGGTCGGGGATAGCAGCGCTGCGGAACCGCTCCTGTGCCGCCAGGCCGGCGCGCCAGTCGAGCGGCGGTTTGGTGTCGGTTTCGCTGTCGGTGCGCACGCTGTGCAGCAGCGCCAGCGGCTGGTCGTTGCGATCGAGTAGCCAGAGCTCGAACGGATCGCGAAACTTGAATGGCACGTCGCGATGCACCTTGAGCAGGTGTTCGTAGGCCACCGCGCCCATGTGTTCCAGCCGCTTGAAATCCTCGGACGGATACAGCGGCCCGCGCTTGAGGCCCTTTTCCGCCGACCAATGGCCATAGCGAATATCGGAGACCTGCGCGCGCCGGCCTGCGCGCCCGAGATCTTCGAGCAGCGCGTCATTGGACACATAAATATCCCACTCGATGCCGTCGGTCGTCACCGCCTCGGCCGACTGGTAACGGATCACATGCACCACCCCCCGAAACGGGTTGAGCAGGCGCTGGGCATAACATTCGATCTGCATGATTGCGCACTTTAACCGCTGCCGCCGCTGCTGTCAGCCGGGCGCACCCGCCGCACATTTTGTTCGCCGACCAGCTTCAGACCGGCAAAAAATAGCCGCTATCCACCACGTTGGGCCGTGTTGATTTTTTTGAAGGAGCACCCAGTGCTAGGTCGTCTTGTAGGTATGTTGTCCGGTAGCAAACCCGCTGAACCCGCGCCGCCCCCGCCTGCCAGGGCAGTGGCCAGCGTAGCCCCGAAAGCCGCACCGGCCGCCAAGGCCGGCTCGGTCATGCGGCGCGAAGCCATGCTGGGCCGCGACCAGAAAGTTGCGGCCTATACGTTCATGCTGCGCCGTGCGCCGGAGGAACGGCAGGACGCCAGCCTGCCCGAGGTGCAGCGCCTGTACGACGAAACCCTGCTCACCAACCTGACCAACATGGAGGTCGCGCGCCTGCTGGCGCAGCGTCAAGCCTTCATCCCGATTTCCCCGGCTTCGCTCGATCACCCGCTGATTGCGGCGTGGCCCCCGGCTGGCACGGTATGGGTCCTTAAAATGGGCGCCAGCACAGACGTCGACGACGCCCTGGTCGCCCGGCTGACGGACATGAAGGCAGCGGGCCACAGCTTTGCGCTGGAGGCCAACGCCCTGATTTCGCCTGCGCGTCACCCCCTGCTGCCCGCTATCGACTATGTGTTGCTGGACGTCAGCAGCGAGGATATTCCGGCCATCACGGCCCAAATGGCCGCTCTTTCCAGGCTGGCTTCAGGCAAGCAATTCGTGGCGACGGACGTGCAAACGCTGGAAGCCTTCCACATGTGCCACAAGCTGCAGTTCGCGCGCTTCATGGGGCCATTCATCACCCGCCACGAAAAGCTCGACTCGCCGGTGCTCGGGCCCTCGCGCGCCAAGGTGCTGGACCTGATGAACCGGGTGCGCACCGGCGCCGAGCAGTCGGTACTGGTCGAGCAGTTCCGCCACGATCCGGCGCTGTCGGTACGGCTGCTGCGCTATGTAAACTCGCCCGGCATTGGGCTGCTGCACAAGGTGGGCGGCATCGAGCAGGCGCTCATGATCATGGGGCAGGACAAGCTGTATCGCTGGCTGACGCTGATTTTGTTCACCGGCGGCCAGGCGCAGGAACTCGATTCGGCGGTGCTGGAAAACGCCCTGGTGCGCGCACGGGTGGCCGAGCAGCTGGCGAGCAAGGCGCTGTTCGCCAAGGCGCGCGACGAAGTTTTTGTTACCGGCCTG
>NCCT01000023.1 GCA_002279795.1 Hydrogenophilales bacterium 12-61-10
GCTGATCGACGGGCGTTCGGTTTACAGCCCCGACTTTGGCCAGGTGTACTGGCGCAACCTGCCGCTTTCGCTGCAGGACATCGACCGCATCGAGGTCATTCGAGGCCCGGCTGCCGCCAGCTATGGCGCCAATGCCTTTCTCGGCGTCATTAATATTCTCACCCGGTCGGACGCGGGCGGCGCCCACGTGGGCGTCATGGCGGCCGTGGGCCAGCGCAGCTATCGTGAACTGAGCGCGCGGGTGGGCGCGTCGGGCGAAGCCGGGCAGTGGCGCCTGTTGGTCGGGCAGCGCGCCGACGATTACTACGACGGCGTGCCCGATGATGTGCGGGACCAGTATGCCGACGGGCGTGGCGACTGGCGCATCAGCGATGCCGATACCGTGTCCGTCATGGGCGGGGTGGCGAACTCGCGGCTGGACGATGACGCGGCTGCCGGGCAAATTTATCCAGTCAAAGTGCAGTCGGCGTATGGTCAGGTGGTCTGGCAACGCATTTTTGAAAGCGGCGCAGAAACTCGCCTGAGCTACAACGTCACGCAGCAGGACTATGGCGATTTGCTGGATCTGGGCGCGGCACCGCTGGATCTTGGCTTCTCGACCCGGCGGCAGAACCTGACCGCAGCCTGGAACCTGGCTTTGGGCCCCGCTGTGCGAGCCGCGCTGGGTGCCGAATACCGCAGGGACGAAGTGCAATCGGCTTTCTACTACAACCAGGCGGCCGCGATCGAGGAACATTCATGGCGCGTCTATGGCAATGGCGAGTTTCGCCTGGCACCGAAATGGCTGGTCAATGCTGGCGCCATGCTGGAGTCGACCCACGCCGGGCGGCGCGAAGTTTCACCGCGTCTCACTCTGCATTATCAGCCGCGCCCCACGCAGTCGTTCCGCATCGGCTACAACCTGGGCTACCGGGTGCCGACCTATTACGAATTGCTCGGGCAAAACGTGGCGGATTTCGGCTTTGGCCCCGATGCGCTGCTGATCCTGCCCGACTCGCTGAAGTCCGAGCGTATTGTTTCGCGTGAACTGGGTTGGTGGCAGGCCTGGCCAAGTGCCGGACTGACGCTCGATATGCGGGCGTTTTATGACCGTTACAGCCATCTAATCGATTTTGCCGAAGTGCCCTTCGCTGATGGGCAGGACAATCTGGCCTATCAGTTCTTCAATGCGGGCGACGCCACGGTGAAAGGCGTCGAGTTCGAGCTCGAATGGAAACCCGCCGCGCGCACCCGTATCCGTTTTGCGCCCGCCTGGGTGCGCATTCAGGCCGACAATCCGGACTGGCGCCACTCTGCGCCCCCCTACTCGTTCAACCTGCTGGCCGAACACGGGTTTAATCCGCATTGGTGGTTGAGCAGCCTGTGGAACAAAAGCGGCGCGTTCAGCTGGCTGGGCGCGGGTGGCCAGATCAAAGGCGAAAACCGCCTCGATCTGCGCCTGGGCTGGCGCGGAAAAGCGTCCGCTGTCCCGCTTGAAGTCGCGCTCATTGGCCGTCGGCTGCTGGGCGGCGGCGCAGAGTTTGACCCCCAGCTCAAAACCGAACCTCAGGTCTTGCTGCAATTTCGGGCAGGATTTTAATCCGATGGTGTCAAATTGCTGCAAAATCGGCGCATCTCCTCACTCATGAGCACCCCCTTGGCCTGCGCGTTCATTTCAGTCGTCAACAACATGCTGCGCGGGTGCGGCGTCGCGGTACTGTTCGGGTGGTCGTTGCCCGCCGCTGCGGCTGCCCTGAGCGAGACCGATTTTCTCGACGAAATGCCCGTGGTGCTGTCGGCCTCGCGCCTGTCGCAGCCGGTGACTGACGCGCCCACGGCCGTCACCATCATCGATCAGGACATGATCCGCACCTCGGGATTCCGCGATATCCCGGACCTGTTGCGGCTGGTGCCCGGTTTTACGGTGGCTTATAACAACGCCAACACCTGGGCTGCGGGCTATCACGGCCTGGGCGATGGGTTTTCGCGGCGCTTTCAGGTGCTGGTTGATGGCCGCTCGATTTACAGCCCGCACTATGGCGCGGTGTACTGGAGCGATCTGCCGCTTTCCATCGACGATATCGAGCGCATTGAAGTGGTGCGCGGCCCCGATGCAGCGGTCTATGGTGCCAACGCATTTGCCGCAGTGATCAATATTATTTCCAAAACGGCATCACAAGTGCCGGGTGAGTTTGTGTCGATGCAACTAGGCGAGCAGGACATGCGCGGGCTGACCGTCCGCCACGGCGGCGGCGATGAAGCCATGCGCTACCGCATCACCGCATCGGCACAGCAGCGTGATCGCTTCGAGCGTGATGTCGTGGGCAAGTTGTATGACAACGGCCAGGCCCATGACGATAACGGGCAATATTTTGAAGCGAGCAAAACATACTTCGTCAACGGCCGTGTGGATTGGCAGCTTACGCCCGACTCGGATGTGATGGTGCAGTTCGGTCTGTCGCAAGGCAATTGGGATTCAGGAAGCAGCACGGCCAATCCGATTTCCCTGGTTGAGCCCACCGAGCAGGATTCGCGTGCGCTGTTTCTACAACTGGCTTATCACAAGGTGGAATCAGAGCAGCGTGAATGGCGGTTGCAGGCTTACTTTACCCAAAATCGTTTTGATGCCAACGTAGTGACGGACTTGAGCGGGCTAGGTATCGGCACGGTAGTGGTCAATCAATACATGCGGGAGACACGAAGCAGTATCGAACTGCAGGTTAATGATCGGTGGGCGCCTACTTTACGTGCTGTGTGGGGGGGCGAGGTGCGGCAAGAGACAGTCAACAGCCCGCAAAGCTATCCGTCCAATAACACGCTGAGCGGTGAGCTTGCACGCGTATTCGGAAATCTTGAGTGGCGCGCACACGAGCGCGTGCTGCTGCAAGCCGGCGCCATGCTGGAGCATCATTACTTCACTGGCGCCGACATCTCGCCGCGTGCTGCTGTCAATTTCACGTTGGTCCCCGGACATGTGATCCGGCTGGGGGTCTCGCGTGCGTACCGCTCGCCGACTTTCTTCGAGGAAGAGGGCAATCAGCGTGTAAGGAACGAGACAGGGGGGATCATTGACACCGTGACGGTGCCTTCTGATGGTCTTGAACCCGAGCGCATTTTGTCACGCGAAATCGGCTATGTGGGGAACTGGCCTCAGGCACGGCTTGATCTGGACGCGCGACTTTATCGCGATCACATCGACAATTTTATCGGGCAAGTCAAAATTCAGCCTAACCCGGCTTTTGACGCGGGCTCTTTCCAGCCCAAGGTGTTTTTTGCCGACAACATCGGTTCAGTGAATGCTCATGGCGGGGAAGTCCAGCTGCGTTGGCGCCCCAGTCAGGCAATTGATGTGAGCGCACACTACTCGCGGGTATTTCTCACCACCGACACCCTGGACACCAATTTTGCCAAGGATATTCCGCAGTCTGCGCCGCGTAACATCTGGGGGATGCTTGCCCGTTTCCGTTTGGGGTATGGCTGGGAAACCAGTGTGTTTGCCCAGCGTGTCGATATCCAGAAATGGTTGACCGAAGGCGACCTTACACAGGACTTTAATCGTGTGGATGTGCGTCTGGCACGGCGCTGGAAATGGCAGGGACGCGACCTGGAAGCGGCCGTTGTCGGACAAAACCTGGGCGATGATTACGCCGAGTTTCGCGATACAAACGTCTTCAGTAAGCGGGTGTATGGCAGCCTGAGTCTGGCATGGTGAGTCTGGCGGGGTTGACCCCGCTCTATGGGTACTTGTACTGGCCGTTTCGGTACGTGTGCCCGGCTCTATTGGGTATAATCCCGCAACTTATTGATTGTCGGAGAACTTTTATGCCAATCTACGCTTACAAATGTACGTCCTGCGGCTTTGCCCAGGATGAAATGCTGAAAATTTCGGACGCGCCCCTGAGCGTGTGCCCATCGTGCGGCAAGGCTGATTACGCGAAGCAGATCACCGCCGCCGGTTTTGCCCTCAAGGGCAGCGGTTGGTACGCCACCGATTTCAAGGGCAGCGGCAGCAAGCCTGCTGAAACGAAACCCGCTGAAGCCAAGCCCGACGCGCCATCTTCCGCATGCGGCTCGGCCGCGTGCCCGGCAAGTCACTGAGGCTGAACCGCGACCTTGGAAGCGGGCGGTGTAAGCCGCCCGCTTCTTCGTTTGTAAAGCCAGCTTCGTAAAATAGACAACCCCATGAAACGTTATTTCATTACCGGCCTGTTGATCTGGGTGCCCCTTGGCATCACGCTGTGGGTACTCGACCTCTTGATCGGCAGCATGGATCAGACGCTCACCGTGCTGCCGGCTGCGTGGCAGCCGCACGCCTGGCTGGGCATGCGGATTCCCGGCCTGGGGGTGATTCTGACCCTGCTGGTGATCGTGCTGACCGGTGTGTTCGCCACCAATTTCTTCGGCCAGAAGCTGATCGACTGGACCGAAGCCCTGGTGGCGCGCATTCCGGTGGTGAAAAGCATTTACGGCAGCGTCAAGCAGGTGTCCGACACGTTGCTCTCGGGCAACGGCCACGCGTTTCGCAAGGTGTTGCTGGTGCGCTATCCGCATCCGCAGGCGTGGTCATTGGCGTTTCAGACCAATGTGCCGAATGAGGTGGCGATCATGCTGCCCGAAGCGCATGTGGCGGTGTTCATTCCCACCACGCCGAGTCCGGTTAACGGTTTTTATTTTTACGTGAAAAAGAGCGAAGTGATCGAACTGGATATCCCGGTCGATCGTGCGCTCAAATACATTATTTCAATGGGCGTGGCCTCTGGCGAATCGCGTCCCGTCATCCCACAATAGATAGCGATCAGGAAACAGCATGCGGACTCATTATTGCGGCGCGGTCAGCGCCGACGACATTGGCAAAACCATCACGATCTGCGGCTGGGCGCATCGCCGGCGCGATCATGGCGGCGTCATTTTCATCGACCTGCGCGACCGCGAAGGGATGATGCAGGTGGTGATCGACCCCGACACCCCGGCCGCGTTCAAGCTGGCCGAGGAGGTGCGCTCCGAATTCGTGCTGAAGATCGAAGGCCTGGTGCGCGCCCGTCCGGCCGGCACCGAAAATCCCAACATGCCCACCGGCATGGTCGAAATGCTGACGCGCGACCTCGAAGTGCTGAACGCCTCGTTGACCCCGCCGTTCCAGATCGATGACGACAACATCAACGAAAACATCCGCTTGCAGTACCGCTACCTCGACCTGCGCCGCGAGCCGATGCAGAAGAACCTCAAGCTGCGCTACCGCGTGTCCAAGATCATGCGCGACTACCTCGACACGCACGGCTTCATGGAAGTCGAAACGCCGATGCTGACGCGCAGTACCCCGGAAGGCGCGCGCGACTACCTGGTGCCCTCGCGCGTGCACGACGGCATGTTCTACGCGCTGCCGCAATCGCCGCAGCTTTTCAAGCAATTGCTCATGGTGGCGGGCGTCGACCGCTATTTCCAGATCACCAAATGCTTCCGCGACGAAGACCTGCGCGCCGATCGCCAGCCCGAATTCACCCAGGTTGACCTCGAAACCTCGTTCATGGGCGAAGCTGACATCATGGCGCTGGTCGAAGGCATGATCCGCGACATGCTGCAGAAGGCGCAGGGCGTCGAGTTTGCCGACGCCTTCCCGCGCATGACCTATCACGAGGCGATCAACCGCTATGGTTCCGACAAGCCCGACATGCGGGTGACGCTGGAAATCGTCGACGTCGGCGATGCGATGAAAGAGGTCGCGTTCAAGGTGTTTTCCGGTCCCGCCAACGACGCCAAGGGCCGCGTCGCGGCATTGCGCATCCCTGGCGGCGCGAGTCTGAGCCGCAGCGAAATCGACGCCTACACCGAATTCGTCAAGATCTACGGCGCCAAGGGCCTGGCCTACATCAAGGTCAACGACGTGTCGCAGCTGAATGAAACCGGCCTGCAGTCGCCCATCGTCAAGAACCTGTCCGAGGCTGCGCTGAAAGCCGTGATGGAGCGCACCGGCGCGGCCAACGGCGACCTGATCTTCTTCGGCGCCGATAGGGCCAAGGTAGTGAACGACGCCCTCGGCGCGCTGCGCCTGAAAATCGGCCACGAAAAAGGCCACCTCGACGGCCGCGCCTGGGCGCCGCTGTGGGTGGTCGATTTCCCCATGTTCGAATTCAACGAAGACGAGAACCGCTGGGACGCGCTGCACCATCCGTTTACCGCGCCGAAAGACGGCCACGACGAATGGCTCGCCACCGATCCCGGCAAGTGCCTGTCGAAAGCCTACGACATGGTGCTGAACGGCTGGGAAGTCGGCGGCGGTTCGGTGCGTATCCACAAGCAGGCGGTGCAGGACAATGTGTTCGCCGCGCTCAACATCGGTGAAGAGGAGCGCCGCGAGAAATTCGGCTTCCTGCTCGACGCGCTGCAATACGGCGCGCCTCCGCACGGCGGCCTGGCGTTCGGCCTCGACCGCCTGGTCACCCTGATGACCGGCGCCGAGTCGATCCGCGACGTCATCGCCTTCCCCAAAACCCAGCGCGCCAGCTGCCTGATGACCAACGCGCCGAACGTGGTGGACGACAAGCAGTTGCGCGAATTGCACATTCGCCTGCGCAACCCGGTTGCCACCGAAAAAGTGGCCTGAATTTGACGCGCGAACGCCTTTTGGTGTTCGCGGAAAAAAGCCCCAGACATGATTTTTGTCGACACCCTGAAAACCCTGCCCGAGATCGCGGGCGGGCAGCTTGTTCTAACCGACAGCAGCGGCGCAGATATTGCGGCGATCGCCAATGCGCCCGGCACCGCCGGCTCGTTCCGCGTGTATGCCTATCTCGCGCAGCAATACGGCTCGATCAACGCCGAAGCCGCCGCCGAAGGCCTGGCCATTTTTGCCGAACACACCGAAGACGCCAGCCGGTATCCCGGCAAGCATCCCAATATCGACCGCCTGATTGCCGTGTTGGCCACAGGCATTCCGCTCAATGCCCGCATCGAAAACGCATAAGGTCCCGGTTTCCGTCCTGGTCATCATCCACACGGCCGATGGCCAGGTGCTGATATTGGAGCGCGCCGACGCGCCGGGGTTGTGGCAGTCGGTCACCGGCTCGCAGGACGCAGGCGAAACCCTCGAGCAAACCGCGATCCGCGAAGTGCGCGAGGAAACCGGCCTCGACGCCAGCCAGTTTTCGCTCACCGACTGGGGCATCGAAAACCGCTACGCGATTTTTGAACGCTGGCTGCATCGCTATGCCCCGGGCGTCACGCACAACACCGAGCATGTGTTTGGCTTGTGCCTGCCCGGCGTTATGCCCGTTACGCTGGCGCCGCGCGAACACCTGCAATACTGCTGGCTGCCGCGCGACGAAGCCGCGGAACGCTGTTTCTCACCCAGCAATGCGGCCGCCATTCGCCGCCTGCCCAACGCGTGATTTTCCGATGAGCGTCCCGCTGCATATCGCCAGTTACAACATCCACAAGGGCCTGTCGCAATTCAACCGGCGGCTCACGGTGCACGAATTGCGCGAGCGCCTCGGCAGCCTGGGAACCGACATCGTGTTCTTGCAGGAAGTGCAGGGCGACCAGCGCGCCAGCCGTTTTCAGCACTGGCCGAAAGAGCCGCAGCACGAGTTTCTGGCCGGGCATGTCTACACCGAGTTTGCCTACGGCAAAAACTGCGTCTACGACAGCGGCCATCACGGCAATGCCATCCTGTCGCGCCACAAGATCCTGTCGTGGGAAAACGAAGACATCTCCGCGCACGCCTACGAGAGCCGCGGCATGCTGCATTGCGAAATCGAAGTGCCCGGAATAGACGGCCCGGTTCACTGCATCAACGTTCACCTGGGGCTGACCGAGCGCGGCCGCACGCGCCAGTTGCAAATGATCGCTGCCCGCGTGCGCGCGATGGTGCCGGACAGTGCGCCGCTGATTCTGGCTGGCGATTTCAATGACTGGCGCGCGCGCGCCGGCGACTTTTTTGAAGACGAACTGGGCCTGGTCGAAGTGTTCAAGACCCACCACGGCAAGGCTGCGCGCAGCTACCCGGCCTTCATGCCCGTGTTCCAGCTCGACCGCATCTACATCCGGCGCTTCAGCATTCAGTCCGCGCACGTGCAGACCGGCAACGCCTGGCACCGTATTTCCGACCACGCCGCCCTCACGGCCAAACTCATCTCGCGTTGATGGCCGCGCGCAATCGCTGGCGCTCGTTCTTCTTTCGCGGGATCGAGCCGGTGTCCGGCAACAGCCTGCGCCTGCTGCAAAGCGGGGCCGACTTTTTCCCCGCCCTGACCGCTGCCATCGACGCTGCGCAGCACGAAGTCCATCTCGAAACCTACATTTTCAATCCTGATTCAAGCGCCCGGGCCGTACAGGCTGCGCTGATCCGCGCCGCGCAACGGGGCGTCCGGGTGCGGCTGCTGATCGATGCCGTCGGGTCGCGCTTGTTGCCCGCCTCCTGGCTCGAGAGCTTGAAGGCGGCAGGCGTCAGCGTGCTGACCTACCGCCCGCTCATTAGCGGCCGGCTGACCAGTCCGCGCAACCTGCGGCGTCTGCATCGCAAACTGGCCGTGATCGATGCGCGCATCGCCTTCATCGGCGGCATGAACCTCATGGATGACTTTGAGCCGGTGCGGTTTGCTGCCCCGCGGCTCGACTTCAGCGTCGAAATCCAGGGCCCGCTGCTGGCCCGCATCTATCCCAGCGTGCGTCGCCTGTGGCAGCTGGTTCAACTGACGCAGTTGCGCAAGGCCGAGACCGCTGAATGGGTCGAGCCGTCCTGGCCGACCGATGGCCGGGTGCGCGCCGCCTACGTGGTGCGCGACAATTTCGCCCATAGGCGCGACATCGAGCGCGTCTATCTGGTCGCCCTGGCGCGGGCGCGCAAGCAAATCGTCCTTGCCAGCGCCTATTTTCTGCCTGGCCACCGCTTCCGAAAACTGCTGAAAAATGCCGCCGCGCGCGGCGTCCGGGTGCAGCTGCTGGTGCAAGGCCACACCGATCACCCGTTTTATCAGTCCGCCGCCCGCGCCCTGTACCGCGACCTGCTGCTTGCCGGCATCGAGATCCACGAATATCAGGCCAGCGAACTGCACGCCAAAGTCGCCGTGATCGACGGCCACTGGGCCACCGTCGGCTCCAGCAATATCGATCCCTTCAGCCTGCTGATGGCGCGCGAGGCCAATGTCGTCGTCGACGACGCAGGTTTTGCGATCGACCTGCAGCAGCGCCTGCAACAGGCCATCGCCCAGTCCACCCCGCTCGACGTCACGGACTGGCAGCGCCGCCCCTGGGCACAGCGCATGCTGTCGCGGCTGGCCTACGGACTGGTGCGGTTCGGGGTGGGGCTGGCGGGATTCGGGCGCTGGGTTTAGCCGGCAGCTGCGCCACAAACCAAACGATATGTGCAGGGAGTCGCTACGGTTTCGTCGCCTTGAGCCTGCCTGCAGTCATGAGCCGTTGCTCTTGCCTGATCTGCAGGAGTCAGGCGATTTGACCTTAGGCTGACTTTTCGAGGCGCTCAGCGAGCCAGACCTTGATGATGGACTGCCGGGTGACCCCCAACTTGCTTGCTTCGCGATCCAGCGATTCGATCATCCAGGTAGGAAAATCGACGTTAACGCGCTTTTGTGTTTGTAGCACGCGCTTGGCTCGGGACAGGTCCAGCGAATCCGTCAAGTCGACATTTTGATCAAACTGCTTTTCAAATGCTTTAGCTTTCATAGAGTGCTACCTCCTCAGTTCGTGCGCGACGAACGGAAATCAGTCGAATCCGCATGTCGCGATAAGTAATAACGGCTGACCAATGCTTCTTGCGAATCAGGCCAATCATCAGGTAACGCGGCTCATCTTCCGTCTTTGCGGGAATTTCCAATAAACCGGGGTCGTTCCACAATGCCTGCGCATCGACAAAGTCGATACCGTGCTTCAGCAAATTGGTCTGGCTTTTGGCTTCGTCAAACTCAAAGATCATCATGGTATAAAAAATATACCATTTTTGAATAAATCCCAAATAGCGGCGCTGCCGCGACAGAGAGCAGTCTGCTTCCGTTCACCAGTCAGGCGCGCACCTGTGGAAGGCGGTGGGTTCAAGACACATGCAAGACGCAGGTGCAAGTTGCACTACAACTGCGCCGCCTTGAAGGTATCGCACTGCCCCGGATCACCCGTTTGCATCCCGCGCTGGAACCACTCCATCCGCTGTGCCGACGAGCCATGGGTAAACGATTCCGGCACCACATAGCCCTGCGCCTGTTTTTGCAGGCGGTCGTCGCCCACCCCGGCGGCGGCGGCCAGCGCTTCTTCGGTATCGCCCGGTTCCAGCACCTGCCGCTGCCGGTTGGCGTGGTGTGCCCACACCCCGGCAAAGCAGTCCGCCTGCAATTCCATCCTTACCTGCAAGGCATTGCTTTCAGCCTCGGACGCCTGCCCGCGCGCCGCGTGGACCTTGTCCGACACGCCGAGCAGCGTCTGCACGTGGTGGCCCACTTCGTGCGCCACCACATAGGCCTGGGCAAAGTCGCCCGGCGCGTCGTGGCGTTGCGCCAGATCGTTGAAAAAGCTCATGTCCAGATACAGCTTCTGGTCGCCCGGACAATAAAACGGCCCCATCGCCGCCTCGGCATGGCCGCACGCCGATTGCACCGCGCCCGAAAACAGCACCAGCTTGGGCTGTTGGTAGGTCTGCCCCGAACCCTTGAACAGCGTGCCCCACACATCTTCTGTGTCCGCCAGCACCACCGACATGAATTCCTTCAGCTTTTCTTCCTCCGGCGTGAAAGGGGTCGCCTGCTGCTCCGTCTGCGTCGGCGCCAGGCTGCCTGCCTGGTTCAGCACCACCGACGGATCCACCCCGAAATACATCGCCACCAGCGCCAGCACGATCGTGCCGATGCCGCCGCCCAGCATGCCCTTGCCCGTTACGCGCATTCCGCGCCGGTCTTCGATGTTGTCACTGCGGCGTCCTTTTTCCCAGCGCATGGCTACTCCTCAATTCGATCAAGCGGGTGAATCGGTATTCTAGTCGCCACATGCAACGCGCAACCCTGCAAACCGGGCGGGTCAAGTGAATGGGCTTGGCAAACCAGAGCGTGTTACGTATATTAATTACCAATCAATACGTGCAATAAAGGCTCGCCATGTCCACCAACAAGCTCACACTCAGCATCGATGCTGTCACCGTCGACAAAGCCAAACGTTACGTCGCCGCGCATGGCACCAGCCTGTCGCGGTTGCTGACGCAATATCTGGCCAGCCTGCCCGATGAAAGCAAGCAACCGCTGCCGCCCAGGGTACGGCGTTTGTCGGGTGTGTTGCCGCCGCAAACCAGCGTGGACGAATACAAAGCCCATCTTCAAGGCAAATACGGCTTGTGAAGCTCTTTATCGACACCAACGTCGTGCTCGACGTGCTGGCGCAACGCCAACCCTGGTTCGATGATTCTGCGCACGTATTTGCGCATATCGAGCAAGGGCGGGCCACCGGGCATATCGCCGCGCACACGGTGACCACGCTTCATTACCTGTTGGCCAGGCATCTGACGCCCCAAAAAACCGCAGCGGCACTGATTGATCTCACGGCCTTGCTCCACATCGAACCGGTCGATCACTCGATTCTGCAACAGGCCCTGACACTGGGGTGGCGTAATTTTGAAGACGCAGTGCAGGCCGTCACGGCAGCGCAATGCCAGGCTGATTGCTTGGTTACCCGCAACCCGCGCGACTTCAAGCAAAGCCTGGTTCCCGTCATGACCCCCGTCGAACTTTTGGCCTTGCTGGCCTGACCCCTGTTGCCACCGTGCAACAAAACAACACTTTTCGGCCTGCTTGACAGAAAAAACAACAAGTTTGCTTGCCGCCCCGGCGTTAGTCTGGATAATCGGACCCCGTCCAACACGCACTTAACCACGTGGGACAGCTCTGCAGAGCTTTAGCCTTAACGGGTTTTTTATGCCTCTGGGTATTTAATTTTTACTTTCTTAGGAGTAAAGCAATGAAAAAATCACTGATCGCTCTGGCCATCGCCAGCGCCGTGTCCGCCCCTGCTTTTGCTGCAACCGCCAACGTTGACGTCTACGGCCGCATGGCTTTCTCGCTTGACTATGTCGACACCAACAACCTCGTTGGCGACGGCGCTGACGTCGTGACAGGCCGCGACAACGTGTCGCGTTTCGGCATCAAGGGTACCGAAGATCTGGGCAACGGTCTGGCTGCGATTTGGCAGATCGAAACCGCACTGAACACCTCGACCACCGGTGTCGGTTCGCTGCGCAACACCTTCATCGGCTTGTCCAACAAGTCCTTGGGCACCGTGATCCTGGGTCGTCACGACACCCCGTACAAGCTGGCTACCGGCAACCTGGATATCTTCGCTGACACTGCTGGCGACTACAACACCATCATCGGCATGACCGCTGGCGGAGTTGGTGGCCTTGGCACCTCGATTTATGACAATCGTGCTCCGCAGCTGGTTGCCTACATGTCGCCGACCTGGACTGGCTTCAGCTTCGGCGCGGCTTATGTCGAAACGAAGAACGTTGAGTTTGCTAATGCCGACAACCGGCAAGCAATCAGCGCCATGGCCAAGTATGTAAACGGCCCGATCTTCGCCAGCCTGGCGTATGAAACCTTCTCCGGTGGCATCGGTGGTGGTTCGGTCGCTTCTACTGCTGCTACTACTAATCCCGTTGCTACCGCTACTTTCGTTAACGCCAAAACCGAAGCTTACAAAGCGGGCTTGGGCGTCAAACTGGGCGCGTTGCAACTCGGCGCTGTCTACGAAATGATTGACTCCGAAGCCGCTAAAAATACTGCTTCTGCTGCAAACGAGCGTGATGCCTATTACATGAATGCCATGTACAGCATCGGTGCCGTCGATCTGAAAGCTGCCTATGGCATGGCTAAAGATGGCGAATCCACTGCCAGCACCGAGTTCGACTACTACGTCGTCGGTGCTGACTACAACCTGAGCAAGCGCACCAAGTTGTTCGGTTTGTACACCAGCCTGGCCAACGGTAGCGGTACGGCACTTTCGCAGTACACCACCGGCTACACAGCTGAAGCTGGTCAGGATGTTGAAATTGTGTCCATGGGCGTTGTCCACATCTTCTAATTCCTTGCCGGTGTAAACCGGTCTGTGATGAGAAGCTAAAACGGGTTCCTTCGGGAACCCGTTTTTTTTGCTGCCGCTTTTTGATTACAATGCCAAGTAGGTTTAGCACCCGATTTCAACGCATTATCGTCATAACCCGTCACGCACAAATGCGTATGGATGAGCGTGGAATCAATGAGGCCCTGTTGCTGGATGTGATTGATTCGGGTGAAACGCGTTACCGGGATACCACGCATCTGTGGGTTTTCAAGGATTTCCGCGAACATTCCGATAATCTGTTGTGCGCTGTTCTGGTACTGGAAGATCAGCTTATAGTTAAAACGGTTATGCACCATTTTGAAGTGATATTAGGAGGCTGATATGCACACGGTCTATTTTGATGAGGACGATATCCTGGTTATTCGGTTATCCGATAAGCCCATCGTGCGCGAGGTGTCGCAAGACTGGAATACGCATGTCAGCTATGCGGAAGACGGGAGTACGGTTGAACTCGTGCTGCTGGATGCGCGCGCGAATGGTGCATATCCTTTTGAAATCAGGCACGCACGCGCAGCGTGATCGATCGCTTGCGGGTGGGCGTGGGGCTTGCCATCGATCCACGTACTTTGAGTTGTAGCCAGAATTGCGTAATGGCAGGGAATGAAATTGACAGGCTCCTTCGGGAGCCCTTTTTTTGTTCAGCCTTCCACAATCTCGAAATCGTGGGTGATTTCAGCCATCTTGCCGAGCATGATGCTGGCCGAGCAGTACTTCTCGGCCGACAGGTGTACGGCTTGTTCGACCCGCTTGGGGTCAAGCCCCTTGCCGGTGACGGTGAAATGGACGTGGATTTGGGTGAACACCTTGGGGGCGGTGTCGGCACGTTCGGCAGTCAGGTCGGCGATGCAGTCGGTGATGGGCTGGCGGCTTTTGCGCAGGATGAGCACGACATCGAACGCGGAACAGCCGCCCAAACCCATGAGCAGCATTTCCATCGGCCGCACGCCGAGGTTTTTGCCGCCGGATTCAGGCGCGCCATCCATGACGACGCTGTGGCCGGATTCGCTCTGGCCGACAAAGCTGACTCCTTCGATGAGTTTGACGCGGGCTTTCATGGGCTTCCTTCAGGCAAAAATTGAACGCAGTTTGTACCACACAATTCCCAGCCATTCGTGCAGCGCAAACGTGCTGTCGCGCAGTCCTGCCGGGGTGGGCAGCACGTCGAGCACGGAGTCGAGCCGGATGCTGGAAAACTGGATTCCGGCGGGGATGACGCTAAGGCCTTGCGCCTCGAACAGCGGCACGGCGCGCCGTAAATGCCAGGCGTGGGTGACGAGAATGACGCGTTGAACCTGGCTCGACTTGAGCTGCCGGGCGGACAGCCGGGCGTTGTCCCAGGTGGTGAGCGCGGCGTCTTCGACCCAGCGGGTGGCCAGGCCGTATTCGCTGTGCAGGACGTGTTGCATGATGCGGCCTTCGGCCAGCGTGCCGCCGCCGGGCTTGCCGCCGGTGACGAGGAGGGGCAGGCCGCTGCTGCGATGCAGGTGGGCGGCGTAGCGCAGCCGTTCGAGGCTGATGCCGTTGAGGGTGTCGCCGCCGTATTCGCCCGCGTCGATGCGCCGGCCGCCACCGAGGATGACGATGGCGTCTGCCTTCTTAAAGGCATCCGCATTGATGGGCGTGCTGATTTCGAGGGATTTGAGCAGTAGCCCGCTGACCCAAGGAGTGGAAAGGCTGTAGAGCGCGACAGTGGACAGTAAAATGAGCGACATGGACAGACGGCGATGGCGACGGTGAAAAATCAGCCCGGCCGTCAGCAAAAGCACCAGCAGCAGGGGCGGCAACAGGGCTGCGGCGATGAGGTTGGTGGCAAGCCAGGCAGACATGACAAGGATTGTATGACGCGCCCCCACAAAATTCACAAGCAGTGTTTGACTTTGCCCTGGCTGCGCGGGTAAACTAACCGGCTTTCCAAGATAGTCCTCTGTGCAGAGGTTGGGTCATGAAAACCTTTTCCGCTAAAAGCCATGAAGTTCAACGCGACTGGTTCGTTGTTGATGCTGATAATAAAGTGCTGGGCCGCCTGGCTTCTGAAATTGCCCGCCGTTTGCGCGGCAAGCATAAGCCTGAGTTCACCCCGCACTGCGATACGGGCGACTACATTGTCGTCGTCAACGCTTCCAAGTTGCGCGTGACCGGCAACAAGGAGCTCGACAAGAAGTATTACCGCCACTCCGGTTATCCGGGCGGCATCTACGAAACGACTTTTGGCAAGATGCAGGAGCGTTTCCCCGGTCGTGCGCTGGAAAAAGCAGTCAAGGGCATGCTGCCCAAAGGCCCGCTTGGCTACGCCATGATCAAGAAAATGAAAATTTATGCGGGCGCGGATCATCCGCATGAGGCGCAACAGCCGAAGCCGCTGGAAATCAACGCTCAAATCTAAGGCCACACCATGATCGGTATTTACAACTACGGTACGGGGCGTCGCAAATCTTCTGTTGCGCGCGTGTTTATGAAAGCAGGCAGCGGCAAGATCGTTGTCAACGACAAGCCGGTGGACGAGTATTTTTCCCGCGAAACCGGCCGCATGATCGTGCGCCAGCCGCTGGTGCTGACCGACAACCTGAACACGTTTGACATCATGGTCAACGTGTCGGGCGGCGGTGAGTCGGGTCAGGCCGGCGCGGTGCGCCACGGCATTACCCGCGCACTGATCGAGTTTTCACCCGAGATGAAGCCTACGCTCAAGGTTGCCGGTCTGGTGACACGTGACGCGCGTGAAGTTGAACGTAAGAAAGTCGGTTTCCACAAGGCACGTCGCCGGAAGCAGTTCTCCAAGCGTTAATCGCATTGGGATCTTCGCTTCTGCGAAAAAAGCCGTCCATTCGTGGGCGGCTTTTTTTATGGCGCCATCGGGCGTGTTCTACAATAGCGCCCATTCTTTTCGGGGAGGCTTGGCATGATCAAAGTCGGTATTGTGGGCGGCACGGGGTACACCGGAGTCGAATTGTTGCGTCTGCTGGCGCGTCACCCACAGGTGGAGTTGAAGGCGATTACCTCGCGCAAGGAGGCCGGTATGCCGGTGGCCGAGATGTTCCCCAATCTGCGCGGGCGGGTAAAGTTGGCGTTTTCCACGCCCGAAGAATCCGAGCTGGAGCACTGCGACGTGGTGTTTTTTGCAACGCCCAACGGCGTGGCGATGCAGCAGACCCGCGCGCTGCTCGATGCCGGCGTCAAGGTGATCGATCTGGCGGCGGATTTTCGCATCAAGGATATCGCGGTGTGGGAACACTGGTACAAGATGGAGCACGCCTGCCCTGATCTGGTGGCAGAGGCCGTGTATGGCTTGCCTGAGATTAACCGGGCGGCAATTAAAGGGGCGCGTTTGATCGCTAATCCGGGTTGCTATCCTACGGCGGTACAGTTGGGTTTTTTGCCGTTGCTGGAATCGGGTGCGGTTGATGTGGGCTTTCTGGTGGCCGATGCCAAGTCAGGTGTTTCGGGTGCAGGGCGCAAGGCCGAAATTTCCACGCTTTTTGCAGAGTCAGCAGACAACTTCAAGGCGTATGCCGTGGGTGGCCACCGTCACTGGCCGGAAATCAAACAGGGGCTGGAGTCGTTTGCGGGCAAGCCTGTTGGGTTTACGTTTGTGCCGCATTTATTGCCCTTGATCCGGGGCATTCATGCCACCCTCTATGCCAAGGTCAGCGCCGATATCGATTTGCAAAGCCTGTTTGAAAAGCGCTATGCAGGCGAGCCTTTTGTTGACGTGCTGCCTGCGGGCTCACATCCTGAAACCCGCTCGGTACGAGGCGCTAATCTTTGCCGCATAGCTGTGCATCGTCCGGCCGGGAGCGACACCGTGGTGGTGCTGTCAGTGATTGACAATCTGGTCAAGGGGGCGGCAGGACAGGCCGTGCAAAATATGAATATCCTGTTCGATTTGCCTGAAGACACCGCGCTGGATGCGGTAGGGATGTTGCCCTGAGGGTGTTGGCTTATGCGCCCACGCGGCTGGAACTCCCGTGCCGAAATAGGGTCTTTGCTTGACGCAGCGTGGGTGATGCGGATAATTAGCCCACACTTATTTAAGGAGCACCACCATGAATGCAGCAACCGAAATGGAAATTCCGCTGGTCTTTACCGATAGCGCGGCCAGCAAAGTCAAAAGCCTGATTGACGAAGAAGGGAACCCTGACCTGAAACTGCGTGTGTTCGTGTCTGGCGGCGGCTGTTCCGGCTTTCAGTACGGTTTCACCTTCGATGAAGCGCAGAATGCCGATGACACCGCGATGGTGAAAAATGGTGTGACCTTGCTGGTCGACTCGATGAGTTTCCAGTATTTGGTCGGCGCTGAAATCGATTATTCTGAAGGTTTGGAAGGCGCGCAGTTCGTCATCAAGAACCCGAACGCTACGACCACCTGCGGCTGCGGATCTTCGTTTTCCGCATAATTATTTGCAGGCATAAAAAAAAAGGAGCCGAGGCTCCTTTTTTTTCGACTAAACAATTGCTTAGGCTGGATAAATCGCGCCGAGAATGCGTTCGCCGCGCGCGCCTGTGACAGATGGCAAATTGCCTGGCGCGTGATGCATGGTCTGGCGTGCGAGCCAGGCAAAAGCAAGCGCTTCCACCCAGTCCGGGTCGATTCCGAGCGCGGTTGTACTCATCACGGGAATACCTGGCAAAAGCGCACTCATCCGCTGCATCAAGAGACCATTATGGGCACCGCCACCGCAAATATAGAGCTCCTGGGTGCCGCTGCATTCATGTTTCACCGCGTTGCAAAGACTTACTGCGGTGAACTCGAGCAGAGTGGCTTGCACATCAGCGGGCGTGATCGCCTCATTCAGCCCGCTTAGGATTGTGTCTAGCCACTCCATGTTGAACTGCTCACGTCCGGCGCTTTTGGGTGGGAGTGATTTCAGGAATGGGTGGCCCAGCATCAAATCCAGCAACTTCGCCTGTAGGCTTCCACTGGCAGCCCAGGTGCCATTGCGATCGTAGTGCTCGCCTTGGTGTCGTTTGATCCAGCCGTCCAGCAGCATGTTGCCCGGTCCGGTGTCCCAGCCTCGAACCATTCCGTTGGATGGCAAGTCGCTGATGTTGGCGATGCCGCCGATGTTGGCGATGACGCGATGGATGGCAGGGTGCCGCATTTGAACGTGAAAAGCGGGTACCAGCGGCGCACCCTGGCCTCCGGCGGCGATGTCCCGGCTGCGGAAGTCGGCAATGACTGTGATGCAGGTGAGTTCTGCCAGCAAGGCAGCGTTGCCGATTTGCAGGGTGTAGCCGTCAGCCGGACGGTGGCGCAGGGTTTGCCCGTGGCACCCGATCGCACGAACGGTTGCAGCAGGGTAGGCATGCAATAGCTCGGCGGTTGCCTGTGCGTACAGGCGTGCCAAATCGTTGGCTGCGCAGGCGGCCAGATGGATTTCGTCAGTCTGGGGGGTGTGTAGCGCCAACAGTTGCGAGCGCAGACTGTCGGAGTAAGGGAGGTAGTGGGATTCAACAAGCCGGGCTTGGCCGGCGGAGTTTATTTCTGCGAGAACTGCATCAACACCATCAAGGCTGGTGCCGGACATGAGGCCGACATAGTGTTCGGCATCGTGCCCGGTAAGCATGCTCAATCGAGCGCAGCTAGATTGGTGCCGCGCAGCATGGCCAATTTTTCAGACCAACTGGCGGTTTGCTGCAGGAAACGTGCACGCTGAGCAACATCCAGCGGGGCCGAGCCAGGCAGTTTGATGGTCATCGGATTGTACGGCTTGCCGCTAATCCGCACTTCGTAGTGCAGGTGAGGCCCAGTAGAGGCACCCGTCGAGCCGACATAGGCAATGACGTCACCCTGGCCAATTGCACGGCCCGGGCGGATACCGGGCGCAAATGCACTGAGGTGGGCATAATAAGTTTCGTAGCCGCTTTGATGACGCAGAATCACGAGGTTGCCATAGCCGCCTTTGCGCCCGGCAAAGGCGACGGTTGCGTCGCCTGTGGCCTTGACGCGTGTGCCCGTTGGAGCACCGAAGTCCACGCCCGTATGTGCGCGGTGGAAGCCGAATACCGGGTGCTTGCGTGAATTGCTGAAGCTCGACGTCACGCGGGAAAACTCGAGAGGCGATCGCAAAAAGCCTTTTTTCAGGGACTCACCCTCTGGGGTGTAATAGTCTTCGCGCCCGGATGGGTCGCTGAAGAGAACCGCGCGGTGCGATTTACCGGCATTGACAAACTCTGCTGCGAGCAGCTTTCCAGCATCAGCAGGTTCACCATTACGATATTTCACGGTGTATACGACTGAAAAGGTATCCCCGCGACGCAAGTCGTTACGAAAGTCTACGTTGGTCGACAGGATTTCCGCCATCTTGTCGGCGATCTTGTCGGGAATGCCGGCGCTATCGGTCGCGCCATACAGTGAAGACAAGACGCGACCTGAGCGCATGACGACACGCATTTCAGTCGCCTGGTCACCCTCTTCGGCAATAAATGCATCGCCTTGTCGACGGACGATCAGATCGGAAGCATTGTTGCGCTGGAACTGAATGGTCATTAACTGGCCATCCTGCGCTGTTGTGACCTGAATGAGCTTGCCTGGGCCGACGTTGGCAGACAATTGATGCACTGCGTCGGTAGACAGCAAGCGCTGAATTTCAAGGTCGTCGATATTCATGCGCGACAGGGCGCTGGACAAGGTATCGCCGGATTGCGTCACGGTTTCACGAGCGAACGTGGCGTTACGGGATGTCGTGAGCACTGGTAATGCGATGGCTTCGGTAATGGTTTCCGGAGCAGTGTCGAGCGTACTGGTGTCAGGTGTGAGGCCGAATGCGGCAACAACACCAAAGAGTGGCAAGCTGGAGAGCGTAACCAAGGTGCGCAGGCTGAAGCGGCGTTCCGCCCCAGTCATGCGATCGGTTAACATTCTCAGTTTGGTTAGCGGCATATGACCGGTTCCCTTCCGTGATCGAACCCCATTCTACCATGGATGTAGTGGGGGATTAGTCAGTCCAAACAGCAGCTTGCGCTGTGCAGGATGAAATGGCATGTAATGCTTACGGTCATGGGCGGGCAAACTTGACTGTCACAGAGAGGAAGTTGATGCAGGGCGCTTTGCAGGAAATCAAACGTGGGGCACACGAGTTGCTGGTTGAGTCTGAACTGGTCGAGAAGCTGAAGCTGGGCCGCCCGCTACGGATCAAGGCGGGGTTTGATCCAACCGCCCCTGATCTTCACCTGGGCCACACGGTGCTGCTTAACAAGTTGCGGCAGTTTCAGCTCTTGGGTCATCAGGTTGTGTTCTTGATTGGTGACTTCACCGGAATGATTGGCGACCCGACAGGGAAAAACACGACAAGACCGCCCCTGACGCGCGAGGCGGTGATCGAGAATGCCCAGACTTATCAGGATCAGGTATTCAAAATCCTTGATCCGTCGCTAACCGAGGTGCGTTTTAATTCGGAATGGATGGAAGGGCTGGGTTCGGTCGGGATGATTCGTCTGGCTGCAACCCATACTGTGGCCCGTATGCTGGAACGAGATGATTTTCATAAGCGCTATGCAAGCCAGCAACCGATCGCAATCCATGAGTTTTTGTACCCTTTGATCCAGGGCTATGATTCCGTTGCGTTGAAAGCCGATGTGGAGCTGGGAGGAACAGACCAGAAATTTAATCTGTTGATGGGTCGTGAACTGCAAAAGCAGCATGGCCAATCCCCACAGAGCATTTTGACGATGCCGCTGCTGGAGGGCTTGGATGGCGTTAACAAAATGTCAAAGTCACTAGGCAACTACATTGGTATTAATGAGCCGCCACAGGAAATTTTCGGCAAGCTGATGTCGGTGTCGGATGATTTGATGTGGCGCTATATCGATCTTTTGTCGTTTGAGTCGGTGCAGACGGTCGAGTCATGGAAGCTGCAAGTAGCTGAAGGGGCAAATCCGCGCAACATCAAGGTTGGCTTTGCGCAAGAAATTGTGGACCGCTTCCATGGCCCAGGGGCCGCACAACAGGCGCTAACGGACTTTGAGGCACGTTTTCAAAGAGGGGTCTTGCCTGAAGATATGCCGGAAGTTAGCCTGAATAGTTCGAATGGTGGCTTGGCCGTGCCTTTGTTGCTAAAGCAGGCGGGCTTGGTTGCCAGCACTTCAGATGCGATACGCCAGATTGCCGGAGGCGGCGTGCGCATTGATGGAGAGCGGGTGACGGATAAAGGGCTAATCGTGTCAATGGGGGCTACTGTTGTGGCTCAAGTTGGAAAGCGTCGTTTTGCCCGTGTCACAATTATTTAAAATAGTTTTGCTTAAGGTGTTGACGGGCTGGATTGGCTCTGTAGAATGCGCACCTCTTTGAAGCGCAACGCAAGACGCGCTTTTGAAAAGGCAGTACCGAATAAATCAGCAGGCAGTGTAGTTTCGAAATAAGTATTGCATTATTCAGGAAGTTCTGTAGAATGCGCACCTCTCGAAACGGCGAAGCAAGTAGTTAGTGTTGAGTTAATCGTTTGATCTTTAACAATTTACAGCCGATAGGTGTGGGTGTTGTTGCGGTAGTTAGATCGGGTTTACCTGGTCTGGCAACTAGCATAAATGCTCACACTTGAAATAAAGAGTCGTTTTAATTAACGGCCGAGTTTTAAGTTGAGCGAAAGTATTTGAAGTAATAGCAGTGATTAAACTGAAGAGTTTGATCCTGGCTCAGATTGAACGCTGGCGGAATGCTTTACACATGCAAGTCGAACGGCAGCACGGGAGCTTGCTCTTGGTGGCGAGTGGCGAACGGGTGAGTAATGCGTCGGAACGTACCGAGTAATGGGGGATAACGCACCGAAAGGTGTGCTAATACCGCATACGCCCTCCGG
>NCCT01000024.1 GCA_002279795.1 Hydrogenophilales bacterium 12-61-10
GCGCCATCGCGTCCTTCGCGGATAACGATTTAAAAAGGCTTCAGCACTACCAGCAGCACAATCACCAGCAGCACGATGACCGGGATTTCATTGAACCAGCGGAACCATACATGCGACTTGGTGTTCTCACGGGCTTCGAACTGACGCAAACGCTTGCCGCACACATGGTGATAAGCAATCAGCCCGGCGACCAGTGCAAGCTTGACCCATAACCAGTTCATGCTGAGCGGAAAATACGCCAGCCACAGCCAGCTGCCGGTAATCAGCGTCAGCCACATGATGGGCGTCACGAAGCGATACAATTTGCGCGCCATCAGCAGCAGGCGGTCATACGCTACATCGTGATTCTCCATCGCCAGATTAACGAACAGGCGCGGCAAATAAAACAGGCCGGCAAACCAGCTCACCACCATCACGATATGAAACGCTTTCAGCCACAGCATGGATAAACAAGCCCTTGTCAAAAAATGGACGCCCAGTCCGCTGACCCTGATTTTACTGGGTTTGATCGCCTGGCTGTGGTTTCGCCCGCCAGCCGACGTCAGCGACGACAACCGTTCGATCCCGGCGTGGCAAGTCACCCTGCCCGACGGTCGCCTGCTAAGCAGCGATGCGCTGAAAGGCAAGGTCGTTCTGGTGAACTTCTGGGCAACCTGGTGCCCCTATTGCCGCAAGGAAAAGCCGGTGATCGACACTTTCTGGAAAGAGACGCGCGGCCGCGGTTTCGAGGTCATTTCGATCAGCGTCGACGATTCGCCCGAAACCATCGCCGCCTGGATGAAGGACAAGGGTTACCGCTTCATGGCCGCACCGACCAACGCCTCGGTTGTCGCTGCATTCGGCAATGTCTCGAGCGTGCCAACGTCGTTCATTCTCGATGCCGATGGCCATATTCGCCACAAGGTCGCCGGACAGCTGCATGCCGCCCGGCTGGAAAAGCTGGTCATCCCCTTGCTGAAAGTCCCCGCGCCATGACCGAATTACCCGACAGCCTTACGGCTTGGGCACAGGCCCGGCTCACCGAGGTCGAAATCAAGCTTGCGTTTGCCGAAGACCTGATCGACGCGCTGAATCAAACCGTTATCAGCCAGCAGGCGCAGCTGGATTCGATGCAGCAGCAGCTACGCCTGCTGCATCGACGCATCAAGGATGTCACGCCGGACGAGACCCGCAACCTGCGCGACGAGATTCCGCCGCATTACTGATTTACAGCGCGATCTTCAGCACCACCTTGCGGATCAATCCCGAACCCACCAATGGCGCGTGCGCATCGTCCGGAAAAAACAGGCAGAACGATCCCGGCGGCGTGGCGATCCAGCTTGACGGCGCGTCGCTGAAAAACTGGATATCGCGCGCGGCATCGTAGTCCGTAGCCGGGCTCGCGCATTGCGCCACGGGCGTCCAGCCCATTTCATCCGTGCCCTCCAGCACCAGCTGGATATCGATATAACGCCGATGGCATTCCAGTTGCGCCTGCGCCCGCATGCGGCCGGTGCAATGCTCGACGATCGCAAACAACTGCTCGCCCTCGATCGGTTGCCTGCCAGGCGCCAGCGAGCTCAGACCCGCTTGACGCAGGAAGTCGAATGCGCGCGCAAACAGCGGATGCAAGGCGCTGTAGCGGTCAGCCTGGGCAAGCGTGTCGAGAATCATCGGTCGGCTTTCAGCAAGGGTTCGGGGTATCCCGCAGTCTGGCCGCATACGGCCGGCCATTGTCCTTGGCGCGATACATCGCCTCGTCGGCCTGGCTCATCAGGGCTTCCAGCGAGGGCGTCGCGATGCTGCATGCTGCCGCCCCGACGCTGATGCGCAGCTTGGCGGGGCTGTCGGCGCCAGGCAGCGCAACCGCCATTTCCGCATTCAGCCGTTCCAGCAACGCATCCAGCGGCGCGCCGGCCGGCGTGTTGGGCAGCAGTGCCAGAAACTCGTCGCCCCCGACCCGCGCCAGCAAGTCGGACTCGCGGCAACACGACCGCAGCGTGTTCGCGACATGGACCAGAACGGCATCGCCGGCGGCATGTCCGTAGGTGTCGTTGATCGACTTGAAGTCGTTGATGTCGATATTGAGCAGGGTGAGCGCGCAACCGTTGCGGCGCGCCAGCGAAAACAGGTCCTGCCCGCGCAGCACAAACTGACGGCGATTGGCGAGGCCGGTCAGGTGATCGTGCAAGGCCATGCTGCGGATGCGTTGGTGCGCCAGCAGCGAGTAGGTCGTGAGCACGCCCGCGCCTGCGGCAAGCAGCACCAGCATGGCCTGCACCCACAGGCCAAGTGCATTGACCGGCATCGTCGTGCGTGCCGCCAGTTGCCAGCTGCCACCCGGAATGACGACATCCATCAACACCGCATCAGGATCGTTGAACAACTCCGCATCGCCGAGGAACGCTTCACCCCGCGCGCCCAGACCATCTCTGCCACGCAAGGCATATTGAACGGCGCCGGTACCGTCCGTCCGGATGCCGGCGTGCTCGAAGACGGGATACGGATTGACCACCACCGAGGCAATGCCCCAATAACGCGACCCCCCATCCGGTTCGACAAAATTGATCGGGATGCGGTTGATGATGCCAACGCCGCCTTGCGCCAGCTCGACCGGTCCAGCCGTCACCGGGCGCTGCTCGCGCATCACCCGCAGCACCGCGTCGCGCTGCCTGGGGGTGTCCAGATACCGCAGGCCGAGCGCCTTCTGGTTGCCTGCCAGCGGAAAGACGTAGCGAATCACATTGTCCGGCGCCAGCGCCACGCTGCGGATCACCGGTTGCAGGTGAATCAGCGAAGCTGCGACCCGCGCCAGATCAGCCTGCGAAAAATCAGGCTTGACGAGCACGAAGGTCGACAAGCCCAGACTCAGCGACAAGGTGGCGTTCAGTTCCGACTCCAGGCGCGAGCGCACAGTGGCGGCTTCGGCCTGCAGCACCGCGCGCTCGGCCTGGCTGCGCCGGTCCTGATCGAGCCAGACGAAGGATTGCAGGGCGGCCCAGACCATACCGGCCACCAGCACGCCAGTCACCAGTGGGAGGGTGCTTGTCAAAAATGCCTGGCGACGGCTGGGCATGGGCAGGTTACCGGGTAATGGGCTTGTAGCGGATCCGCTTCGGCTTCGCACCGTCTTCACCCAGGCGTCGCCGCTTGTCGGCTTCGTATTCCTGGTAGTTGCCGGCGAAGAACACCACCTGCGAATCCCCCTCGAAGGCGAGAATATGCGTGGCGATGCGGTCGAGGAACCAGCGGTCGTGCGAGATCACCAGCACGCAGCCGGCGAATTCCAGCAGCGCGTCTTCCAGTGCACGCAGGGTTTCCACGTCGAGATCGTTCGACGGTTCGTCCAGCAGCAGCACGTTGCCGCCGGCGATCAGCGTCTTGGCCATATGCAGGCGCCCGCGCTCGCCGCCGGAAAGATTACCCACCAGCTTCTGCTGGTCGCCGCCCTTGAAATTGAAGCGGCCGAGGTAGGCGCGTGACGGAATTTCGTAGCGGCCGACGGTGAGAATGTCGCGCCCTTCGGCGACTTCGTCGAACACGGTCTTGTCGGCTGCCAGCGCATCGCGGCTCTGGTCGACGTAGGCCAGCTTCACGGTCTGGCCGATTTCGACTTCGCCGGAATCGGGTTTTTCCTGCCCGGTGATCATCTTGAAGAAGGTTGATTTGCCGGCGCCGTTGGGGCCGATGATGCCGACGATCGCGCCGGGCGGCACGGAAAAGCTGAGGTTGTCGATCAGCAGGCGGTCGCCGAAGGCCTTCGACACGTTATGAAAATCGATCACCTTGTCGCCCAGCCGCTCGCCGACCGGAATGAAGATCTCCTGCGTCTCGTTGCGCTTCTGGTATTCGACCGAGTTGAGTTCCTCGAAGCGCGACAGGCGCGCTTTCGATTTGGCCTGGCGCGCCTTGGGGTTCTGCCGCACCCATTCGAGTTCCTGCTTCATCGTCTTGATGCGCCCGAGCTCCTGCTTGCCTTCGGTTTCCAGGCGCGCTTCTTTCTGCTCCAGCCAGCTGGTGTAATTGCCCTTCCACGGAATGCCGTGGCCGCGATCCAGTTCCAGAATCCATTCGGCCGCGTTGTCGAGGAAATAGCGATCGTGCGTCACCGCCACCACGGTGCCGGGATAGCGCACCAGAAACTGCTCCAGCCACTCGACCGATTCGGCGTCGAGGTGGTTGGTCGGCTCATCCAGCAGCAGCATGTCGGGGTTGGACAGCAACAACTGGCACAAGGCGACGCGGCGCTTTTCGCCGCCCGACAGATTGCCAATCACCGCGTCCCACGGCGCCAGCCGCAAGGCGTCGGCCGCGATTTCCATTTGCGTGTCGAGGTCGGAACCGGCGGTGGCGATGATCGCCTCGCAGCGCGCCTGCTCTTCGGCCAGCGCGTCGAAGTCGGCATCGGGCTCGGCGTACGCTGCGTACACCTCTTCCAGCTTTTTTTTCGCTTCGACGATTTCGCCCAGGCCCGCTTCAACCGCCTGCCGCACGGTATGCGTTGGGTCGAGTTGCGGCTCCTGCGGCAGGTAACCGATGCGGATGCCCGGCATCGGGATCGCTTCGCCTTCGATGTCCTTGTCGACCCCCGCCATGATGCGAATCAGCGAGGACTTGCCGGAGCCGTTGAGGCCGAGCAGACCGATCTTTGCGCCAGGGAAAAACGACAGCGAGATGTCTTTAAGGATGTGCCGCTTGGGGGGCACGATCTTGCCGACGCGGTTGAGGGAATACACGTATTGCGCCATGAATAAGAATCCTGAGAATAAAGATGCGCAGACGCGCTGTTACGACAGTTCCTGGTCGAGCAGTTTCCTGAGTTTGACGAAATCGAGTTCGCCGATTTTCTGTTCGAGTATCTGGCCCTTTTTGCCGACGATGAAGCTGGTCGGCGTCAGCTTGACGTCGCCGAATGCCAGCGCGAGATCGCCTTTGACATCGAGCGCGACGGGAAACGGCAGCTGGCGGGTTTGGGTGAAATTGACCACATGGCTGGGCGGATCGTAAGACATCGCCACCGCGATGATTTCAAAGCCCTTGGCCTTGTATTGTTGATAGGTTTCGACCATGCCGGGCATTTCCTTGATGCAGCCCGGGCACGATGTCGCCCAGAAGTTCACCAGCACGACCTTGCCGCGCAGGCTGTCGAGCTGGATCGGCTGCCCCTCCAGCGTGACAAAGGTAACGGTCGGCGCAGCCGGTTTGGACAGCATCGCGTAGGCGAGCGCGGCGACGACAATCAGGACGACGGCAATCAAGGCAACGGGTTTGGCGTATTTCATGGGATGGGTGAGCAGTCAGCAGTGAACGGGAGGGAAACTAGCGGTAGGACTGGGCCAGCGCCACGTAGTGCCGGGCGGAGTAATCGAAATAGGCGATTTCCGCATCGGTCAGCGCACGCACCTGCTTGGCAGGACGGCCCAGATATAAATAGCCGGATTCGAGAATCTTGCCTTCCGGCACCAGCGAGCCGGCGCCCAGCAGCACATGCTTCTGGATCACCGCGCGGTCGAGAACGATGCTGCCCATGCCTATCAGGCATTCGTCCTCGATCGTGCAGGCATGCAGGATAACCAGGTGGCCGACGGTGACGCGCGCGCCGATGACCAGCGCGCCGCCCGCCGGATTGTGCTCACCGCGATGCGACACATGCAGCACACTGCCGTCCTGGATGTTGCTGGCGTCGCCTATCGCGATGGAATTGACGTCGCCGCGGATCACCGCGCCCGGCCACACCGAAGCGTCGGCGCCGAGCGTGACTTCGCCGATCACCGTTGCGCGCGGATGCACCCAGGCGCCGGGGCCCAGTTGCGGATGAATGCCGTGGTGCGCGGAAACCGAAGCTAAGTCCATGATTGACCGAGGGTTGAAATACGCCGTAAGCAGGCCCAAATTATAATCCGTGCACGCCGCTGCATCCCTTCTGCGCCCCTTTACGAAAGATCCGCCATGAACAGCTCCAACCCCCTGCTCGACTTTTCCGGCCTGCCGCGCTTTGCCGAATTCAAGCCCGAATTTGTCACCCCGGCCGTCGACCAGCTGCTGGCCGACTGCCGCGCTGCCGTCGAACACGCCATGGACGCCGCGACGCCCGCCGAGTGGGAGGCCTTCGTCAGCCCGCTGGACGACGCCAACGAGAAACTGGGCCGCGCCTGGGGCCAGGTGTCGCACCTGCATTCGGTGATGGACTCGCCGGAGCTGCGCGAGGTGTACAACGCCAATCTGCCCAAGATCACCATCTACTTCGCCGAACTGGGACAAAACGAAGCACTGTTCGGCAAGTTCAAGGCTCTGGCGGCCGGCGCTGGCTTTGCCGCGCTGAACGCGGCGCAGAAGAAGATCGTCGAAAACGAGCTGCGCGACTTCCGCCTCGGTGGCGCCGAACTGCCCGCCGAACAAAAAGCGCGTTTCATGGCGATCCAGGAAGAACTGTCCGGACTGTCGGCCAAGTTCGAGGAAAACCTGCTCGACGCGACCAACGAATTTGCCCTGTACGTCGACGATGCCGCCGAACTGGCAGGCGTGCCGGACGATGAGCTCGCGGCGATGCGCCAGGCTGCCGAGTCCGATGGAAAGCCGGGCTGGAAAATCACCCTGCACATGCCGTCCTACCTGCCGGTGATGCAATACGCCGACAACCGCGCCCTGCGCGAAACGCTGTACCGCGCTTATGTCACCCGCGCGTCGGAATTCGGCAAGCCTGAACTCGACAACACCCCGCTGATCGCGCAAATCCTCAAGCTGCGCCGTGAAGCCGCACAAATGCTGGGATTCAAGAGCTACGCCGAGGAATCGCTGGCCACCAAGATGGCCGACACCCCGGCCGAAGTACTGAAGTTCCTGTCCGACCTCGGCGCCCGAGCGCGGCCGTATGCGGAAAAAGACTTCGCCGAACTCAAGGCCTTCGCCGCATCCGAGCTTGGCATTGCCGACCTGCAGGCGTGGGACAACGCCTACGTCTCGGAAAAACTGCGCGTTGCGCGCTACAGCTTTTCGGATCAGGAAGTGAAGCAGTATTTCCAAGGCACCAGTGTGGCATCCGGACGTGAAGTTCTACACCCTGACCGACCACACCGGACAAAAGGTCGGCCAGTTCTATCTCGACCTCTACGCGCGCGCATCCAAACGCGGTGGCGCGTGGATGGACGACGTCATCACCCGCCGCCGTAAGGGCGGGGCGACACAAACTCCGGTGGCCTATCTCAACTGCAATTTCGCCGCGCCGGTGGGCGAGAAACCCGCGCTGTTCACCCACGACGAAGTCATCACCCTGTTCCACGAAACCGGCCATGGCCTGCATCACCTGCTCACCCAGATCGAAGAGCTGGGCGTCTCCGGCATCAATGGCGTCGAGTGGGACGCGGTCGAACTTCCGAGCCAGTTCATGGAAAACTTCTGCTGGGAATGGGACGTGTTGAAGCACATGACCCACCACGTCGACACAGGCGCAGCGCTGCCCAAAGAGCTGTTCGACAAGATGCTGGCGGCCAAGAATTTCCAGTCCGGCCTCGGCACCCTGCGGCAGATCGAGTTTTCCAGCTTCGACATGCGCCTGCACGACGACTTCGACCCCAACGGCGGCCGCAGCGCGATGGACCTGCTGAACGAAATCCGCAAGGAAACCGCCGTCATGTTTCCGCCCGCCTACAACCGCTTCCCCAACAACTTCTCGCACATCTTTGCGGGCGGCTACGGCGCGGGCTACTACAGCTATAAATGGGCCGAAGTGCTGTCGGCCGATGCCTACGCGCTGTTCGAGGAAAACGGCGTGCTGAGTCCCGAAGTCGGCCACCGCTTCTGGAGCGAAATCCTCGCCCAGGGCGGCGCCCGCCCCGCGCTCGAATCGTTCAAGGCCTTTCGCGGCCGCGAACCGACCATCGACGCACTGCTGCGGCATAACGGCATGGCGTGATCCACAACAGGCTGATTGCTTGCCCCACAACAAAACGGAGCCTGATGGCTCCGTTTTGTTGTTCTATTTTCCCAATAGCTCACCGATCGGTTTGTAGTCCTCTACCCGGTCGCAGATGGCCTTGATCACCATGATGATGGGCACGCCCAGCAACAACCCCCAGACCCCCCATAACCAGCCCCAGAACAGCACGCCGACAAAAACCATCACAGCGTTCATCCGGCCTGCCCGGCCGGTCAGCCATGGCGTCAGCAGATACCCTTCCAGGCTGGTGATGACCAGCGAGATGCCTGCGACCGTAAGTGCCATGCCCACGGTTCCGAACTGGAGAAAGCCGACCAGCCCCGTGCCGCCGGTCACGACGACCGGGCCGAGATACGGGATCAGGTTGAACACGGCGGACACAATGCCCCAGATCGCCGCATTGTCCAGGCCTATCCACAGAAACGCGAGCCAGGTTGCCACGCCCACCAGAACGCTGGTGAAAATCTGCACCAGCAGATAGCGCTGAATCTGGGCAGTGATTTCGTCCAGCACCTGCACGGTGATTTTTTTCTTGCTGAGCGTGGGGCCGGTGATCCTGACCAGCTTGCGGCGGAAAATGTCGCCCGAAACCAGCAGGAAATAAGTCAAAAACAACACCATGACCGCTTGCCCCGCAAACACGGCCGCCCCTACCGTTCCCGTCCACAGGTAATCCGAGACATTCAGGGTAGACTTTTCGATCAGCACCCGGGTCACGCCTTGCGGGGCCGTGGCATCCGGGTTGATCGTTTCACTCGCCGCGCGTTCAAGCTGAACCGCCGCCTGTTGCACCTGGTCCATCGCGCCTTCGGTCGTCCCCCATTCCTTGCGCAGGGTTTTGCGGAATTTCTGGGCAGCCTCAGGCAGGGTTTCGATCAACTGGATGGCATCGTCGCTAAGCGAATAGACCAGAGAACCTGCTCCACCCACGATGCCGGCCAACAACACGGCAGCCCCGATGGCGCGAGGAATCCGCCATTTTTGCATCCGGTTGACGAGCGGGGAAAACGCATAGCTGATCATGATGCCCAGCATCAGCGGGATGAAAAATGCGCGCGCCCAGTGCAACACAAAAATGACCGCCAGCACGGTGAGCACCGTCAGCGAAAGGTTGCGGACGTCAGCCTGAACACGGGGGGCGAGCGGAGATGCGATTGTCGTGACGGCCTCTTCGGCGAATACGGCACGGTTATCCGGGTCGGTATGCGTTTCGGAACCTGGGAGGGCATCGGGATTGGCAAGGGTGTTCATGGCGCATTGTCGCTGCTATCCAGGATAGCTTGAACAAAAACCGTGGGCAGGTCACGGTTTTTACTTTTTCGGAGGGGCTATTCGGGGTCGGGACAGCGGTTTATTCAGGCACGCAGTTACAGACACATTTAGGCAGCTGTGACCTCGGGTATCAGGAAGCTCCATCGGCAGAAGGCGGCCAAGAACAGACGTTTTGTTCATGACCGCAAAGCGGACATATGTCTTGATAAACTGCTATGTAAATTGGTGCTTGTAAGCCGCTTATGGGTTACGAAAGGGAAATGTATGAGCGACTGGGACTTTCTGCACGATATGCACCATGAGGGCTATAGCCCCGAACAGATAGCTGATGCCGCCGCTTGCGGATACAACCCTTGGGAGGGGGGAACTGATTATTGGGCGGGGGAAACTGATTATGAGGACGACGAAGAGTTCTCGGCGTCTTGCCTACAGGTCAACCCTGAACTGACGATGATTTTCGAAGGCTTGGTCGATAACGCTAGGTCTTACCATGCACTTACTGGGCGCTACCTGCAAATTTGGGGCGAACTAGGAGAGTTATATGCTGAAATCAACTATGACATTAAGCGCCACAAACCTCACACCAGATGTTCAGATGGCAAGCTTGGAAACGATTTCGTAGAAATTAAGACCATTTCTCCTGAGAAAGATGGGGAGCAAGTTCAAGTTAAACGCGCCGGAAATTTCAATAGGCTACTAGTAATCAAAATCACTGAGCAGTTTGAGTTTGAGGGGCGCATGATTAAACGCAAGGGGCTATCAAAGGGCGAAGGAGTATATGCAAGGGTTTCTTGGTCGAATATCCCCCCGACCAAGGACGAGCCTCAAGCTTGACGGCTCACCTAACAACGCTTCAATTGGGATGCGCCGCATTAAGCCGGGTCCGCGTCTCGTGAGTATCCCCTCCCTGATTGTCTGCTTTTCAAGTCTCGACCGACCGGATTGAGTCGATTTGAGCCATTAGCCCATAAAAAACGGAGCCAACCTGGCTCCGTTTTTTATTGTGGTTACAACCGCTTACTTGTTCTTGTTCGCAATCATGTCCTGAATGATCGGCGCCAAAATCAGCTCCATGGCGAAGCCCATCTTGGCGCCCGGCACCACGATGGTGTTGCGGCGCGACATGAAGGAGTTCGGGATCATGTTCAGCAGGTAAGGGAAGTCGACGCCCTTGGGCTCGCGGAAGCGGATGACGATGAAGCTTTCGTCCGGCGTCGGAATGTCGCGCGTGATGAAGGGGTTGGAGGTGTCGACGGTGGAGACGCGCTGGAAGTTGATGTCGGTGCGCGAGAACTGCGGGGTGATGTGGTGCACGTAATCCGGCATGCGGCGCAGGATGGTGTCGACGATCACGTCGGCCGAATAGCCGCGCTCGGCGCTGTCGCGGTGGATTTTCTGGATCCATTCGAGGTTGACGATGGGCACCACGCCGATGCCGAGGTCGACGTGCTGGGCGACGTCAATGTCGTCGGTTTTCACCAGGCCATGCAGGCCTTCGTAGAACAGCACGTCGGAGCCGGCGGGGACGTCTTCCCACGGGGTGAACTCACCGGGGTTGAGGCTGCTGCCGAGACGCTTGTTGTGTTCGGCCGCTTCGGCATCGCTGTGGATGTAGAAGCGCTTTTTGCCGCCGCCGGTTTTGCCGTAGGTTTCGAACAGCTCGGCCAGCTTGGCGAAGTGGTTGGACTGCGGGCCAAAATGGCTGAACGACATGTTGCCTTCGGCTTCGGCCTTTTTGACGGCTTCCTTGAAGTCGATCCTGGACAGGCTGTGGAAGCTGTCGCCTTCAATTACGGCTGCATTAATTTTTTCACGGAAAAAAATGTGCTCGAACGCGCGCTTGACGGTGGTGGTGCCGGCGCCGGACGAACCCGTGACCGCAATGACGGGATGCTTCTTGGACATGCTGGGACTCCCTGATGGATGGGTAAGTAAGAATTGAGCGAAACCGCAGCATTTTACCCGCGCAGGGCGGGCCTTGTCACCCGCGCGGCGCGGCGCGGCTTGCTGGCTTACAGGGCAAATTCGAGCCGTTCTTGCAGTTTTGCCAACGCAGCTGCAGCGCAGGCGGCGTCTTTGTCACCACCCGGCGCACCGGACACGCCTACCGCGCCAATCAGGCTGCCGGCGGCACGGACGGGCAATCCGCCTTCCATGACGATGAGGCCGTCGATGTGATTGAGTTCGGGGCGAATGTCGCCACGCGAAGCGCGGAACTCGGTCGTATCCACGCCCGACATGATGGCCATGCCAGCTTTGCGCTCGGCGATTTCGAGCGTGTGGCGCGCCGCCAGACTGTCGCGCAGCGCAACCTGCACGTTGCCGGCGCGATCGAGCACGACGGCCGACACGCTGTAGCCATTTTGACGGCAGGCTTCGACCGAGGCCATGGCGATATCGCGCGCCAGTTCCAGGCCGATCTGCTTGACCGGCAGCACGTCGGGCTGGGCAGCGTGGGCGGCAAGGGATGCGACAAACACCGAGAACAAAAGCAGTGATTTCATCATGACGGCCTCCTCTACGCATTCAGGGATAGAGATTGGTGACGCGATAGCCGCGCTTTTCCAGCAAGGCGGGCAGGCCATCCGCACCGGTGAGATGCAGCGCACCGACCGCGACAAACGGCGTGCGGCCTTCGCCGAGCATCTGTTCGATTTTAGCCGCCATGCGCTGGTTGCGTTCGCTGAACAGCTTTTGCTTGACCCAGTGCGCGGAACGCGGCGCGTGTTGATACGACTCGAGCGTGATCTGCTGCAGCGCGGCGGCGTCACTGGCAAGCCAGGCGCCGATGAGCGCCTGGGTGTCGGCCCGCATGCCAGGCTGTTCCAGATAGCTGAGTGATTCCTCCAGGTAGACGAGTTGGTCCAGGAGCGACAGGCTGTCGAACAGCTGAAACTGATAGTCGATGCCTTCCAGTTCGGTAACCGGTTTGCCCAGCGCCTGCGCGATGCCGGTGAAATAAAACTCGGTAGCGTATTCAAAACCATAGCCCTGCTGTTTGAGCGCGCCGACCGTGAGCGCCAGCGTTGCCATCCAGGGTTTCAGCGTTTGCACCGATGCGGGCGGTATGCCCAGAGCGTCGAGCCGAGCATGCAGGCGCTGCCTGAGCTCAGGCGACAGCAGGGCATCGAGGGTTTGCGGCGGCGGCAGCATGGCGTAACGCTGCACGCCGGCCTGCATCGCATCAGCCTGGCTGGCGTCGAGTTCCAGCACCAGTTCGCCCGATCGCGCTATGGCCTGCGTGGCGAGGAGGTCAAGCGGATAAAAATCGGCCTTGCCAACGTGGAGGGTGCCGAACAGGTACCCGGCCTGCCCATTCTTGCTGATTGCAAAGAGCAGTCCGCGTGACGGGGCCGCCTGCATTTGCCGCAAGGTCTCCGCCTCTGCTGCGCCGGGTTCGGCAACGGCTGGCTGCGCGGATTCGGCCCAGGCGCCTTGCCAACCGGCCAGCAGGAAAATCAGCAGCAATCGGGCAATCCGGTTTGTCATGGCGGGTTTCCAGGCGAGGCGTAACACAACAGGCGGCGAGTGGCTACTTAATAGATGGGGCTGGGTATAATCGCGGGTCGGCACTTCCACCCATTTGAGCAGTTTTCATGCAAGAAAAATACCTTCCCTCGGAAATCGAACACGCGGCACAGGCGCGCTGGACTGCCAGCCAGGCGTACCGGGCCAGCGAGGCGTCCGATCGCCCCAAATACTATTGCCTGTCGATGTTCCCCTATCCGTCCGGGAAACTGCACATGGGCCATGTGCGCAACTACACCATCGGCGACGTGCTGGCGCGCTACCACGCGATGCGCGGCTTCAACGTGATGCAGCCGATGGGCTGGGATGCGTTTGGCCTGCCGGCGGAAAACGCGGCGATCGCCAACAACGTGCCGCCCGCCGCCTGGACCTACGCCAACATCGACCACATGCGCACCCAGTTGCAGGCGCTGGGGCTGGCGATCGACTGGTCGCGCGAACTCGCCACCTGCAAGCCGGATTACTACCGCTGGGAGCAGTGGCTGTTCACCCGCCTGTTCGAAAAAGGCGTGATCTACAAGAAGATGGCGACGGTGAACTGGGACCCCATCGACCAGACTGTGCTCGCCAACGAGCAGGTGATCGAAGGGCGCGGCTGGCGCTCCGGCGCGCTGGTCGAAAAGCGCGACATCCCGATGTATTTCTTCCGCATCACCCAGTATGCCGACGAACTGCTGAGCGGCTTGGATAACTTGCCGGGCTGGCCGGAGCGGGTGAAGACCATGCAGGCCAACTGGATCGGCAAGAGCGTCGGGGTGCGGCTAGCGTTCAAATCCCCCCCTACCCCCCCTTTTTCAAAGGGGGGAGAAGAACTGTTGTGGGTGTTTACCACCCGCGCCGACACGCTGATGGGCGTGACGTTTGTCGCCGTTTCTGCCGAGCATCCGCTTGCTACCCGCGCGGCTGAAAACGACCCCGCGCTCGCCGCCTTCATCGCCGAATGCAAGCAAGGCAGCGTGGCCGAAGCCGACATGGCGACGATGGAAAAGAAGGGCATGGACACCGGTTTGAAGGTCATCCATCCGCTCACTGGCGAGGCAGTCCCGGTATGGGTCGGCAACTACGTGCTGATGAGCTACGGCGAGGGTGCGGTGATGGCGGTGCCGGCGCACGACGAACGCGACTTCGGCTTTGCGCAGAAGTACAAGCTGCCGATCAAACAGGTCATCGGCGTCGAGGGCGAGACCTTCTCGCTCGACGCCTGGGCCGAATGGTACGGCGACAAGTCACGCGGCCACTGCGTCAACTCCGGAAAATACGACGGTCTCGGCTACACGGCAGCGGTCGACGCCATCGCGGCCGACCTTGAAAAACTCGGCCTCGGCGAAAAGAAAACCCAGTTCCGCCTGCGCGACTGGGGCATCTCAAGACAAAGATATTGGGGCTGCCCGATCCCGATCGTCCACTGCGACAGCTGCGGCGATGTGCCGGTGCCCGCCGAGCAGCTGCCTGTGGTGCTGCCGGAAGACGTGGTGCCGGACGGTTCCGGCAATCCGCTCAACAAGCGCGCTGATTTCATCAACTGCGCTTGCCCGAAGTGCGGCGCACCGGCGCGGCGCGAGACCGACACCATGGACACCTTCGTCGAGTCATCTTGGTACTACGCGCGCTACACCTGCCCGGATTTCGACGGCGGCATGCTCGATGCGCGGGCAAACAAATGGCTGCCGGTCGACCAGTACATTGGCGGCATCGAACACGCGATTTTGCACCTGCTGTACGCGCGCTTCTTCCACAAACTGATGCGTGACGAAGGGCTGGTGACCAGCGACGAACCCTTCGTCAACCTGCTGACGCAGGGCATGGTGATCGCCGATACCTATTACCGTGAAGACGCCAGCGGTAAGAAAACCTGGTTCAACCCGGCTGATGTCGAGCTGCGCGACGGTGTCGCGATCTGCAAGACGGATGGCGCGCCGGTGATCGTCGGCGGCACCGAAAAGATGTCGAAGTCGAAGAACAACGGCGTCGACCCGCAGGCGCTGATCGACCTCTACGGCGCCGATACCGCGCGCCTGTTCACCATGTTTGCCGCCCCGCCTGAACAGAGCCTGGAGTGGTCGGATGCCGGCGTCGAAGGCGCGCATCGTTTCCTGCGTCGCTTGTGGAAGGCCGGTTATGAGCACCTGCAGGCAGGCGCCGTTGCTGCCTACACCGGTGGCGAGTTGAACGAAGCAGCCAAAACCCTGCGCCGCCAGCTGCATCAGACCATCCAGAAAGTCAGCGACGATATCGAACGCCGCAAGCAGTTCAATACTGCGATTGCAGCGGTGATGGAACTGATGAATGCGCTGGCGAAACTGGAAGGCGACGACGCCACCACGCGCAGCGTGCGGCAGGAAGTGCTGGAAGCCGCCGCCGCCCTGCTCGCGCCGATGGTGCCGCACATTGCCGAAGCGCTCTATGCTGAACTTAAACCCGGTGCTGAACTTAAACCCGGTGCTGAAATTAAACCCGGTACCGAACTCAGGCCGGGCGCGGTCATGCGCTGGCCGGCCGTGGACCCATCCGCGCTGGTGCAGGATGAAATCGAACTGATGTTGCAAGTCAACGGCAAGCTGCGCGGGCAGATCCGCGTTGCCGTAACCGCCGACAAGGCCAGCATCGAAGCCGCCGCGCTCGCCAGCGAGTCGGTCCAAAAATATCTCGAAGGCCAGCCGCCGAAAAAAGTGGTGGTGGTGCCGGGTCGCCTGGTGAATATCGTCGTATGAAACGCCGCCTGTTCCTTGCCCTTGTTCCCGCTGCGCTGGCCGCAGGCTGTGGTTTTCAACTGCGCCGTTACGACGGCATCCCGTTCGGCAGCCTGTTTATCGACGCGCCGGGCAGCGCGGTCGCCCAGCGCCTGCGCACCATGCTGGCAACCGACAAGACCACCCGCTTGACGGAAGGGGCCAGCGAAGCCGAGGCCGTGCTGAAGATCACGCAGGAAGAACGCGTCAAATCGATCCTCACCCTCACCGGCGCCGGCCGCGTCTCCGAGTACCGGCTCAGCCTGAAACTCGCTTACGTCATCCTCGCCCCGGGCGGACGCGAGTTGGCCGCCCCGGAAAGCCTCGAACTGCAGCGCATCATGACTTACAACGATGAACTGGTGCTGGCCAAGGGCGCCGAGGAGCAACTGCTGTATCGCGACATGGATGACGACGCCGCGCTGCGGATCGTGCGACGCATGCAAACGCTCAAACCCGACAGCGGCGAGTGAACATTCCGGCCGAACGTCTGCCCGACCAGCTTGCCCGCGGCCTCGCCGCGCTCTACGTGGTGGTGGGCGACGAACCGTTGGCGGCGCAAGAAGCCGCCGACGCCATCCGCGCCGCTGCGCGCGCGGCCGGGCACAGCGAGCGCACTGTCTTCACCGTGCAGGGGCGTTACAACTGGCAGGGCATTTTTGCCAGCGGCGACAACCTCTCGCTGTTCGCCGAACGCCGCCTGACCGAAATCCGCATCCCCTCCGGCAAGCCCGGCGTCGATGGCGCCAAGGCGCTGGAAACCTACGCCGCCAGGCTGCCCGCCGACACCCTGACCCTCATCAGCCTGCCCGGCATGGACTGGAAAGCCATGCAAAGCCGCTGGTTTGGCGCGCTGGCCAAAACCGGCGTGGTGGTCGAGGCCAAGCCTGTCGACCGCGCCGCCCTGCCCGGCTGGATCGAACGCCGCCTGGCGAAACAGGGCTTGCGTGCCGAGCGCGCTGCGCTGGCGTTTCTGGCCGACCAGGTCGAAGGCAATTTATTGGCCGCGCAGCAGGAAATCGACAAGCTCGCGCTGCTGCTGCCGCCGGGCGACGTGACGCTGGCCGATGTCGAACACGCGGTGGTCGACGTCAGCCGGCTGGAAGCCGATGAGCTCGCCGACGCGCTGTATGCCGGGGATGCCACCCGCTTCGCGCAAATCGTGGCCGACCTCAAGGACAGCGGCGAGGCCGTGCCTGCCATCCTGTGGCAGGTGTCATCGGCAGTGCAACTGCTGCTGCGGTTAAAATCGGCGATAGCACAAGGTGACAGCCTGCCCGGCGCAATGCGGACGCTGTGGGGCCGCGACAAGCAGCGCGCGCCGCAAATCGAACGGGCGCTGCAACGCTTGAACCTGAGCCGGGTCGAATCCGCACTGGCCGACCTGGCATTGATCGACCGCCAAGCCAAGGGCCTAGAGCGCGTGGGCGACCCGTGGGACACCTTGCTGCGGGTGGGAATGACGCTGGCGCAGCCAGCCGCTAATGGAAAGAACAATGGACGTTAAACAGTACATGCAGACGGTGGGCAAACAGGCGCGAGTAGCCTCGCGCGCGATCGCCCGCGCCGACACCAACCAGAAGAACCGCGCCCTGCTGGCAATCGCCGCCGCGATTCGCCGCGACGCCGCCAAACTGCTGGCAGCCAACGCGTGCGACATGGAGCACGCGCGCGCCAGCGGGCTCGACGCCGCGCTGCTCGACCGCCTGCAAATCAACGAAAAAGGCGTGGCCGGCATGGCCGAAGGCCTGGAGCAGATCGCCGCCTTGCCCGACCCGGTCGGCGAAATCACCGACCTCAAATACCGCCCGTCCGGCATCCAGGTCGGCAAGATGCGGGTGCCGCTCGGCGTCATCGGCATCATTTACGAAGCGCGCCCCAACGTCACAGCGGATGCTGCCGGATTGTGCCTGAAGTCCGGCAACGCGGCGATCCTGCGCGGTGGCTCCGAGGCGCTGCACTCCAATCAGGCGGTGGCAGCCTGCGTGCGCGAAGGCCTCGCGGCCGCCGGGCTGCCGGAGCATGTGGTGCAGGTGATCGAGACCACCGACCGCGCTGCGGTGGGCGAACTTATCACCATGAAGGATTACGTCGATGTGATCGTGCCGCGCGGCGGCAAGGGCCTGATCGAACGCATCACCGGCGAGGCGCGGGTGCCGGTGATCAAGCATTTGCACGGCAACTGCCACGTCTACGTCGACGACCGCGCCGACCTCGCGAAAGCGGTGAAAATCGTCGAGAACGCCAAGACCCAGCGCTACGGCACCTGCAACACCGCCGAGTCGCTGCTGGTGGCGCGCGGCGTGGCGATGGCGGTGCTGCCTGAAATCGGCCGGATGCTGGCGGGCAAGGGCGTGGAAATGCGCGGCTGCGTCGAGGCGCTGGCCATCCTGAAGGTCGCCGGCATCGCAGAAGACAAGCTCGTCGCCGCCGTCGAGGCCGACTGGCACGAGGAATACCTCGGCCCCATCATCGCGGTCAAAATCGTGGCCGATATCGATGCCGCCATCACGCACATCAATGCCCACGGCTCGCAGCACACCGACGCCATCGTCACCGAAGACTACGGCCGCGCGCGCCGCTTTTTGCGCGAAGTCGATTCGGCCAGCGTCGTGGTCAACGCCTCGACCCGCTTTGCCGACGGCTTCGAATACGGCCTCGGCGCGGAAATCGGCATTTCAACCGACAAGATCCACGCGCGCGGCCCGGTCGGGCTGGAAGGTCTGACCTCGCAGAAATGGATCGTGCTGGGGGATGGGCATGTGCGGGGTTGAGTGGTGAGCGGTGAACGGGGAGCGGGAAGCGGGGTCGGGCACGATACGGGTTTTTCCGTTCACCGCTCCCCGCCCCCCGCTCACCACCCCGCCATCGGCGTGATGGGCGGCACCTTCGACCCCATCCACACCGGCCATCTGCGAATGGCCGAGGAAATGGCCGAAGCACTGAATTTGAGCCAGGTCCGGTTCATCCCCGCCGGACAGCCGCCGCACCGTCACCTGCCGCGCACCAGCGCGCTGCACCGGCTGGAAATGGTGCGCCGGGCCGTGGCAGGCAACCCCCGCTTTGCGGTGGATGCGCGCGAAGTCGAGCAACCGGCGCCGAGCTATACGGTCGACACCCTGACCGCGCTGCGCGCCGAGTTCGGCCCGGATCAGCCGCTGTGGCTGCTGCTGGGCGCCGATGCCTTTGCCGGGCTGCCCGGCTGGCACGAATGGCGACAGTTGTTTGCCTTGGCCAACATCGTCGTCGCAACGCGTCCCGACGCCGGGGCAACCCGGCCTGATGCGCTGGGCGCAGAATTGAAACAGGAACTTGCGCACCGCCAGGTGCCGGCCGGGTCGGCTACAGGCCCCGCCGGTGCACTGGTATTGCAAAACATGACGGCGCTGGACATTTCAGCGACCCGTATCCGCGCCACTCTGGCACGGCAAGGCAGCGCACGTTATCTGCTGCCCGATGCCGTGCTCGACTACATTCATCATCAACAACTGTACCTATCCCCATGAATATCGAAGACAAGATCAAACTGATCACCGCCGCGCTTGAAGACCTCAAGGCGCAAGACATCGCCGTGCTCGACACCAGCAAGCTGACCGCGCTGTTCGAGCGCATGGTCATCGCCAGCGGCACCTCCAACCGCCAGACGCGCGCGCTCGCCGACAACGTTCACGTCAAGGTCAAAGAGGCGGGCGAATACGTCGGCAACATGGAAGGCGAAGACAGCGGCGAATGGGTGCTGCTCGACCTCGGCGACGTGATCGTCCACTTGATGCTGCCCGCCACGCGCGCGCACTACAACCTGGAGGAACTCTGGGGTGCAGCCGAGGCAGCGCGTGCGCGGCATATCCAGGCCGACCACTAATTGAAGCTGCACCTGCTCGCCGTTGGCCACAAGATGCCGGGCTGGATCAACAGCGGTTACGACGATTACGCGCGGCGCATGCCGCCCGACCTGCCGCTGCTGCTGACCGAGATCAAGCCCGGCCATCGCGTGGCGGGCGAAGACGGCATCAAAGCGCGCCAGACCGAAGCCGAGCGCATTCTCGCCGCCCTGCCAGCAGGCTGTGTGCCGGTGGTGCTCGACGAGCGCGGCGCACAGGTCACGACGCGCGAACTGGCAGCCTGGCTGCAGGGCTGGATGGCGGAAGGCGTGTCGCCCGCGTTCGTCATCGGTGGGGCGGACGGCCTCGACGACAGCGTCAAGACACGTGCGGTCAAGCTGCTTGGGCTGTCGAAGCTGACGCTGCCGCACGCCCTGGCGCGCGTCATGCTGGCCGAGCAACTGTACCGTTCCGTGTGCATAATCAAAGGGCACCCCTATCATCGTGATTGAGGACACCAAGCATCATGCTGGTCGATAAACGCGTCTATCTGGCTTCGCAATCTCCCCGCCGCCGCGAGCTGCTCAAACAGCTCGGCGTGGCATTCGACGTGCTGCCCCTGCGCGCGGTGGCGGGGCGAATGGATGTCGTCGAAATCCCGCACCCCGATGAAACCGCACCCGATTTTGCGCAGCGCATGGCCATCGAAAAAGCCGCCTGCGGCTGGCGCGCGGTGGATGCGCGCCACGTGCTGCGCTTCCCGGTCCTGGGGGCGGATACCGTCGTCGAACTGGACGGCGTCATTCTCGGCAAGCCGGCTGATCGCAGCGACGCCGAGGCGATGCTGACCCGGCTGTCCGGCCGTCTGCATCTGGTTCACAGTGCGGTGGCGGTGCAGCAGGAAGACCGCGTGGAAAAATGCCTGTCGACCACGCTGGTCCGCTTTGCCGAACTCAGCCCGCTCCTCATCAGCCGTTACCTGGAAACCGGCGAATACATCGGCAAGGCCGGCGCCTATGGCATCCAGGGGCGCGCGGGCGCATTCGTCGAACATCTGGAAGGCAGCTACAGCGGCGTCATGGGACTGCCGTTATACGGCACTGCTGTTTTATTGAGAGCCTTCGGTTTCGCCGTCTGAACCTTCCCTATGAGCGAAGAAATCCTCGTCAACGTCACCCCGCAGGAAACCCGCGTCGCCGTGCTGCATCTCGGCTCGGTACAGGAACTGCATATCGAGCGCGCGCAGTGCCGCGGACTCGTCGGCAACATCTATATGGGACGCGTGGTGCGCGTGTTGCCGGGGATGCAATCGGCGTTCATCGACATCGGTCTGGAGCGCGCGGCCTTCCTCCATGTTGCCGATATCTGGGAAGAGCGCCACGGCAGCGAACCCGAGCGGCCGATCGAACAGATCCTGCACGAAAGCCAGGCCCTGATGGTGCAGGTGATCAAGGACCCGATTGGCACCAAGGGCGCGCGCCTGTCGACCCAGATCAGTTTCGCCGGGCGCTACCTGGTCTACCTGCCGCAGGAAACCCATATCGGCATTTCGCAAAAAATCGAAGGCGAGGAAGAGCGCGAACAGCTGCGCCAAAAACTGCACCAACTGATGCCGGAAGGCGCCCATGGCGGCTTCATCGTTCGCACCATGGCGGAAACCGCCGAGGACGCCGAGATCGGCGCCGATATCGAATATCTGCGGCGCCTGTGGACCAATATCCAGTCGCGCGTCAATTGCGAAGCGCCCTGCCTGCTGTATCAGGACCTCGACCTGTCGCTGCGCGTGCTGCGCGACTTCGTCAACAGCGACACCAGTCGCATCCTCATCGACTCGCGCGAAACCTATCAGCGCATGGCCGAGTTCGCGCAGAACTATACCCATGCCGTATTCGACAAATTGCAGCACTACAGCGCCGGGCGGCCGCTGTTCGACCTGCACGCCATCGACGATGAAATCGCCAAGGCGCTGGGGCGTCGGGTCGACCTCAAGTCGGGTGGCTACCTCATCATCGACCAGACCGAAGCGCTCACGACGGTGGACGTCAACACCGGCGGTTTCGTCGGCGCGCGCAACTTCGACGACACCATCTTCAAGACCAACCTCGAAGCCGCGCAATCGATCGCCCGCCAGCTGCGCCTGCGCAACCTTGGCGGCATCGTCATCATGGACTTCATCGACATGGACAACGCCGAGCATCAGGAGGCGGTCCTCTCCGAACTGAAGAAAACCCTCGCGCGCGATCCCACCCGCACCAGCGTCAGCGGCTTCTCCGCCCTGGGCCTGGTCGAGATGACGCGCAAGCGCACCCGCGAGTCGCTGGCGCACGTACTGTGCGAGCCCTGCCCCACCTGCGGCGGACGCGGCGAAATCAAGACCGCGCAAACCGTGTGCTACGACATCCTGCGCGAAATTCTGCGCGAAGCGCGTCAGTTCGACGCCCGCGAGTACCGCATCGCCGCCGCACAGAGCGTCATCGACCTGTTCCTCGACGAAGAGTCCGGTAGCCTCGCGCAGCTCATCGACTTCATCGGCAAGCCCGTCTCGCTGCAGGTCGAAACCAGCTATCCGCAGGAACAGTACGACATCATCCTGCTGTGACCGCTGAAGGCGCTCCCCGCAACCAACAACTCGTGGAAACGACCGCACCCGCTTACTGGCACACCGCCTGCGCCGAACTCGCCGCAGGCGATCCGGTCATGGCCACACTCATCGATCGCTATCCCGACGCCACCCTCGGCAACCGCGGTGATCCGTTCCAGACCCTGTCGCGTGCCATCGTCGGTCAGCAGATATCGGTCAAGGCCGCCGATAGCATATGGCTGCGTTTTGCCGATTACGCGCAGCACATCCAGCCTGAACACATCGCCACGCTGGAACTCGACGCGCTTGCGGCCTGCGGCCTGTCGCGCCGCAAGGCCGAGTATTTGCGTGATCTGGCCGGGCATTTTGTCGATGGCCGGATCGCGCCGGCGCGCTGGACGACACGGGATGACGCCGCGGTGATCGCCGAATTGACCGACGTGCGCGGCATTGGCCGCTGGACAGCCGAGATGTTCCTGATTTTCAGCTTGCGGCGGCCGGATGTATGGCCGCTCGATGACATCGGCTTGCAAAAGGCCGTCGCGCTGCACTATTTCGACGGTGAACGACCCAGCCCGAAAACGCTCGCCGAGCACGGTACGCGTCACGCGCCCTGGCGTACCGTGGCGACCTGGTATCTGTGGCGCAGCCTTGACCCCATGGTGGTGCAGTACTGACGCATAGGTCGGACGGGATACCTGCAAAGGCACCCCGTCTGGCGCTGCTGCAACACGCTTGCCTCACCGGGCAACTCGTTCGTTCGTCAGGCCGCGTGCTTCAGGGGCGAAACCTCGTGGGCAATGCTGCGCAGCAGCAGGATGTCGCGATAGGCGCCCGGCTCAAAGCCTGCGCGGGTGCCGCCGCGATGGTCGAAAACCAGCTCTTCGAAGAAGGCCGCGATGTCCGGGGTGTTCCACACTTTCACCATTTGCTCGAGCAAATGGGGATAGGCTTCGAGGCCCTGGCCATTGTCGCCTTCGCTGAAAAAGGCGCGTCCATCGAGATTGACGTTGAAATACCGCCGGCATTCGGTGCTGGCCGTGACGTAACCCGCCGTATCGCCCGCGCGATGCAGCAAATCGAGCAGCAATAGCCAGGGCACCGGCGATTCGGTCGGCGATTCGCGCAAGTGCTCCTGTAACAAGTGAATCGCCAGTTCGCCATGGCCGTGCGCCATGAAAACCTCGGCCTGATCCAGGATGTCCTCTTTCAGTTCGGTGCCGTCATCGCTGGCGGGTGCAGCAACTTCCGCCATCCGCAACGGGGCGGGCATGGCGGGCTCGCTGTCCCGACCTGAAAGCGGATCGCCAATGCCCGGTTGCTCCCAGGATTCATCGAGACGGATAGCCGACTGTGGGCGGCCGGCGCTGCGGCGGCGCAAGCCCAGCAACAATGCGCCCACGCCCGCCAGAACGCCCGCCACCAGCACATACAGAAGCCACTGCGAATCGCGTTTGGGCGGCAGCGCAACCGCAGTCGGTGTCGCAGCGCGCGAGCGGTCGAGCATGGCGTTGCGTTGCTGCAGGGCTGCCAGCTGGGCTTCCAGATAGGCAATCCGGTGGTTCAGCGCCGTGTTCTCGTCAGACAAGTCGACTGGATTCAATCCGCCTGCGCGCGGCTGTGCCGGCGCGGAAAGCGTGGTATCGAGGCGCAATGCCAGAGGCGTTCCCATGCCGCTGCGCTGACCGGACAACACCAGTCGAGGTTTGGATGGCACAGGGGCCAGTGGCGGCTTCGCTGCGCTAGAAGGCGAAGCCGTTTCGTTCGCCTGGGAAACCGCCGGAGCCGCCCGCTTGAGCTTGACCGGCCGGCTTCGCACAGGCTTGACCGGTTCGACTTCGGCATCCTGTGCGATCAAGGTTTGCTGCGTGCGCAAGTCATCAGGTGCTTCGGCCACGGGGAGACTTTGTGCGCCCACTGTCTCGACCATCGCTGGCGGATCAAGCAGCAAGGCATATTCGCGCTCCACATGCGCTTCGCAATCTGAAACCAGCACAAACTGCGTGACCGGATCGTTCACGCTGCGCGTGGTGCGCAGGTGCAACAGAGCCTGTTCGCCATTCTGTTCGATGCTCATTCTGGCTGGCGGCAGGGGCGAAATCCCGCCCGGGCTGCTTGCAACACTGAGGCAATCGGTCGTGATCGCGGCGGTCATGCCGAACAGGGGAACGACGGCATGCAACGGCTGCCCGAGATACGAGCGCACGCTGGCATCTCCCAGCCCGAAGGCAGCGACCGAACCGGCATGGCTCAGACTCAACAGGAAACAGAGAGATTTGTAATTCACACGACCACCGAAATAAGACGACACGCCTTCTATTCCGGCAAGAAAACCCGCAACTTGAGGGTGCTTCCGCGTATTGGGCTTAATTATGTTTGATCGTGCCCGGCATTAGCCAAACAAAACCAGCCCCCACACCGCCACGACGTTGACCAGCGCGATCATCACCGCAGCACTGCCCATGTCCTTGGCGCGCTTGATCAGTAGATGGTGTTCCAGCGAAATACGGTCGACGGCCGCCTCGACTGCCGAGTTGAGCAGCTCGACCATCAGCACACCCAGCACGGCAGCAACCATCAGCGCGCGCTCGACGCCGGTATCACCCAGATAGACGGCCAGCGGGATCAGCAGCAACGCTAGGAACACTTCCTGACGGAACGCATCCTCGTGCCTGAAAGCCGCGCGCAGCCCGTCCCAGGTGTAACCCATGGCGTTCAGCAGCCGCCGCAGGCCGGTTTTGCCCTTGTAGGGGCTGACAGGCTCGGTCATACCCTAGAGGGCATAAATCCCGCAGGTTTATAGGCCAGGTCGAGTTCGCGTGCCGCCTTGACATCGTCCAGCCGTCGTACCGGCAGGCTGTAGGGTGCGCCCTTGACCAGATCGGCGTTGGTTTCGGCTTCGTGCTTGATGGCTTTCATCGCAGCGATGAAGCCATCGAGGGTTTCGCGACTTTCGGTTTCGGTCGGCTCGATCAGCAGGCACTCCGGCACCAGCAGCGGGAAATACGTGGTCGGCGCGTGGTAGCCGTAATCGAGCAGGCGCTTGGCAAAGTCCATCGCCGACACGCCGGTGGCGTCCTTGAGCTTTTTCAGCGTGACGATGAACTCGTGGCTGGCGCGGCGCTCGGGATAAGCCAGTTCAAAACCCGCGCGGCGCAACTCCGCCATCAGGTAGTTGGCGTTGAGCGTGGCGTATTCGGCGACCCGGTGCATGCCTTCGCGTCCCAGCAGGCGCGCATAGATGTAGGCGCGCATCAGCACCCCGGCGTTGCCCATGTTGGCCGACAGGCGGCCGATCGATTGCGGCAGATCGGTTTCGCCCGCCAGACGGTAGAGGCCGTTGTCGTTCAGCACCAGCGGAATCGGCATGAAGGGCAGCAGCCGCGTCGACACGCCGACCGGACCCGCGCCCGGTCCACCGCCACCGTGCGGGGTGGAGAAGGTCTTGTGCAGGTTCATGTGGATGACATCGAAGCCCATGTCGCCCGGGCGAACCTTGCCGAGAATCGCATTGAGGTTGGCGCCGTCGTAATACAGCAGACCGCCGGCGTCGTGGACGATCTTCTGAATGTCGGAGATGGTGGTTTCGAACACGCCCAGCGTCGACGGATTGGTCAGCATCAGGCCGGCGGTCTGCGGGCCGACGGCAGCGCGTAGCGCGTCCAGGTTGACCGCGCCGGAGGCATCCGTGGGGATTTCCTTCACGGTATAGCCGCACATCGTGGCGGTGGCCGGATTGGTGCCGTGCGCTGCGTCCGGCACGATGATCTCGCGCCGCGCGGTGTCGCCACGCGCGTCGTGGTAGGCGCGGATCATCGCCACCCCGGCGAATTCGCCGTGCGCGCCGGCCATCGGCGCCATCGACACACCCGCCATGCCGGTGACGTCCTTCAGCATTTCCTGCAGCTCGAACATGCTGGCGAGGAACCCTTGGCCGGTATCGTCCGGGCTTGCCGGATGGCGCGCCAGAAACTGCGGCAGCATCGCCAGCGAATTGCACGCGCGCGGGTTGTATTTCATGGTGCACGAACCGAGCGGATAGAACTGGGTGTCGATCGAGAAGTTCTTTTGCGAAAGCCGCGTGTAGTGGCGCACCACGTCGAGCTCGGACACCTCGGGCAAGGTCGGTGCAGACTTGCGGCGTAGCGCTGCCGGCAGATCGTCGAGGCTGCCACCGGCGGCAGGCAGTTGCGAGGTGGCCGTGCGGCCAGGGCGGGAGTGGTCGAATATCAGCATGGTTGTTAGCGGTAAGGCGTGACGGGTGAGGGGTAAGGGGCTGGGCGGGGCAGGCGCGATGCGGTCTCGCAAACCTGCCTCGCCGCTTTCCCCTCGCGCCTCACGAATTTATTTCAAAGCAGCCAGCGCGGCCTCGTAGTTGGGTTCCTGTTTGATCTCGGGAACGAGCTCGGCGTGCAGCACCTTGTTGTTCTCATCCAGCACCACCACAGCGCGCGCGGTCACGCCGGCCAGCGGGCCGGAGGTGATATCGACGCCGTAGTTGCGCTTGAACTCAGCACCGCGCATGGTTGACAGCGTGACTGCATTGCTGGTGCCTTCGGCGGTGCAGAAACGGCCTTGCGCAAACGGCAGGTCGGCCGAAATCACCATCAGCACCGCACCGTTCAGGGCCGCTTCGTTGAACTTTTTCGTCGACGTCGCGCAGACGCCGGTATCCAGGCTCGGCACGATGTTCAGCAGCTTTTTCTTGCCGGCAAAATCCGCCAGTGAAACGTCAGACAAATCGCCGCTGACCAGTTTGAAATCCGGCGCGGTGTCGCCGACTTTGGGGAAGTTGCCGGATACGTCGATGGGGTTGCCGCCTAAGGTTACTGCCATGGGGATTCTCCTGAATGAAGGTTAAGCACGGTGGGAGGTCAGGCGAGCCAGTCAGCCCGCCGGTGCATCGTATCGCGACAAATGCTCGTCGATATTCTCGCGCAGGTATTTTTCATATTCCTGCATGAAGTAGGCAATTGCAGACTCTTTTTCGAGCAGAAACTGCGCCTTGTTCTCACTACTGGCGTAGATCACGAAGGCGTTGAATCGTGACGCGGCAAACAGCATCGCCGCGCTTACCCTGGCTGGCTTGACCTTGCCCATGTGCGTGTTGCACAGCGCGATATGCGCATCGGCGAGTTCGTAGAATTCCTTGTCTTTAGGCGTGTCGCTCATGAGGGTCCGATCAGTTTTTGTAAGCGCATGGCGGCGCTTCGCGGCGCTTGGACAGGATACGTTCCAATTGTTGCGCATAGAGGTCAAGGTCGGCGGCGGTCTTGGTTTCGGTGACACACACCAGAATCGCCTGCCCGAGCTCGGGATACCAGGCGGACACATCCAGCCCGCCAAGAATGTTCTGCGCCTGCAGCGCGCGCAGCACGTCTTTGGCACTTGTGCCCTTCAGGGTGTTGTCGTCGAGCGTGAGCACGACTTCGTGGAAATACGGCGCAACGAAGGCGCGCGCCACCCCAGGGATTGCTGTCAGCTTGTCGGCCAGCGCGACCGTGTTGGCGTGGCTGGCCGATGCGACTTTCGCCAAGCCCTGCGGCCCCAGCAACGCCATGTATTGGGTGGCGGCGGTGACGACCAGTCCCTGGTTGGTGCAGATGTTGGAAGTCGCCTTGGAGCGGCGGATGTGCTGCTCGCGTGCCTGCAACGTCAACGAGAAGCCGGGCTTGCCATCAAGATCGACCGTGCGACCAACGATGCGTCCCGGCATCTGCCGCACAAATTCCTGGCGACAGCACATGAAGCCGAAGTACGGCCCACCCGAAGCCATCGGCGCGCCCAGCGGCTGGCCTTCGCCGACGGCGATATCCGCCCCCTTCGTTCCCCAATTGCCGGGGGCTTCGAGCACCGCCAGCGTGGTCGGGTTGACCAGAGCGATCGCCAGCGCGCCTTGAGCATGCGCCCAGTCGGTCATCGCATGGACGTCTTCCAGCACGCCGAAGAAGTTCGGCTGCGGGATCACCAGTCCGGCGAAGGCGCCGGAGTCGGCGGGCAGCACGGTTTGGCCGGTTGCCGCGTCGTAGTCGAGTTCGACCAGTTCGATGCCCTGATTTTTCACTGTGGTCAGCACGACCTTGCGGTAAATCGGGTGTACCGTCTTCGGCACCAGCACGCGGCGCGAGGACTTGTGCGCGCGCACTGCCATCAGCACCGCTTCGGCCAGCGCCGACGCGCCGTCGTAGAGCGATGCGTTCGACACGTCGAGCCCGGTCAGCCGGGTCATCATGGTCTGGTATTCGTAGATCAGCTGCAGCGTGCCCTGGCTGGCTTCGGCCTGATACGGCGTGTAGGCGGAATAGAACTCCCCGCGCGTCGTGATCTGCCAGATCGCCGCCGGAATGTGGTGCTCGTACACCCCCGCACCGATGAAGTTCGACCAGAAACCGTCAGCCGACGCACGCTCCTGCATCAAGCGCGTCACCGCCATTTCGGGCAGACCGTCAGGCACATCCTTGAGCTTGCCGGTTTTCAGCGCAGGCGGGATTTCGTCGAACAGGTCTTCGATGCTGCCCGCGCCAATGGCGCCGAGCATGCTGGAGACGTCTTCAGGGGTGTGGGGAATGAAGGGCATTTTCTGGGTGAGGCGTGAGGGGTTAGGGGTGAGGATTCGCGCTGGCGCAAGAGGGGGGCCTGACACCTGCCCCCTCACGCCCTGCCAAATTAATGCGCTTCCGACTCGACCAGCTTCTGGTAAGCCGCCGCATCCATCAGGCCGGCCACATCAGCAGCATCGGCGGGTTTCAGCTTGAACATCCAGGCGCTGTAGGCATCCTTGTTGATCGCTTCCGGGCTGGATTCGACGTCGGCATTGGCGGCGATGACTTCACCCGCAACC
>NCCT01000025.1 GCA_002279795.1 Hydrogenophilales bacterium 12-61-10
GGCATGGATGGCAGCCTGTGGCGTGGAGCCGTTGCGCAGTTCCTCACGGATGCGCTCATTGATCAGCACGTTGGCGTCGATCGCCATGCCGAGCGTCAGTGCGATGGCGGCCATGCCGGGCAGGGTCAGTGTGGCCTGCATCATCGACAGCAAGGCAATCAGGAAGAAACCGTTGATCGCGAGCGCAACCGCCGAGAACAGTCCGAAGATGCGGTAGTAGATGACCATGAACAGGGCAACCGCTGCAAAGCCCCAGATGTTGGAGTGGAAGCCTTTGCTAATGTTTTCTGCGCCCATGCTGGGGCCGACGGTGCGTTCTTCCACGATCTGCATCGGTGCAGCCAGCGCGCCGGCGCGCAGCAGCAGCGCGACGTCGGAGGCTTCCTGTGCTGTTTCCATGCCGGTGATCTGCACCCGGCCGCCGCCGATTTCATCGCGGATGACGGGCGAGGTGATGGCTTCGGCACGGCCTTTTTCGATCAGCAGGATCGCCATGCGCTTGCCGACGTTTTCCCGCGTGACGGCCTGAAAAATGCGCGCGCCCTTGCCGTCCAGATTAAGGTGCACCGCAGCCTGGCCGCTGGTGCTGTCGAAGCCGGGCGAGGCGTCGGTGATCGAGTCGCCGGTTAGCACGACATCTTTCTTCACGGCGATGTTGCCACCTTCGCGGCTGGGAACGACTTCATCGCCAAATGGCGCTTGCCCCTGGCCGACCAAAATGGGATCGGCCTGCTCGTCCACCATACGGATTTCCAGGGTGGCGGTGCGGCCGAGAATGTCCTTGGCCTTGGCGGTGTCCTGCACGCCGGGTAGCTGCACCACGATGCGGCTGGCGCCTTGCTGCTGGATCACGGGCTCGGCCACGCCGAGTTCGTTGACCCGGTTGCGCAGCGTGGTGATGTTTTGCTGCAGCGCAAACTCCTGCACTTTTGTGGCTGCTTCTGGACGCAGGCGGGCAGAAAGGCTGAAGCCTTCGGCCTGGTCTTCCGGGGTGAGTGCCAGTTCGGTGAATACCGTGCCCAGTTTGTTGATGGCGGCATCGCGCTGGTCACGCGTGTTGAAATGCACGCTGACTACATTGCCTTCGCGGGTGATGCGGCCGTAGCGGATTTTGTCGGCGCGCAGCTCGGTACGAAAATCGTTCTGGTAACGAATGGCGGCTTTATCAAGCGCGGCCTTCATGTCCACTTCGAGCAGAAAATGCACCCCGCCGCGCAGGTCGAGGCCAAGATACATCGGCAGCGCGCCGATCGACGACAGCCAGGCCGGCGAGGCCGGCACCAGGTTCAGCGCGACGGTGTAACGATCGCCCAGGCCTGACTGCAGCGCGTCTTTTGCCGCGATTTGCAAGTCGGTATTGGCGAAGCGTGCCTTGATGCTGTTGCCCGACAGCTCGATCCCACTGGTCGCCAGCCCGGCGGTTTTGAGCAGGCTTTCAAGGCGGCCCAGCAGTGCGGTATCGACCTGCTCGCTGCTGCGAACCGGCGACACCTGCACCGCAGGGACTTCACCGTAAAAATTGGGCAGGGTGAAGAGAAAGGCGACCACCAGCGTGATGCCGATGAGCACATATTTCCAGAGCGGGAAGCGGTTCATTTTATAGGGGGAGCAGTGAGCGGGGAGGGGTGAGCAACGGCAACAACATCCATGCGCTGCTCACGTCAGGATGCTTACAGGCCTTTGATCGTGCCCTTGGGCAGCAGGGTTTGCACCGAGGATTTTTGCACGTGGGTAATCACGCCGTCGGCGATTTCGAGTGCGACATACTGGTCGCCCATTTTGGCGATTTTGCCCAGCTGGCCGCTGGCCGTGACCACTTCGTCGCCTTTGGCGAGTTCGGTCAGCATCTGTTTTTGTTCTTTGGCCCGCTTCATCTGCGGACGGATGAGCATGAAATAGAACAGTACGAAAATGATGACGAGCGGGAGAAACTGCTGAACCAGTTCGGCGGTTCCGGGGGCGGCGGCTGCAGTTTGCGCGTGGGCAAGGGAAATCATGAATACTCCGAAATCAAAGGGACGATCGATTAAAGCCGCAGAATTCTACCATCCGTGTGTTTGCATCTCGTGAAACTGCGTGGTGAAGTCGGCGAAGCGCTGGGCCTTGATCGCGTCGCGCATTTCGGCCATCAGGCGGTGGTAGTAATGCAGGTTGTGGATCGTGGCGAGCCGCGCGCCGAGAATTTCGTTGGCGCGAATCAGGTGATGCACGTAGGCGCGGCTGAAATGGGTGCAGGTGTGGCAGCTGCATTCGTCGTCGATCGGTGCGGTGTCGGTTTTCCAGCGCGCGTTGCGGATGCGGATTTCGCCGCGCCGGGTGAACAGGATGCCGTGGCGCGCGTTGCGCGTCGGCAATACACAGTCGAACTGGTCGATGCCCTGGCCTACAGCCGCGACCAAGTCGGACGGCGTGCCGACCCCCATTAAATAGCGTGGTTTGTCGGCAGGGAGTTGCGGCGCGGTGTGGGCGAGGATGCGCTTCATGTCTTCCTTGGGTTCGCCGACCGAGAGGCCGCCGATAGCGTAACCGTCAAAATCCATGGCGATGAGCTCGCGTGTGGATTCGTCGCGCAGGCTCTCGAACATGCCGCCCTGGACGATGCCATACAGCGCATTGGGGTTGCCCGCGTGCGCCGCCTTCGAGCGCGCCGCCCAGCGCAGGCTCATCCGCATCGAGTCGGCGGCTTCGCGCTCGGTGGCGGGGTAGGGCGTGCATTCGTCGAAGATCATTACGATGTCGGAGTTCAGCGTGCGCTGGATCTGCATCGAAATTTCCGGCGTCAAGAACAGCTTGTCGCCATTGAGCGGCGAAGCGAACTTCACGCCTTCTTCGGTGATCTTGCGCAGCTTGCCGAGGCTGAACACCTGGAAGCCGCCCGAGTCTGTGAGGATCGGCTTGTCCCAGCCCATGAAACGGTGCAGCCCGCCGAACTTTTCGATCACCTCCAGCCCGGGGCGCAGCCACAGGTGAAACGTATTCGACAGCACCATCTCGAAACCGGTTTCGGTGAGTTCGGCCGGCGTCATCGCCTTCACCGTGCCGTAGGTGCCCACCGGCATGAAGACAGGCGTCTGGATGGTGCCGTGCGCGAGTTGAAGCTGGCCGCGCCGCGCGCCGCCATCAGTGGTGATCAGGTCGAATTTCATGAGGAAGTGCGTTCTAAAAGCATCGCGTCGCCATAGCTGAAGAAACGGTAACGGTGCGCAATGGCGTGGGCGTAGGCTGCACGGATGCTGTCGTATCCCGCGAAGGCCGCGACCAGCATCAGCAGGGTGGATTTGGGCAAATGGAAATTGGTGATCAGCGCATCGACCACGTTGAAACGGTAGCCCGGCGTGATGAAGATATCGGTTTCATTCGAACCGGCCTGCAGATCGCCCGCCTCGGTGGTTGAAGCCAGCGCGGCCGCTTCCAGTGCCCGCAAGCTGGTGGTGCCGACCGCCACCACGCGGCCGCCACGCCTGCGGGTGTCGCGGATCGCGTCGACGGTCGGCTGCGGAATCGTGTAGCGCTCGCTGTGCATCTTGTGGTCGGCCAGATGCGCCACCCGCACCGGCTGGAAAGTGCCTGCGCCGACATGCAGTGTCACGCGCGCCGTGCGCACGCCCTGCTTGCGCAGCGCATCCAGCATCGCCTCGTCGAAATGCAGCCCGGCCGTCGGAGCGGCCACCGCGCCGGGTTCGTTTGCGTAGACCGTTTGATAGCGCGCCTCGTCGTCGGCGGTCGGCGTGTGCGTAATGTAGGGCGGCAAGGGCAAGCGGCCGAGTTGCTCCAGCACGTCCAGCACCGGGCGCTGAAAACGCAGGTGCGTCAGGTCGTCCTGTCGTGCCAGCACATCTACCCACACGTCGTCTGCCAGCAGGATGCGCGAACCTGGTTTGGGCGCATGGCTCGCGCGGATGAACGCCAGCGCGTCGAACTCATCCGTCACGCGCTCGACTAGCAATTCCACCTTGCCGCCCGAATCCTTGTTGCCGAACAGCCGCGCCTTGATGACGCGCGTGTCGTTCATGACCAGCAGATCATCCGGATGCAACAGCGACGGTAGATCGCTAAAGCTGCGGTCATACCGCAAGCCGGATGCTTCGACATGCAGCAGCCGGCTGCCGCCGCGCACTTCAGGCGGCAGCTGCGCAATCAGCTCATCCGGCAAATCAAAATCAAAATCAGAAACCTGCATGGGGCGCGATTATAGCCGCCACCTTGCAGCGGGCGGCCCGCTTGGGACATAATGCGCGGCTCTGTCGCCGGGCGCGTTCGCATCCGGCACCCTTGCCGGGATGGCGGAATCGGTAGACGCAGCGGATTCAAAATCCGCCGCTGGTAACAGTGTGGGGGTTCGAGTCCCCCTCCCGGCACCAGTTTTATTCATTGTGGCTTTTGGCCCGAAAACCAAATTTATCCGAGTCTACGTTTGTTCTGATCCGTGCAGATGGCGGCCAGGTGCGGACTGTTCCTGTTGGTGCATTCAAACAACGGATTTGCACTATTGAAGTGCGGCGACGCAATAAATCAAAAGGATTTTTGGCCGCTTTTTGCTGGCAGCGAACGGTACGCGGACGCCTGTCATATCTGCTTCACTCCTTTTTACTATTCTTTTCAAGGAACTTGCTGCAACACGGCGCGTGCTGGCTTGAGCCTTGCTGTTCCGATGTCTGTGGGGAGCAGTCACCTGAGTAAGCCAGTGCGCCGCGATAGGTCTTTGCAAAGGGGATCAGATGCGCTGCGGATTGTGGATTGCAGCCTGTGAGTCGTTGTCGCGCTGGATTATAGTGAGCACATGGATTGGATCGCGGGCGATATTGGCGGGACCAAAAGCTGGCTGGCATGGCTGGCGCAGACGTCTGCGGGCGGTGGCCGGCAACTGCGTTTTGAGCAGGTTTACGCCAGCGCCGATTTTGAATCGGCAGACAGTCTGATTCGCCAGTTCATTGCCGATGCCGGCGCCTCGCGCCCACCCGATGGCCTGCTGCTCGCTTTACCGGGGGCGCTGGATGGACAGCGTACCCGCTTGACCAATCTGGACTGGGTGATGGACGCGGCCGTGATGCAGCAATCGCTGGGTGTGGCCATGGTGCGCTTCATCAATGATTTTCAAGCCGCAGCAGCAGGCGTGGCGACGCTGACGGACGCCGATGTGATTGCGCTTAATCCGCAAACGGCTGTTTCCGGCGGGGTGCGCGCCATTACCGGCGCGGGTACCGGGCTGGGCATGGCGTTCATGGTGGCTGCGGCCGATGGCCGATATCAAAGCCTTGCTACGGAGGCGGGGCATGTCGATTTTGCTCCGGCCAATGCGTTGCAGGGGCGTCTGCTCGATCGCTTGCGCGACGAGTTCGGACATGTCTCGTGGGAGCGGGTGGTGTCGGGCTCGGCGTTGAAGGATTTGTACCGGTTTTGTTGCGTGGAGCAGGGTTGCATGCCGCCGGACGAGGAGGTGGATGGCGCCGCGCTCGCGGTTCGGGCGGCGGCAGGCGAGAGGGCCGCTACGGCGGCACTTGACCTCTTTATCGATCTGTATGGTGCGTGGGTCGGCAATGTCGCCATGATGCTTCAGCCGTTTGGCGGCCTGTATATCGCGGGCGGTGTAGCCACGCACATGCTGGCGCGCATGCAGTCGCCCCGTTTCATGGCGGCGGCGACGGACAAGGGGCGGATGCGCGGCGTGGTCGAGCGCACCCCGATTTTTCTGATCACCACGCCGCGTCTGGGCGTGCAGGGTGCGATGGCCCAGACACAGGCGGATGCGTTTACAGTATCTTGAAGAGGATCACTTGAGTTCGTTTCGTTGCAGAAATTCATTCCAATATCAAGTCGCCCTGGAGGGGATATGACGATTTCAAAAGAAGAGCAGGAACGCCTTTACCGCTATTACACCGAGCCGAAAACGGCCACCGAACTGTCACGCAAGACCCTGGCGCTGGTGCTGGCGGGTGGGGAAGGATCGCGCCTGAAGGATCTGACTGCGTGGCGCGCCAAGCCGGCCGTGCCGATTGGCGGCAAGTACCGCATCATCGATTTTCCGCTCTCGAATTGCGTGAACTCGGGCATTCGCCGCATCGGCGTGCTGACGCAATACAAGTCGCATTCGCTGATTCGCCATCTGCAGCGCGCCTGGGGTTTCATGCGTGCGGAGATCGGCGAGTTCGTGGAGATCCTGCCGGCGCAGCAGCGCACCAACAAGAAGGAGTGGTACCAGGGCACCGCCGATGCCTTGTTCCAGAATCTCGACATCATGCAGCGGCACAATCCCGAGTATGTGTTGGTGCTCGGTGGCGATCACGTCTACACCATGGATTATTCGGACATGCTGCTGTACCACGCGCAGAGCGGCGCGGATTTCACGGTGGGCAGCATTGAGGTGCCGGTGGATGAAGCGCGCGGGTTCGGCGTGATGTCGGTGGATGAGAACATGCGCATCGTCAAGTTCACCGAAAAGCCCGATCACCCCGACAGCATTCCTGGCAAGCCCGGTATCGCGTTGGCCTCGATGGGGATTTACATTTTCTCCAAAGACTTCCTCTACAAGACGCTGATCGACGACGCCTGCAATCCCGCGTCTTCGCACGACTTCGGCAAGGACATCATTCCGGCCAGCATCGCGGCTTCACGCGCGATGGCCTACCCGTTCCGCAACAAGGCCGGCGAGCCAGACTACTGGCGCGACGTGGGCACGCTGTATTCCTACTGGCAAACCAACATGGAATTATGTTCGGTGGCGCCCGAGCTCAATCTGTACGACCGCAACTGGCCGATCTGGACCTACCAGCCGCAGTATCCGCCCGCAAAATTCATCTTCGACGACGAGGGCCGGCGCGGTTCGGCGATCGATTCGCTGATCGCCGGGGGCTGCATCCTGTCGGGCGCGCTGGTCAAGCGTTCGGTGCTGTTTTTTGCCACCACGGTGGAAAGCAGCAGCACCATCAAGGACAGCGTGATCCTGCCCAAGGTCAGTATCGGCAGCAACTGCCGCATCACGCGCGCGATCATCGACAAAGGCACCAGCATTCCGGATGGCACGATCATTGGTGAAGATCGCGCCGAGGACGCCAAGCGCTTCCATGTCACGCCGGAAGGCATCGTGCTGGTGACGTCGGCCATGCTGGGACAAAACCTCTATGCAAGGCTGCAGAATGACTACAACAACTAAGACGCTCAATGTGGTGCTGTGCTGGCACATGCACCAGCCCTACTACCGCGAAGGGCTGAAGGGCGCGTATCACCTGCCCTGGGTATATCTGCACGGCATCAAGGATTACAGCGACATGGCGGCGCATCTGGAGCGCTATCCGGCGATGCGGGCGGTGGTCAATTTCGCGCCGGTACTGCTCGAGCAGATCGACGACTACGCGCAGCAGATGGACGCGCTGTTGAAGCACGGCAAGCCGACGCAGGATCACATGATCAATCTGCTGGCGGGCGTCGAGCGCATTCCGTCGGACGCGACGGCACGCCTTGCCATCATTCGCGATTGCCAGCGCTGCCATGCGCCGCGGATGATTCATCCCTATCCCGCGTTTCACCACCTGCTGGAAATGGTGGGCGCCTCCTACGAGGCCGGTCAGGGCGATCCGGCCCTGCCTGAGCATCTGGGGTATTTGTCCGAGCAGTATTTTCTCGATTTGCTGACCTGGTATCACTTGGTCTGGCTGGGAAACTCGTTGCGCCAGATGCCGCTGGTGCGGCGTTTATTAACACAGGGGCACGAATTCTCTGCCGCCGATCGCCACGAATTGCTGTACCTGATGCAGCATTGCATGGCGGGCCTGATCCCGCGTTATCGTGCGCTGGCCGATCGCGGCCAGGTCGAACTGTCGATGACGCCCTACGGCCACCCCATCGTGCCCTTGCTCAATGACTTCGCCAACATGCGCGACGCCATGCCCGATGCGCCGGCACCCGATGCCCCGGGCTACCCGGGTGGAGCGGAACGCGCGCGCTGGCATCTGCAGCACGGGGTCGAAGTGTTCGAGCATTATTTTCGCCGCAAGCCCACGGGCGTGTGGCTGTCCGAGGGCGGGGTGAGCGAGGATGCGCTGGCGCAGCTCGACGAGCTGAAAATTGCCTGGACCGCGACCGGCGAAGGCGTATGGCGCGGCAGTTGCGCCAAGTCCGGCACGCCGGTCGACGATACGCAGTTCAAACGTGGTTTGTTTTCTCCGACGCGCATCGACAGCTACAAGACCCGGATGTTTTTTCGTGACGACGGGCTGTCCGACCTGATTGGCTTCAAATACAGCGACTGGCATGCCGATGATGCCGTGGGCGACTTTATCCATCATCTGGAAAACATCGCCGTGGCGCTGGGCAAAAATGCGAACCAGCATGTGGTGTCGATTATTCTCGACGGCGAAAATGCCTGGGAGTATTACCCCGACAACGGCCACCATTTTCTGGACGCCCTCTACTCGCGGTTGTCCAGTCACCCCACGCTCAATGTCAGCACGTTTGCCGAACAGGCCGCGCACACGCCAGCCAAACCGCTGAAGCGGCTGGCCTCGGGCAGCTGGGTGTACGGCAGCTTCTCGACCTGGATCGGTTCGACCGACAAGAATCGCGGCTGGGATTACCTGGTTGCGGCCAAGCGGGCGTATGACCGCACCCTGGCTACTGGCAAGCTGGATGCGGAGCACCAGGCGATGGCGATACGCCAGCTTGCGGTATGCGAAGGCTCCGACTGGTTCTGGTGGTTCGGCGATCACAACCCGGCGGGCAGCGTCAGCGATTTCGAGCAGCTCTTCCGCACCCAGTTGCGCGAGTTGTATCGCCTGCTCGGCGTGGCGCCGCCAGCCTTGCTCGATGTGCCCCTGTCCCACGGCGGCGGCATGGCGGAAAACGCCGGCACCATGCGCAGGAATACCTGATGAACCTGGATACGCGATGCGCAGGTTTGTTGCTGCACCCGACTTCCTTGCCGTCCGGCACCCTGGCGGACGCCGGGCGCTGGCTCGATTTTTTGCAGGCCGTCGGCGTAGGCATCTGGCAGATGCTGCCGCTGGGATTGCCCTTGACCGGACTGTCACCGTACCAGTGCGCATCGGCGTTTGCAGTGAATCCGGCCCTGTTTCCGGCCGGAAAGCGGGTGGACATGCGACGCTTTTCACCCTGGCACCGGTCGCAGTCGCACTGGCTCGACGACTATGCCCGCTTCAGCGTCATCAAGGCGCAAAACAACGGCGCGCAGTGGACGGACTGGCCGGTTGCGCTGCGCGACCGCGATCCAGCCACGCTGGCGGCATTCGACCGCGAGCATGGCGATGCGATCCGTGATGTCATGCATGCCCAGTTTCGCGCCGCCATGTTCTGGCGCGAGTTGCGAATGGAAGCGGCGCAACGTGGCGTCAAGCTGTTTGGCGACATGCCGATTTTTGTCGCGCACGACAGCGCCGATGTGTGGGCGAAACGTGACTTGTTCCTGCTCGATGCCGCGGGTCAGCCCACGGTAGTCGCCGGCGTGCCGCCGGATTATTTTTCCGAAACAGGGCAGCGCTGGGGCAATCCGCACTACAACTGGCCGGCGATGCAGGCGGACAACTTTGCCTGGTGGCGGGCGCGACTGGCGGCCCATTTCGACTGGTTCGACTGGGTGCGGATCGATCATTTTCGCGGCCTGGCGGCGGCGTGGACGGTACCAGCGAACGAACCGACCGCCATTCACGGCCAGTGGGTGCCGTCACCGGGAGCCGATCTGCTGCGCGCAGTAGCCGACGAAATGGGCGACTTGCCTCTGGTGGCAGAAGATCTTGGCGTCATCACGCCCGATGTCACCGCGCTGCGCCATCAGTTCGGCTTGCCGGGCATGGCGGTGCTGCAGTTTGCGTTTGACGCCCACGCCGACAATCCGCACAAGCCCGAAAACGTCATGCCCGATACGGTGTATTACACCGGCACGCACGACAACGATACGGCGCTGGGCTGGCTGCGCGCGCTACCGGACGCTGTCCGCCAGCACGTGCGCTGGCAGCTGGGGTTAGGCGAAGTCGAGACGGCATCGGACGAGCAGATCGTCGACGCGATGATCCGCACCGTGCTGCACAGCCGTGCGGCGCTGGCCGTGCTGCCGCTGCAGGATGTGCTGCATCTGGGCAGCGAAGCGCGCATGAATACGCCCGGCACGGATAACGGCAACTGGAGCTGGCGGTTTGCCTGGGCCGATGTGCCCGACGACCTGGCTCCCCGTTTGCGTCAACAACTCCAACAGTCTGATCGGTGTGGCCCGCCCGACCTGTCATGAAAGCGCCCTTGAAATCTACGACCAAAACAAACCTGCCTGCAATCAGCGCGCCCATTCTTCGCCTGCAAAACGGCACGCACCACGATCCCTTTGAAGTGCTGGGCACCCACGACACGCCTGACGGCGGCACGCTGCTGCGCGCGTTTCTGCCCGCAGCCGAAGTCGTCGAAGTGGCCGGAACGCGCATGGAGCGCATCCCGGGTACCGACTGCTTCGAGCTGGCGCTGCCACCCGGCCAGACGTTCGACCCCCACCCGCAGCTGCGCTGGCAGGACAAGGGCGCGGGCGCATGGCATACGCTGCAAAGCCCGTATGACTTTGAGCCGCAGCTTGGCGAGCTGGACTTGTACCTGCTCGGCGAGGGACGGCATTTCGAGGCCTGGAAAGTCCTGGGCGCGCGCCTGAAAACGATCGATGGCGTGGCGGGTTGCCTGTTTGTCGTGTGGGCGCCGGCGGTGCAGCGCGTCAGCGTGATCGGCGATTTCAACGACTGGGATGGCCGTCGCAATCCGATGCGTTGCCGCGGCGCATCCGGCATCTGGGAATTGTTCATTCCCGGACTCGTCGCTCCGATGCGTTGCCGCGGCGCATCCGGCATCTGGGAATTGTTCATTCCCGGACTCGTCGCGGGCATGGCTTACAAATACGAAATCCTCGGCAGCCGCGGCCAGCTGGCGAAAAAAACTGATCCCTATGCGCGCCAGATGTTTGCGCGCCCCGAAACGTCCAGCTGCATTACTGACGACACGCCGTATGCCTGGGCCGACAGTCAGTGGATTGCCGGCCGCGCCGGGTTCGACTGGCAGCATCGCCCGGTCAGCATCTATGAGCTGCATCCCGGTTCCTGGCGGCGTCATGCCGACGGCAGTTTTTACAGCTGGGGCGAACTCATCGCCGAGCTGGTTCCCTACGTGCAGGATCTGGGCTACACCCATATCGAACTGCTGCCGGTGGCCGAACATCCGCTTGATGCTTCGTGGGGCTATCAGGTGTCGGGGTACTACGCGCCGACCGCGCGCTTCGGCTCGCCCGACGACTTCCGCGCGTTTGTCGATGCTTGCCACCAGGCGAACATCGGCGTGCTGCTCGACTGGGTGCCGGCGCATTTTCCCAAGGACGATTGGGCGCTGGCGCGTTTCACCGGCGAAGCGGTGTACGAACACGAAGACCCGCGGCGCGGCGAGCACCAGGACTGGGGCACGCTGATTTTCAATTTCGGCCGCAACGAAGTGCGCAATTTTCTGGTCGCCAACGCCTTGTACTGGATCGACGAATTCCACATCGACGGTCTGCGCGTCGATGCGGTGGCGTCGATGTTGTATCTCGACTATTCGCGCAAGGCGGGCGAGTGGCTGCCCAATCAATATGGTGGGCGCGAAAACATCGAGGCGATCCATTTCCTGCGTGAGATGAACACCGAAGTGCATGCGCGCTTCCCCGGCGTGCTGACCATCGCCGAAGAGTCGACTGCGTGGCCTGCGGTGTCGCGCCCGGTCGAGCTTGGCGGGCTCGGGTTCTCGATGAAATGGAACATGGGCTGGATGAACGACAGCCTCGACTACATCGAGAAAGAGCCGGTCTACCGCAAATACCAGCACAACCAGCTGACCTTCAGCCAAATGTACGCGTGGACGGAAAACTTCGTGCTGCCGCTGTCGCACGACGAAGTCGTGCACATGAAGAAAAGCCTGCTCGACAAGATGCCGGGCGACGTCTGGCAGCGCTTTGCCAACCTGCGCCTGTTTTACGCCTGGCAGTACGCGCACCCCGGCAAAAAGCTGTTGTTCATGGGCAGCGAGTTCGGCCAGTGGAACGAATGGAAGGAAGCCGGGCAGCTCGACTGGATGCTGCTCGATTTTCCGGCGCACAACGGCATCCGCGCGCTGCTGCGCGACCTCAACCATCTGTATCGCAACGAAGCGGCGCTGCACGCGCTCGATTTCGATCCGCGCGGGTTCCGCTGGATCGATTGCCACGACGCCGACCAGTCGGTATTGAGCCTGATCCGCCAGGGCCAGCACGATGCCGACAAGGTGGTGGTTCTGCTCAACTTCACCCCGGTTCCGCGGCATGGTTACCGGATCGGCGTACCCGGAAATCAGGCCTGGAAACAAGTATTGAACACAGATTCCGCATTTTACGGTGGCGGAAATATGGGGAATGGCCAGTTGCTGCATCCCCAGAACCAGCCCTGGATGGGATTTGATTACTCGATGGAGGTCAGTTTGCCTCCCCTCGGTGCCATTTTTCTCAAACCCCACTCATAACCAGTCAGCCTTGAAAATAATAATTAAAAAAGCGACCTAGCGGAGCAACCTAAAAATAATGAAACGCGGAGCAACCAAAGTCCTCTTCGTCAGCAGCGAAGCCTACCCCCTGATCAAAACCGGCGGCCTGGGCGATGTGCTGTACAGCCTGCCGCATGCCGTGCATGCACGCGGCGCAGATATCCGCCTGCTGTTGCCGGGCTATCGTGCGCTGTTGCGCCAGCTTGAACAGGTGCGCATTCTCGGCTGGATCGATGTGCGCGGGGCCGAAGGCATGGTCACCGCACGCGTCCTGGAAACGCGTCATTCCGATTTTGCCTTTCCGCTGTGGGTGGTCGATTGCCCGCCCTTGTTCGACCGGCCCGGCAATCCCTATACCAACGCCAGCGGCCAGGACTGGCCGGATAACGCCGAGCGCTATACCGTGTTTTCGCGCGTGGCAGCACAGCTCGCGATGGATGGGCTGGAGCTCGGCTGGAAGCCTGACGTGGTCCATACGCACGACTGGCAGACGGGTCTGGTGGCGGCGTTTCTGGCCGATCAGCCCGGGCGCCCCAAAACCGTATTCACCATTCACAACCTTGCGTACAGCGGATTTTTTCCGCACGGGGAATTCATTCGCCTGCATCTGCCCAACCACTGGTGGTCGTCCGAAGGCGTGGAGTTCCACGGCGGCCTGTCGATGCTGAAAGCCGGCATTGTGTATGCGGACGCGATCACCACGGTGAGCCCGACCTATGCGGCCGAAATCTGCACCCCCGAATTCGGCTTTGGCCTCGACGGCCTGCTGCAGTCCCGCAGCTACAAACTTCAGGGCATTTTGAACGGTATTGACGAAAACCTGTGGAATCCGCACACCGACCCGCGCCTGCCGGCCCATTATTCGTCGGGCCGCATCCAGCCCGGCAAGCGCCGTAACAAGCAGGCTTTGCTCGAGCGCTTTTTGCCGCATGCCGACGAGGCCGCGCTGGCCGCGCCGCTGCTGGGTCTGGTCGGGAGGCTGGTGGAGCAAAAGGGGATCGACTGGGTGCTGGCAGCGATCCCGGTGTTGCTGGCCGAAACCGATGTGCGCATCGTCCTGCTGGGCAGCGGCCAGGTGGTTTACGAGCAGAAGCTTACGCGGCTGGCGAGGCAATATCCTGACCGGGTGTTTGTCGAAATCGGCTACGACGAATCGCTGGCACACCTGATCGAGGCCGGCGCGGACCTGTTCCTGATGCCGTCGCGCTTCGAGCCGTGCGGATTGAACCAGATGTACAGCCTGCGCTACGGCACCCCGCCCATTGTCTACAAGACCGGCGGGCTGGCCGACACCGTGGTGGATGCCAACGAGGCCACGCTGGCCGATGCCAGCGCCAATGGCTTTGTGTTCGATACGCCCGACGCAGCGACGTTTCTGGCCACCATACACCGCGCGCTGGCGCTGTATCGGCAACCCGCCCGCTGGCGGCGCCTGCAGAAAACCGGCATGCAGCAATCCTTCGACTGGGCGGACAGCGCGGCGCATTACCTCGCGCTGTATGCCGCCTGAAATCAAACCTTTTTTATAGGGAACCCTCATGCCAGATCAATCTATGTGCCGCCCCGGACAACTTTCGCTGGAGCCGATGCCGGTCACTGCCGAGGCCATCCGGCAGGATGTCAAACAGTACCAGTACTATCATCAGGGGCGCATCCAGGGGTGTCCGCCGGTCTACACCTACCGGGCACTGGCGTGGACGCTGCGCGACCGCCTGATGTCAGACTGGATGAACACCTATGCGCGGCGTGACCTGCCGGGCAAGCGTCGGGCGTATTACCTGTCGCTGGAATTTCTGATTGGACGGGCCTTGTCCAACCATGTGCTGAATCTCGACCTCGACCAGACCACCCGCACGGCGTTGCAGGATTTTGGCCATTCGATGGAAACCCTGGTTGAAGAAGAGCCCGATGCCGGCCTGGGCAACGGCGGCCTGGGGCGGCTGGCTGCATGTTTCATGGACAGTTGCGCAAGTCTCGACCTGCCCGTGATGGGCTACGGGATCCACTACGAATACGGCATGTTCCGCCAGCGCATCGAAAACGGCTACCAGAAGGAAGACGCCGATCACTGGCTGCGCGACGGCAATCCGTGGGAAGTCGAGCGCATGGAGTTCATCCAGCACGTGCAGTTTGGTGGCCGCACCGAGCACTTTCACGACAAGGAGGGCGTGCCTCACGCACGCTGGGTCGATACCAACGATGTGCTGGCGATTCCTTTCGACATGCCGATCTCGGGCTACCGCAACCAGGCGGTGAACACCTTGCGCCTGTGGAAATCGGCCGCCACCGACGCCTTCAACCTGGACGAGTTCAACGCCGGCAGCTACACCGAGGCAGTGCAGGAAAAGAACCACGCCGAACACATCTCGATGGTGCTGTACCCCAACGACAGCAGCGAGAACGGCAAGGAGCTGCGCCTGCGCCAGCAGTATTTTCTCGCCTCGGCCAGCCTCAAGGATGCACTGCGCCAGTGGTACGCGGCGGGCAACAGCGACCTGTCGAAGTTCGCCGAAGACAACGTGTTCCAGATGAACGACACGCATCCGACCATTGCGGTGGCCGAGCTGATGCGTCTGCTGATGGATGACTACCGGCTGGATTGGGACAAGGCCTGGGCGATCACCACCCAGTGCATGGCCTACACCAATCACACGCTGCTCCCCGAGGCGCTGGAGCGCTGGTCGGTTCCACTGTTCGAGCGCCTGCTGCCGCGTTTGCTGGAAATCATTTACGAGATCAACGCCCAGTTTTTGCGCATCGTTTCGATGAAATGGCCGGGCGACATCGATCGCCAGCGCCGCATGTCGATCATCGAAGAGGGGGGCGTGCGGCAGGTGCGGATGGCCTGGCTTGCCATCGTCGGCAGCTTCTCGGTCAATGGCGTGGCGGCACTGCATTCCCAGCTGCTGCGGGACGGCCTGTTCCGGGATTTCGTCGACCTGTGGCCGGACAAGTTCAACAACAAAACTAACGGTGTGACGCCGCGCCGCTGGGTGGCGCATGCCAACCCCGGCATGAGCGCGCTGATCACCCGCGAGATCGGCGACGGCTGGGTGGCCGACCTTGCGCAACTGGAAAAACTCAAGCCGCTGGCCGAGCTTTCGAACAAGGCTTTTCATGCCGAATGGCATGCGGCCAAGCGTGCCAACAAGCAACGGCTGGCCGCGCTGGTCAAGGCGGATTGCGGCGTCGAGTTCAACCCCGACGCGCTGTTCGACGTGCAGGTCAAGCGCATCCACGAATACAAGCGGCAACTGCTCAACGTGCTGCACGTGATTCATTTGTACAGCCGCATCAAGAAAGGCCATATGCAGGGCTGGGCCGACCGCTGCGTGCTGATCGGTGGCAAGGCTGCGCCGGGCTACGCGATGGCAAAGCGCATCATCAAGCTGGTCAACAGCGTGGCCGAGGTGGTGAACAACGACCCCGACGTCAATGGCCGCTTGAAAGTGGCGTTCCTGCCCAACTACCGGGTGTCGAGCATGGAAATCATCGCGCCGGCGACCGACTTGTCGGAGCAGATTTCCACCGCCGGCAAGGAGGCTTCGGGCACCGGCAACATGAAATTCATGATGAACGGTGCGCTCACCATCGGCACCTACGACGGCGCCAATATCGAGATTCTCGATGCGGTGGGCGAAGACAACTTCTTCCTGTTCGGCTTGCGTGCCGACGAAGTCGATGCGCTGCGCGGTCAGTACCAGCCGCATGCTTATATCGAGCAGGACCATGAACTGCGCGACGTCATCGAACTGATCGCCACAGGGCATTTCAATCCCTGCGAGCCAGGTATTTTCGACATGATTCTGGGTGCCATCCAGAGTCCGAATGATCCGTGGATGACGCTGGCCGATTTCCGCAGTTATGTCGATGCGCAGAATCAGGTGTCGCTGGCCTGGCACGACAAGGCCAACTGGACGCGCATGAGCATCCTCAACACCGCCTCATCCGGTTTCTTCTCGACCGACCGCACCATGGCCGAATACAACCGCGATATCTGGAAGCTGCGGCCGGCGTAGGTCGCTTGCACGGGCAACCGATTGCGCCCGGTAGGCCGGCAGCGGGATGTCGTCCTGCGTATGGCCGGAACAAACGCCCCCAGTGTGGCTACACTGGGGGCGTTTTCCATTCGTGCTTACGCCATGTCCTTTTCTGCCCTCGGGCTTGTCCCTGCGCTGACACGCGCGGTCGCCGAACTTGGTTTTGCCGCGCCCACCGCGATCCAGGCCGCCGCCATTCCTGCCGTGCTGTCCGGACGCGACGTGCTGGCCACTGCGCACACCGGTTCCGGCAAAACCGCGGCGTTTGCGCTGCCGCTGCTGCAGGGCCTGCTCCCCGACAGCGCACACCCGCGCCGGGTGCGTGCGCTGGTGCTGGTACCCACCCGCGAACTGGCGCTCCAGGTGGGCGACGTGTTGCAACGCCTGGCGCATGCGCTGGCGCCGCCGCTCAAGCTGGCGGTGGTGTTCGGCGGCGTGTCGATCAACCCGCAAATGATGGCACTGCGCGGCGGTGTCGATGTGGTCGTGGCCACGCCGGGACGCCTGCTCGATTTGCTGGACCACAACGCTTTGGTGCTGACGGCGGTGAACACGCTGGTGCTGGACGAAGCCGATCGCCTGCTCGACCTGGGATTTGCCGACGAACTGGCGCAGGTGCTGGCGGCATTGCCCGAACGGCGGCAAAACCTGTTTTTCTCGGCGACCTTTGCGCCCGCCGTCGTGGCGCTGGCGCAGGAGCTGCTGCATGACCCCCTGCGCGTGGCAGTCGAGGCCGAATCCCATGCAGAACCGGCGATCGTGCAGCGGGTGATCGAGGTCGATGCATCGCGTCGAACGCAGTTGCTGCGTTATCTGATCCTGACTGGCGGCTGGGAGCGCGTGCTGGTGTTCGTCGCCACCCAGCATGCCGCCGATCAGGTGGCCGCCAAACTGAATCGGGACAACGAGATTTATGCCACCTCGTTTCACGGCGGCTTGAGTCAGGGCGCGCGCGCGCAGACGCTGGATGAATTCAAGGACAAGCGCTGGGATGTGCTGGTGACGACCGATCTGGCCTCGCGCGGCATTGATATCGTGCAGATGCCGGTGGTGCTGAATTACGATTTGCCGCGTTCAGCCGACGATTACGTGCATCGCATCGGACGCACCGGTCGCGCAGGGGAGAGCGGGCTGGCGATCAGTTTTGTGAGCGCAGACAGCGAAGCACATTTCCGCCTGATCGAAAAACGCCAGAAGCTGAAATTATTGCGCGAACGCATTGAAGGGTTTGAGCCGGTTCAGGCCGCCGCCGTTGCGGCACCCGGCAACGGCGGCGTCAAGGGCAAGCGGACCAGCAAGAAAGACAAGTTGCGGGCGGCGGCAAAGACCGCCCATTCAGCCTGACGTACTGACGCGGCTCAGGCCGCCTGAACTGGAATCACGTGGCGTGTGTCGAGGATGCGGTTGTCTGCATCGACGTACACCAGTTCCGGCTCGAAACGCGCCATTTCCAGCTCGTTGTAAACCCCGTAGGTGGCGATGATGATGAGGTCGCCCGGGTTGGCCTTGTGTGCGGCCGCGCCGTTGATGGAAATCACGCCTGATCCGCGCTCGGCGCGGATTGCATAGGTGGTGAAACGCTCACCGTTGGCGATGTTGTAGATCTGGATCTGCTCGTACTCATGGATGTTCGCCGCATCCAGCAGGGTTTCGTCGATCGCGCACGAGCCTTCGTAATGCAGCTCGGCGTGCGTGACGGTTGCCCGATGGATTTTGGATTTGAGCATCGTTCTTTGCATGACGGTGCCCTCGCAAAAAAGATGGATCATCATTATACCCGCCGGCCCGGCGACTCTCAAGAAGTAAGTCCTCAGTCCGGACAGCGGCGAAGCCGTCAGGCCAGCTGCAATTGCATGGCTAGAAAATCGAAGAACAGGCAGTACATGGCGATGGGAAGCGGGAGACCGAGCAGGGTGCCGGCCAGATAATCGCGAAAACGGACGCCCGACATGGCGAGCGCGTAATTGAGCACCGGAGCGGTCTGGAACAAGGTTCGCAGCAATACGATGTTTTTGATCGGGTGGGCATCGAGCTTGTTCAACAGCCGCGTCGCAAGCTTGCCATTCATGTTGCGCAAGGCATCGCCGCCGATCAGTCTGATCGCAAAGAAGGTAAGGCTGCACGAGAGAATGGCTGCAATATAGGTGACGAGTCCGCCCCAGGTTCGGCCCAGCGCAAGCACGGCCGCCGCAAGGAAAACCCAGCCCGGTATCTGTACCAGATTGCCCAGGGCGAATACCAGGATGAAAACCAGCAGACCGCCGAGCGGGTGGTCGGCAAGCGTTTGTTGCAAGTAAGCCAGACTGAAGTGCTCGCGCAGCCCCGACAGTTCGAAGAGCGCCAGCAGCACAGCGAGAAACAGGATCACTGCGAACAGGCGTGTATAGGGGCGCACAGCGAAGTCAGGAGCCGTTGGTTGCCGGGATCAGGTCTGGGCGGACGGGGTGAAATCGAGGTTGTCGATTAGCCGGGTTTTGCCCATCCAGGCCGCGCCGAGCACGACCAACCGCGCGCTGTCGGATGTGGTCGTCCCCAGGGTCGCGGCATCGCGCAACGCGATGTAGTCCACGCGCCAACCCCCCATGTTGAGATGGCGGCGGGCCTTGGCGCACAGGGCCTCGACATCGTGCTCGCCTGCCTGGACCGCGGCGACGATGTCGGCCAGTGCTTGGTGTAGCTGCGCGGACTGGATGCGCTCGGACGTGCCGAGGTAGCCATTGCGCGAACTCATCGCCAGGCCATCGGGTTCACGCAGGGTGTCACCCGCCACGATTTCGATCGGCAGGTTGAATTGCCGCACCAGCTCGCGAATGACCAACAGCTGCTGGTAGTCCTTTTTACCGAACACCGCCACACGCGGCTGCACCAGATTGAACAGCTTCAACACCACCGTCGCCACGCCGCTGAAATGGCCGGGGCGAAAGGCGCCGTCGAGATCCTGGGTCAGGCTGGCGGATGGCTGCACGGTAAAGCTTTGCGGCACCGGATACATCTCGGCGACGTCCGGCGCGAACACGAGGTCACAACCCGCCGCTTCGAGCTTCGCGCAGTCGGCGTCGAGGGTGCGTGGATAGCGCTCGAAATCTTCGCCAACGCCGAATTGCAGGGGATTGACGAAAATGCTCGTCACCACCGGACTGCCGTGCTGGCGCGCGCGCTCCACCAGCGATACATGGCCCGCGTGCAGATTGCCCATGGTGGGAACAAACGCGGTACCGGTTTGCTCGGCCAGCGCGGCGCGCAGCTCGGCTGCGGTGTGCAGTACCTGCATCAGAATGAATGTTCGGCAGTGGGGAAGCTGCCGGCCTTGACTGCTGAGACGTAGGCGCGCACGGCGGCTTCGATGCCGTTGCTGCCTTCGAGAAAATTCTTCGAAAATTTCGGCGCGCGCGGGTACAGCCCGAGCAGGTCGTACAGCACCAGCACCTGGCCGGAACAGTCGGCGCCGGCGCCGATGCCGATGGTGGGAATGCCGAGCGCCGCGGTAACAGCTTGCGCCAGCGCGGCGGGCACCATTTCCAGCACGATCAATCCGGCACCGGCGGTTTCCAGCGCGCGCGCATCGGCAATGAGTTGTGCGGCGGCGGTCTCTTCGCGCCCCTGCACCCGGTAGCCGCCCAGCTGGTTGACCGATTGCGGCAGCAGGCCCAGGTGCGCGCACACCGGAATGCCGCGCTGGGTGAGGAAGGCCACGGTCTCGACCATGACCGCGCCGCCTTCGAGCTTGACCATATGCGCGCCTGCCGCCATCAGTCGCGCAGCGGCGGCAAACGCGCGCTCGGGCGACGGCTGGTAGCTGCCGAAGGGCAGATCGGCGACGATCAGCGCGCGCTCGGTGCCCGCCGCCACGCAGCGCGTGTGGTAGCTCATTTCGGCGAGCTTCACCGGCAAGGTCGAGCCGTGACCCTGGATCACCATGCCAAGCGAGTCGCCGACCAGCAGCACATCGACGCCAGCGGCATCGAGCACGCGCGCGAAGCTGGCGTCGTAACAGGTGAGCACGGCGATTTTCTCGCCGCGCTCGCGCAGGGCGTTGAGCGTGGAAAGGGTGACGGGTTTGTTCATGCGGCCCGACTGAAAAATTCGCGCGGCCCGCGCATCTTGCTCATGCGTTCGAGCAGCAGTTCGAAGTCCGCTTCGCTCTGCGCAAAGTTGAGATTTTCGCTGTTGACGATGAGCAGCGGAGCGGCGTCGTAGCGATGGAAAAACTCGCTGTAACTTTCAGCCAGACGGCGCAGGTAGTCGGCCGACATGCCGCGCTCGAATTCGATGCCGCGTTGCTTGACCCGCGCCTGCAGGCTGTCGATCGGCGCTTGCAGATAGATCACCAGATCGGGCGTCGGCGCCTGCAGCGTGAGGTCGGCATAGACCTTCTGGTACAGCTCGAATTCATCGTCGTCGAGGTTGAGACGGGCGAACAGCATGTCCTTGTCGATCAGGAAATCCGACACCGTGCTGGCGCGAAACAGGTCCCCCTGCGCCAGATCGCGCAGCTGGCGCGATCGCTCGAACAGAAAATGCAGTTGCGCTGGCAGGGCGTAGCGCCGGGGTTCCTGGTAGAAGCGTGGCAGAAAGGGGTTGTCGGTGGCGTTTTCCAGCAGGGTGTCGGCGTTCAGACGATCGGCCAGCTTGTGCACTAGACTGGTTTTGCCGACGCCGATCGGTCCTTCGACTACGACGTATTTGAAACGGGAAAGACTCATGCGTTGACGGCAGCAGCAGGCGGAAGCAGGGGGAGCACGTGTTGATCGTTGCAGCGGGCGAGCCAGTCGGCAGCGCGGCCGTGCCCAGGAATCACGGTGTCAGGCGCGATTTCCAGCAGCGGCAACAGTACGAAGCCGCGCTCGGTCATGCGCGGATGCGGCAGCGTCAGGCCGTCTTCGTGGAAGTGTGCGTTGCCGTACAGCAGCAGGTCGAGGTCGAGCGTGCGCGGCGCGTTGCGGAAGCTGCGCTCGCGGCCGTGGCGGTGTTCGATGTCGAGCAATGCGACGAGCAGGGCGCGCGGCGCGAGCGTGGTTTCGATTTGCGCCACGGCGTTGACGAAATCGGGCTGGTCGACATAGCCGACCGGCGCTGAAGCATACAGGCTGGAACGCGCGAGCAGTCGTGTGCCGGGCAGGCGGTCAAGCTCGGCCAGCGCGTATTCCACCTGCGCCGCCGGGTCGTTGAGATTGGCGCCCAGTCCAACGGTGGCCACGACTTTAATTGCGGACACCGTCATTCCGGCGACGTCTCGCTGGCGGCCTCACCCGGGCTTTTGCGCTTGCGGCGCCGGCGCGGCTTCGGCGCACTGTCGGCGACCAGCATGCGTTCGCGCTCGCTGTCGCCGACATCCTGAAAGCGCGTCCACCACTCGCCCAGTTCAGCGGGTACTTCGCCCGATTCGGCACGCAGCAGCAAAAAGTCGTAGGCGGCGCGAAAGCGTGGATGCTCCAGCAGGCGATACGGACGTTGCCCACCGCGCTGTTCAAAGCGCGGTTGCAGCGCCCAGACTTCTTTCATCATGCCGTCGTAGCGGCGCGGAATGGCGAGTTGTTCGCGTTGCGCGTCGAGCACTTCGTCCATCGCAAAGAACAGCGCGGGCTGCGATTTTTCGCCCGCGGCTTCCAGCGCCTTCCAGCGTTGCACCACCTGCGGCCACAGCAGTGCGCCGAACAGGTAGGCGGGCGAAGCCGTTTTGTCCTGCACGATGCGCGCGTCGGTGGCTTTCAGCGCGGCGGTGATGAAACGTCCGCCGGTCGGGTCGTCCAGTATCGTGTCGAGCAGCGGCAACATGCCGTGGTGCAGGCCTTCGGCGCGCAGCTGGTGCACGCCGCGCAGGGCATGGCCGGACAGCAGCAGCTTCAGGGCTTCGTCGAAGATGCGCGCACGCGGAATGTTGGCGAGCAATGGCGCCAGCGTGGCGACCGGCTTGCGCGTGGCTTCGTCGATGTGAAAATCGAGCTTGGCGGCAAAGCGCGCGGCGCGCAGCATGCGCACCGGGTCTTCGCGGAAGCGCGTTTCGGGATCGCCGATCATGCGAATCATGCGCTTTTTGCAGTCGGCGACACCGCCGAAATAATCATGTACTTCGTCGCGCGCGGGATCGTAGTACAGCGCATTGATGGTGAAGTCGCGGCGCGCGGCATCGTCCGCCATGTTGCCGAACACGTTGTCGGTCAACAGACGGCCGTGTGCGTCGGTCGGCCGTTCCTCTTCTTCGGATTCTTTTTGATCGTTGGAGCGGAAGGTGGTGACTTCGATGGTGACGCGCCCGCACATCACATGCACGATCTGGAAACGCCGGCCGATGATGCGTGAGCGGCGAAACAGCTTGCGCACCTGTTCCGGCGTGGCATCGGTCGCCACGTCGAAATCCTTGGGCGTCAAACCCAGCAGCAGATCGCGCACCGCGCCGCCGACCACGTAGCCCTTGAATCCCGCTTGCGCCAGGGTTTCGCAGGTTTTCAGCGCGCAGTCGTCGAGTTGGTCACGGCGGATACCGTGTTTGGCCAGCGGCAAAATCTGCGCGCTGGAACCGGCGGCGCGCGACTTGCGGCCCAATACTTTGTTGATAAAGCGACGAATCATTGAATACGCGGAGCGGGTGGAAAAAACAGAAGGCGCGATTATACAGGGTGGCTCAGGCCTGCCGCCGCCACAGCATGGCCGTGCCGGCGCCATACAGGGCTTCCAACGCGTCCGGGGTGAGCAGGGCGGCAGGCGTGCCCATTTGCCAACGGCCGTCACCATGCAGAAACAGCAGGCGGTCGCACTGACAGGCCGCCCAGTTGGGGTCGTGCAGCGTCAACACCACGCTGCAGCCAGCCTCGGCTTCGCTACGCGCCCAGGCCAGCAGCCGCGCCTGATGCGCCGGGTCGAGATGGGTCAGCGGTTCGTCCAGCAGAGCGATCTGCGGCCGCTGCACCGCCAGTTGCGCCAGCCGGGCGCGCTGGCGCTCGCCGCCGGACAGCGTATCGATCGGGCGGTGGGCCAGCCCGTCCAGTTCCCAGGCCGCGAGATTCGCCGCCAGGTCAGTGGGCGCATCGCCAAACGGGTGGCGGCCCAGCGCGACAAAATCATTCACGTCGCCAAAAAACGCCGCTTCCTCGGCTTGCGGCAACAGGCCGATATGCTGCGCACGGGTGAGCGGCGGCAGCGTGTCGAGCCGCGGGTCACCGAGCGTGACGTGACCGCGCGCGGGGCTGGCAAGGCCTGCCAGCACAGTCAACAGCGTCGATTTGCCGGCGCCATTGGCGCCAAGAATGCCGAGCACTTCGCCGGGTTCGAGCGTGAGGTCGAGCGCATCGACCAGCGTGCGGTCTGCCGTTTTCAGCGACAGTTGGTGCGCGGTCAGGCGGGGTGAAAAAACGTCCATGGCATACACGGGAGTGGCAATCCGGCCAAGCATAGCAGCATGGTTTGTGGCGGTTGATGGCGTCGCGGGCGGGTGGCACACTGCCTGCGTACTTCTGTGGCTTCAAGCCCTCTTACTTCATTATTCGGCCCTGTCTCCCATGTCTGTATGCCATTGCGCGCGCGCGTTTGTCCTGTGTTTATTCAGTGCGTCGGCGCTGGCGGCATCGCCCGACGGCGTGGTGGCGGTATCGCATCCGGCCGCTGCGGCGGCGGGCGCGCGGATGCTGGCGCAGGGCGGCAACGCCATCGACGCCGCCGCTGCGGTGCAGTTCGCGCTCAACGTGGTCGAGCCGCAGTCGTCCGGCATCGGCGGCGGCGGATTCATGCTGGTGTACCTGGCCAAAACCGGAAAAACCGTGGTTGTCGATTCGCGCGAGCGCGCCCCCGCCAACGCCCGCGCCGACCTGTTTGCGCCCGATGGCTTGCCGCTGCCGTTTGCCCAGGCCTCGACCAGCGGAATCGCGATTGGCGTGCCGGGCACTTTGCGTGGCGTCGATCTGGCGCTGCGTCGCTGGGGCACGAAGCCATTGTCCGCCACGCTGGCGCCGGCGATTGAGCTCGCCGGGCACGGCTTTCGGGTCAACCGCTTTCTGGCCGAAGATATCGTCAACGACGGCGGCCGCACGCAGCTGCAACCCGAAACCGCTGCGATCTTTCGGCCAGGCGGCGTGCCGCTCGCCGAGGGTGACTGGCTGGTGCAGGCGGATCTCGCCAGAACGCTCAAACGCATCGCAGCCGGGGGACCCGATGCCTTCTATCGCGGGCCGCTGGCGCGCGCCATTGTGCAGGCGCAGCAGCGCACGCGCAGCGAACTCGGCGAGGCCGGCCGGGGGCAGATGACGCTGGCTGATCTGGCGCGCTATCGGCCGACCGTTCGCGAACCCCTGATCGGCCACTATCGCGGCTGGACGCTGGCCGGCATGCCGCCGCCTTCTTCCGGTGGGCTCACGATCCTGCAGATGCTGGGGATGCTGGAACGCTTTCCCCTGGGCGACCCTGCCCAGGGCTATGGTTTTGGCAGCCCCAAAACCCTGCACCTCATGATCGAGGCGATGCGTTTGGCGTTTGCCGACCGTGCCGTGTGGATCGGCGACGACGATTTCGTGCCGGTGCCGCGCAAGGGGCTGTTGAATCCCGCTTATCTTGCCACGCGCGCGGCCTTGATTCAGCCCGAGCGCCGCATGGAAACACCGCTAGCCAGCGATCCCACGCCGTGGGACACGGTTGGCAGTTCGTCAAAACCCGGGCTTACCCGGGCAGAAAGCCCCCACACCACCCACTTTTCCATCGTCGATCGCTGGGGCAACGTGGTCAGCTACACCAGCACCATCGAAGCCACCTGGGGCTCGGGCATTACCGTGCCGGGCTATGGCTTTTTGCTCAACAATGAACTGACCGATTTCAATTTTCTGCCCGCTGCCGACACCGCACGGGGCGGCGCCAACGACCCTGCGCCCGGCAAGCGTCCGCGCTCCAGCATGGCGCCGATGCTGCTGTTCAAGGACGGTCGCTTCGTTGCCGCCTACGGTTCCCCGGGCGGCGCCACCATCATCAACTCGGTACTCAACGTCACGCTCAACCTGATCGACCACGGCATGACGATGCAGCAGGCCATCGCTGCGCCGCGCCTGTCGGTCACGCATGCCGCAGGCAAGGTGAGCTGCGAAGGCGGGAAGGATCACATGCGGCCCGAAATCAGCATCGCCAGCCAGGATGCGTTGCGGAAGCTCGGCCATGCGGGGCTGGGCGCCTTGGGCGCAAACGGCTGCAACGACACCATCGGCTCGGTGCAGGCGGTGGCGACCGAACCGGCAAGCGGGGCGCGAAGCGGTGCCGCTGATGTGCGCCGCGAAGGGACGGTCATTCGCGTGAATCCCTGAACAACGCCGTCAAATTTCTTCAGCCGAACGGAATGTTTTGTCGGATTTTTTACACAATTTGTTCATTAGTTTTGTTTCTACAGGGTTAAATTAATTTGAATAAACCCTATCCAGCTGATTGCAAAGGAAATTAATTTTCTTGCCGCCCAATGTCTCAAACCCGGCATTGAATTTGCATGATTTTTTGCCGAGGATTTTTGTGCGCCCTGAAAAGTAAACACATGGGGACACAGTCACTCGGCGGCCATCAAGAGCCCACTCGTTTTTCCAGCGCATCATTCCGCTGAGCCGAACGCATAACAGATTTGTCGCGCGTGAACCGAAAGAGCATCCTGTTGACGGGCCTTTCGGCTGTCAACACGTGCGCGGTAAATCGGGTTATGACGAGTAAAAAAATGAGGAGGTTGACGATGGCATCTGTTCTAAATCACAAACGAAGCGTTGTGCCCAAGCTGGCCGCGCTCTCCCTGCTGCTCGGTTTTTCGGCAGCCAATAACGCCCAGGCGGTTTCGCTGTTCAGTGAAAACTTCGAGGGGTACACCAGCTTCCCGACCTTTGATCCTTTTTTGGATCCGGTCAACTCTGGAATTGCCAAGCTCAGCGAAGGCGCTCAGCAAACCTGGTACGGGGCGCGGTTTGAAGATACGTCTTCAGGCAATGGAACGGTTTCGTCGATCGATGGCGACTTGGCGGTCCAGAAATTTGGCGGTCTGTTTACGACCAATAACACCCATACCGGCCGAGTTGCCGACGATGCGGGCATGCTGTTCAAGATCAGCACCGTGGGTTACAGCAGCGTAAACCTGAACTTCGACTGGCGTACCTTCCAGTCGGAAACGACCGACCGCCTCGTGGTCGGCTATCACGTAGGTTCGATTGCCGATTTCGGGGGTGATTTCGCTGGATCGGCATGCGCGGGCAACGGCGAAGCCGGCTGTTACGCGGACCTGCGTAGCGGATCGACCAGTGCTGCAAATGCCTGGACAACTGGCTGGACCGAGTTGATGCGTGTGAGTTCGTCCAATTCGTGGAACGCAGCGAGCTTCGACCTCTCGGCAGCCGCTGGCAACTCCGAAGTCTATGTCGCATTCTGGATGGACAACGGCAACGGCGACTACGCAAAATTCGACAACGTGCTGGTGACCGCAACGCCGGTTCCCGAAGCCGACACCTACGCCATGCTGCTGGCGGGTCTGGGCCTGGTGGGATACACCGTCAGCCGCCGCAAGCGTAGCTTCAGCTAAACGCTCGAAGCTGATTGCCCTCCGCTCGCCGACAGGTGAGCGGAGGGTTTTTTATTGGGCGTTTGACGGCGCCCGGGCTTGCAAGCCATCGCATGGCTCAGGGTTTGCGCAACAGCCACAACATCAGCGGCACCCCCAGCATTGCAGTCAATACGCCAACCGGCAATTCGCGCGGGGCGATGGCGGTACGCGCCAGCGCGTCGGCCAGCACCAGCAGGCTGCCGCCGGCCAGCGCGGCGGCGGGCAACAGCAGACGGTGGCGGGCGAGGCCGATGCGGCGCAGGGCATGCGGCACCATCAGGCCAACGAAACCAATGCTGCCGGCTTGCGCCACGACCAGCGAGGTGCACAGACCCGCCAGCACAAACAGCATCCAGCGCGTGGGGGCGACGGCGACCCCGAGTGATGCGGCCTTGAGCGGCGACAGTTGCAATACGTCGAGCCGCTGCGACAAGCCCAGTGCAATGGCAACAGCCAGTAGCAGCGCCGCCCACAGCAGCGCGGGTTGAGCCGTCCACGCCAGGTCGCCCATGAGGAAAAACAGCATGCCGGGCAGGCGCTCGGCGGGGGTGACGGAGAGCACCAGCGCGATCAGCGCGCCAAAACCGGCTGCGAGCATGACACCGGCCAGCAGCAGCGGCGTGTGGTCGCGCGCCAGCAGGCGGCCGCCGAGCGCAGCGGCCAGCGCCAGCGCCAGCAGGCTGCCGGCAAACGCTAGCAGCGAGATCCACGGCCACGCCAGGCCTGCGGCCATGCCGAGCAGCGCCAGCAGGCCGGCGCCGCCGGAGACGCCGAGCAGATAGGGTTCGGCCAGCGGATTGCGGAACAGGGTTTGCATCAGCGCGCCCGCCAGCGCTAGCAGGCCGCCGCAGGCGAAGGCGGCAGCGACGCGCGGGCCGCGCAGCTCGGTGAGGATCTGCCGCGCCAGCTCGCGATCGTCCGGCAAGGCGCCGGCGGCCAGCCCGAGCGCGAGCGTTGCTGGCGCGGCCAGCGCGAGCAGCAGCAGTTTGGCGGTGGGCGACAGGGCGGTTTACGGCTTGGCTGGAGTGGCAGGTGCTGGTTGCGCCGGAGCGGCGGGCAGCAAGGTGACGCGCGTCATCACGATGGGGTCGACCGGCACGTCGCCGTGCGGGCCGCGGTTGCCGCGCGGCACCGCGACGATGGCGTCGACCACGTTCATGCCGTCGACCACCTGGCCGAACACGGCGTAGCCCCAGCCTTCGAAGCTTTTGCCGCGATGGTTGAGGAAGGCGTTGTCGGCGACGTTGATGAAGAATTGCGACGAAGCCGAGTGCGGCTCACCGGTGCGCGCCATCGCCAGCGTGCCGCGCAGATTCTTCAGGACGTTGTCGGCTTCGTTCTGGATCGGCGCGCCCTTGGGTTTTTCGGTCATGTCCGGGGTCATGCCGCCGGTCTGGATCATGAAACCGGGGATGACGCGATGAAACGCCAGGCCGTTGTAATAGCCGCTTTTCACATAGCCGAGGAAATTCGCCGCCGACTTCGGCGCGTTGTTGGCGAACACTTCCACCGTGATGTTGCCTTTGCTGGTTTCAATCAGTACGCGTGGGTTGGCGGGCTGGCCGGCGGCAGGCGCGGTGGAGACAGATTGCTTGCCGGGCTCGCTGGCGCCGCAGCCGCTTATGCCGAGCATCAGGGTGAGCAGAAAGAGTGCGACTTTTGAGGTGGATGCGGCGCGTGACATGGTGGGCTCCGAGGCTGAAAAAACGGGGGGTAGAAAAACTGGCGGCATTTTACGCTGCGGACCCGACGGCCCGTCAGTCTGTGCGCAGTAGCAGGCGGTCGAGTTCCGTCTGCACCGCATCCAGCGGCTGCCAGCCGTCCGTGATGCGGTCGAGCTGTTCGCCGCGTTGCAGGATCAGGGTGGGAAAGCCGCGCACGCCGGCCTTGCGCGAGTGCGCGAAATGCGCCTGGGTGCGGGTACGGGCTGCATCGCTGTCGAACGCGTGCTGAAACGCGGCCGCATCGATACCGAGCCCGGCGGCCAGTTCGGCCAGCGCGGTAGGCTGGGTGACGTCGCGCCCTTCGGCGTAAAACGCGGTCTGGATCGCCTGGAACATCGCGAAGATTGTCGCCGGGTCGAGCCCGCCGGCCGTCACCACGGCGCGGCTGGCGGGTTCGGTGTCGTAGATGAAATCGTCGGGCAACGCGTCGTCGAACTTGAAGGGCTGGCCGCTGCGTTCATGCACCTGCTGCCAGTGATGCAGGGTCTCGTCGCGCGCCGCGGCGGTCATCGGCGCGGTGGTGCCGGGGCGCAGCCCGCCCAGCACCAGCGCAATTTTCAGGCGGTCGTGATAGGTCTCGCGCAGCGCTTCGATTGCTGGTGAAAACCCCCAGCACCAGGAACACATCGGGTCGGCGAAATACCAGAGGAGCGGGGCGTTCATGCGGGCATCACCAGGGACTGTGGCGGAAAAACCGCAGCATACGCGATGCGTGCGTCAGGACGGCGGTGCGGTCTTGTCCTCGGGGGCCGTGCGCGGCGGATGCGGCGTGTCGTCGTCCATGATGACGCTGTGCGCCGGCCCCTCAAGGTCGTCGAACTGGCCGCTTTTGGTGGCCCACAGCATGACCCAGGCGATGACGCCGACGATGGCGAGGCTCAGCGGAATGAGCAGGATGAGGATGTCCATGAGCGGGTTAGCGGGGAGCGGTAAGCGGTGAGGGGAGCGCAGGCGCGGCGGCAGGTGGGTTCGGTTTGTAGTCCGACAAGCGCAGCGCGTTCAGCACCACGAGCAGCGAGCTGACCGACATGCCGATGCCGGCCAGCCAGGGCGTGACATGACCGAACGCAGCGGCGGGGATGGCGATGAGGTTGTAGCCGAGCGCCCAGCCGAGATTCTGGCGAATGATCTGCTGGGTCTTGCGGGCCAGGGCGACGCCGTCGGCCAGCGTGGCGAGACGCGAGCCAAGCATGACCATGTCGGCGGCGGCCTGCGCGACGTCGGCGCCTTCGCCCATGGCGATCGACACCTGCGCGCCGGCCAGCACCGGCGCATCGTTGATGCCGTCGCCCACCATGGCGACGATGCGGGCCTGGCTTTGCAGTGTTTTCACGTACGCCAGCTTGTCTTCCGGCAGCGCGCCGGCGTGCCAGTCATCAATGCCGAGTTGTTGCGCGGTGGCCTTTACCGCACCTTCGGCGTCGCCCGACAGCAGATGCAGGCGCAGACCTTGTGCGCGTAGCGCAGCCAGCGCGGCGGGGGCATCGGCGCGCGGCGTGTCGGCCAGCGCAAACCAGGCGATCAGTTCGTCGCTGGCAGCCAGCGCGATCCAGCTCTCGTGCCCGTTTTTAGGGTGCTCGTGCCCGTTGGGGTATTCATGCCCGCTCGCGGGGTGCTTGCCGCCAGAGGGTTCGGGCGGGGTGTGAGCCGGCGCGGCGAAGCGGGGCGAGCCGAGGCGGTACGTGCGCCTGTCGACTTCGCCCTCGACACCGCGGCCGGGTGTGTTGCGGACGCCGCTGGCAGTGAGAATTGAGTGGGGGGCAGCCTCACGCAGCGCGCGCGCGATGGGGTGCTCGGACCCGGCTTCGAGCGCAGCAGCGATTGCGCTGACTTCGTTTTCGTTGCGCCCGCCCAGCGGCACCACGCGGCGAACCGACAAGCGTCCTTGCGTCAGGGTGCCGGTCTTGTCGAACACCAGATCGGTGGCGCGCGCCAGCGTTTCGAGCGCGTGGCCGCGCGTGGTCAGCAACCCCAGCCGGGTCAGCCGCCCGGTGGCGGTGGTCAGCGCCGCGGGGGTCGCCAGGCCAAGAGCGCAGGGACAGGTGACGACCAGGATCGACACCACGATCCACAGCACTTTCGACGGGTCGATGAGATACCACGCCACACCGACCAGCACGGTAATCAGCAGCAGCAGGCCGACGAACCAGGCGGCGGCGCGGTCGGCTAGCTGGCCGATGCGCGGCTTCTCGCTCTGCGCGCGGTCGAGCAGGCGCACGATCGACGCCAGCCGCGTGTCTGCGCCGAGTTTTTCAACTTGTATCACCAGCGGGCTGGCCTGATTGAGGCTGCCGCCGACTACCTTCGCGTCCCTGCTTTTTGAGACCGGCAGCGATTCGCCGGTCAGCATGGCTTCGCTCACCGCGCTGTCGCCGTCAATCACCACGCCGTCGGCGGGCAGGGTTTCGCCGGGGCGCACCAGAATATGGTCGCCGACCGCCAGCCGTGCAACCGGCACCTGTTCCTCGTCGCGCAAAGGCCAGTTGGGCAGCCGCGTGGTGGCGGCCGGAATCAGCTTGACCAGTTCTTCCACCGCCGCACCGGCGCGGCGGCGCGCGTTCATTTCGAGAAAGCGCCCGGTCAGCAGCAGAAAGATGAACATGGTGACCGAGTCGTAATACACCTCGCCATGGCCGAAAAACGTGGCGTACACGCTGGCGATGAAGGCAGTGCCGACGCCGAGCGCCACCGGCACGTCCATGCCGAGGGTGCGGCGCTTGAGGTCGCGCCAGGCGCCGATAAAAAACGGCCACGCTGAATACAGCACTACCGGAATGGTCAGAATCAGGCTTGCCCAGCGCATCAACAGACGGATGTCGTCGGTCATGTCGGTGGCGGTGTAGGCGGGCAGCGCGTACATCATCACCTGCATCATGCCGAGCCCGGCGATGGCCAGCCGCTTGATCGCGGTGTTGCGCTCGCGCTTGTAGATGTCGTCGGAGCGGCCGGGGTCGAAGGGGTGGGCGATGTAGCCGATGTCGGACACCGCCTTCAAAATCGCCGATAGCTGGATGCGGCTGTTGTTCCAGCGCACCCGCGCGCGGCGGGTGGCGTAGTTGATCTCCACCGACAGCACGCCGGGCAGCGCCGCGATGTGGCGCTCGTTGAGCCAGATGCACGCGGCGCAGACGATGTTTTCCAGAATCAGCGCGGCCTCGCGGATGTGTTCCGCCTCCACGCGCACAAAGCTTTCCTGGATTTCTGGCAGGTCGTACAGACCCAGTTGCGCCAACTCGGCTTCGGCCGCCTGCGGCGTGGCGGGCAGCACGGTGCGGTGGGTGTAATAGGCGCCCTGGCCGCTGTCGATGATGGTTTGCGCCACTGCCTGGCAGCCACGACAGCAGGCTTGTCGGGGCTTTTCCTCGAACTGGATGGGATAGTGAGCGCCGTCAGGTACCGGCAGGCCGCAGTGAAAGCAGGCCAAAAAAGAGGGGGCGTCCGTGTGCCCAGGAGAGGAACTCACGAAGCGCCCCGCAAAAGGACGTTACAACACGAAGGACGTTACAACACGGCAGGCACGGGAGAGAGAGCGTGCCTGCCGCTTCCGTCAAACCCTGCGTATCAGAAACGAAAGCCGTAGCCGATGCCCCAGACAACGGGGTCGATGTCCAAGTCGGTGAGCTTGGCACCGTTGGCCTGAACTTCGGTTCCGATCCAGATTTTTTTGACATCCAGGTTGATATACCCATTTTCGGTGACTTTGATATCGACGCCTGCCTGCAGCGCGCCGCCAAAACTGTTGCTGTCCAGGGTCAGACCCGGTGCGAGGTCGACATTATAGAAGCGGGTGTAGTTCAGGCCGGCACCGACATAGGGCTTGACCATGCCGGACGGCATGAAGTGATATTGCAGGGTGAGCGTGGGCGGCAGGTGATTGACCTTGCCCAGGCTGGCACCGTTCAGGGTCACTTCGTGACGCGCCGTTGCCAGAATGAGTTCCATCCCGATGTTCGGCGTAAGGAAATAAGTGAAATCGACTTCCGGAACCCATTCGCTGGAAACATCCAGCCCCGCGACAGATGAGCTCACATCGGGGGCGATATTGATGGCGCGGGCACGCATCATCCAGTTGTCGTCGGCAATGGCGGCGAGAGGCAGTGCAACGATCAGTGCAGCGGCGAGGAGAGTGGATTTCATTTTTTAGTCCTTATCAGCATTGAAGATATGTAAATCTTATTATGCAATTTGTTGGACTGCAAGTTCCATTTGCATCCGCTACCATGAAGTCATGATCGAACGTCGCCAAAATGCAACAGTCTTCCCGCCGGTCGAGACGGCGCTGACCGAGCCCAACGGACTGCTGGCGCAGGGCGGCAGCCTGTCGCCGGAATGGCTGCTGGACGCCTACCGCCACGGGATCTTTCCCTGGTTCAATCCCGGCGAACCCATTCTGTGGTGGAGCCCGGACCCGCGCATGGTGCTGCTGCCGGGCGATATCCGTGTGACCCGGTCGTTGGCAAAACGCATGCGCAACGCCGGCTTCGAACTGCGGGTCGACACGGCTTTTGTGGCGGTGATGCGGGGCTGCGGCGAGCCGCGGGATGACGCAGGCGGCACCTGGATTTCGGACACGATGGTGGCGGCCTACAGCCGCCTGTTCGACGCCGGCTATGCGCATTCGGTGGAAACCTGGCACGACGACCGTCTGGTAGGCGGTCTCTATGGCGTGGCCATCGGCCGCATGTTTTACGGCGAGTCGATGTTCAGCCGCGAACCCGATGCGTCGAAGTTCGCGCTGGTGCGGCTGGCACAGCAGTTGCAGCAATGGGAATTCGGCATGATCGACTGCCAGATGGAGACCGCGCATTTGTCCAGCATGGGCGCGCGCACGATCCCGCGTGCGGCATTCGTGACGCGGCTGGCAGAGTTGGTAAACTTGCCGCATCGACCCGGCCCCTGGACTTTCGATGTATCCGACTGAGCCTCCCTTCCAGCGCATCCAGTTTTACCTGACCGCGCCCTACGACTGCAGCTATCTGCCGGGGCAGCGCTCGCGTTCGCAGGTTGCCACGCCCACCCACCTGATCGACCCCCAGGCCTACAGTGCGCTGATCCGCGCCGGCTTTCGCCGCAGCGGCCAGTTCACCTACCGGCCGCATTGTGAAGCCTGCCGCGCCTGCGTGCCGGCGCGGGTGCGCGTCGCCGAATTCGTTCCCAACCGCAGCCAGCGCCGCTGCGAAAAACGCAACCGCCATCTTGCCGCACGGTTTTTGCCGCTGGATTACAAGGACGAACACTTCGATCTGTATCGCCGCTATCAGGCTGCCCGTCACATGGGCGGCGGCATGGATCGCGACGATGCCGACCAGTACCGGCAGTTTTTGCTGTCGTCGAATGTCGACAGCGTGCTGGTCGAGTTCCGCGATGGCGACACGCTGGTGATGCTGTCGGTCATTGATCAGATCGACGACGGCCTGTCGGCGGTCTACACCTTCTTCGACCCGGCGCGCGAAGCCGACAGCCTCGGCGTCTACGGCGTGCTGTGGCAGATCGAACTGGCGAAGCGGCTGGAATTGCCCTATCTCTACCTCGGCTACTGGATCGCCGAAAGCCGCAAGATGGCTTACAAGCAGCTGTATCAGCCGCTGGAAGGGCTGCTCGACGGATGCTGGCAGGCCATCACCTGAGTCTTGCGCTGCTGTGCGCGCTGGCTCTTAACGGTTGTGCACTGACGGTCAGCAACCCACGCGCGCTGATTCCGCTCGACCGTTTTGTCCCGCTGGAACAGGACAAGCGGGTCTGGGTCGAGCCCGGTTACGAAGCCTACGGCGCCCGCGTGGCCGCGGTGCTGCCCGCCGCCATCACCCAGGTCGAAGCCGCGCATTATCTGCCCTTCGCCCGTTCGCCTCGCGTCTACGTCTGCGGCACGGCTGCCTGTTTCAAGCGCTATGTGCTGACGCCCAAACTTTCCGCCGCGGTGGTGCCGGACAATCGCCTGATCCTGTCGCCCAATCTCAACAACGGCGAAATCCAGCGTCTGCCCGCGTTGCTGGTCCACGAACTCGCGCACCTGCACCTGGGGCAGCGCATCGGCCACTATCACAGCAGCCTGCCGGTATGGTTCCACGAAGGCTGGGCCTCGCTGACCGCCAAGGGTGGGGGGGCGGAATACGTCACCGATGCGCAAACGCGGCAAGCCATACGCGCCGGGCACCGGGTCAACCTGACCCTGCGCGACCTGCCCGGGATGCGTCACCGCGCTGCGTCCTCCAAGCTCGGCGTGTTCGAGTTCTATCGCCAGTCGATGCTGCTGGTCGGCTGGCTGAAGGCACAGGACGAAGCGCGTTTCCGCCAGTTCGTGCTCGCCGTGCAAAACAACACCGACTTTGAAATCGCCTTCTGGGATGTCTATGGCAAGGGATCCGCCAGCAAACTCGCGGGCTATTACGACGAGGTTCTGGGCGATAATTCCGCCGACGAACTGCCCGTTCAAGCGGCTCCTGCTGCCCCTCAATCGAATCTTGCGCCATGAAACCTTATCTCGACCTGATGCGTCACGTGCTTGAGCACGGCACCCGAAAAGACGACCGCACCGGCACCGGAACCTTGTCCGTGTTCGGCTGGCAGATGCGCTACAACCTCGCCGAAGGTTTTCCGCTTGTCACCACCAAGAAATGTCACCTGCGCTCCATCCTCCACGAACTGCTGTGGTTTTTGCAGGGCGACACCAACATCCAATACCTGAAGGAAAACGGCGTCTCGATCTGGGACGAATGGGCCGATGAAAACGGCGACCTCGGCCCGGTCTACGGCCATCAGTGGCGCAGCTGGCCCAAGCCCGACGGCGGCGCCATCGACCAGATCAGCGAGGCCGTCAAAACGCTGAAGACCAATCCCGACTCGCGCCGCATCATCGTCTCGGCGTGGAACGTAGCCGACCTCGACAAGATGGCGCTGGCGCCGTGCCACGCCTTCTTCCAGTTCTATGTTGCCGACGGCAAGCTTTCGTGCCAGTTGTATCAGCGCAGCGCCGACATTTTTCTCGGCGTGCCGTTCAACATCGCCTCCTATGCGCTGCTGACACTGATGATGGCGCAGGTGACAGGCCTCAAGCCGGGCGACTTCGTCCATACCCTGGGCGATGCCCACCTGTATCTGAACCACCTCGACCAGACGCGCGAGCAACTAAGCCGCGAGCCGCGCCCGCTGCCGACGATAACGCTGAATCCCGAAGTGAACGATATCTTCGCGTTCCGCTTCGAGGACTTCACCCTGAGCGGCTACGACCCGCACCCTGCGATCAAGGCGCCAGTGGCTGTTTAGTGAGCGGTGAACGGTAAGCAGTGAGTGGAAAAATCATGAGCCCAAACAAACCGCGCATCAGCGTCATCGCCGCGCTTGCCAAAAACCGCGTCATCGGCATCGAAAACCGTTTGCCCTGGCGGCTGCCGGAAGACCTCGCCCACTTCAAGGCACTCACGCTTAACCACCCGATTTTGATGGGCCGCAAGACCTTCGAGTCGCTCGGTCGTCCGCTGCCCGGACGCACCAACATCGTCATCACCCGCAACCCGGACTATTGCAAGGACGGCTGCGTGGTCGCTGCCTCCATCCCCGCCGCGCTCGCGCTGTGCGCGGAGGCCGACGAAGTCTTCTTCATCGGCGGCGCCGAGCTCTACGCCCAAGCCATCCCGCTGGCCGATCGTTTGTATCTGACCGAAGTCGACATCGAAGCCAAGGGCGACGCGTGGTTTCCCGACTACGACCGCAGCGCTTTCAGGGAAGTCTCGCGCGAGTCGCACACCGGTGAGAAGGGCGATGCACTGGGGTTTGATTTTGTGGTGTACGAGCGGCATACGTAGAGGAAGCAACCATGATCGAGAAGCTCGCGGAAGCCATCAACGCGTTACACCGTATTCCCACTCAATTGCTTTTGGTTGCGGGCCTTGCTGCGGGTTTCATTCTCTTCATTCCAGAGTTTCTGGCGACAACACTTGCGGTCGATGGTTTTCGTAAGGAGTACCGTGTTTTCCTTGGCCCGGGCCTTGTCTTGGTTGCCGCTTGGCTATTGGCTCGTTTATTCATTGCAGCAACAGGTCATTTGCGTGAACGTGAAAATTTGCGGAAGCTAATGGAGCAATTAAATGACCTTACCTCCCAGGAGAAGGGGTATCTAGCGACTTTCATCGTTGCAGGGAACACGACAATCTATGTTGCTATGGACGACGGCATTATCGGTGGGCTTCGTGCAAGGAACATCGTGTATCGCTCCAGCAATATTTTTACTCAGCTCAACGGTATTCCATACAACCTCCAGCCGTGGGCACGTGAGCATCTGAGTGAAAACCCACAGCTATTGGAAGGCGCAGAAGGACGTCCCCAAACTCCTAGGGAGAAGTTGCGTACTTCTTGGTAGTCAGCCCAATCTACGATGCTCTATGGTGGGCGGCTGATTTTTTGAATGCTTACAAGGAATGCAGAATGAATGATTGCAACGAAATGATGCACAGGACTGCAGCATGAGCGGAATACCCAAGTGTCCGCAGTGCGGTTCGGAATATGCCTACGAAGACGGCGGGATGTACGTGTGCCCGGAATGCGCCCATGAATGGCCGCAAGATGCAGCAGCGGGTGCGGATGAGGCGCGCGTCGTGCGTGACTCCAACGGCAATACGCTGCAGGACGGCGACACGGTGACGGTGATCAAGGATCTGAAGGTCAAGGGTTCGTCGCTGGTCGTTAAGGTCGGCACCAAGGTGAAGAACATTCGCCTGGTCGAAGGCGATCACGACATCGACTGCAAGATCGATGGCATCGGCCAGATGGGCTTGAAATCGGAGTTTGTGCGGAAGATGTAGGGCACCCGGATCGCTGCGGGTGCATCGCAACAAAAACGGGGCCGCGGCCCCGTTTTTGTTTGCGGCCATTTCCCGATCAGCCCAGCACGTCGGCCCAGATATTTTGCGACCACGATTCGGCGTAGTGGAAGTTGGCTTCGTCGCCGGTGCTGGTGGCGCCGCCTTCGGGCTGGCTGACGTAACCTTTGCCGGCCTCAAAGCGGTAGACGTTGGCGACGTAACCTGCGGTGCTGCCGGAGGTGGCGGAGTAGCAGGTATTGGCGACGACCGGGATGGGGTCGGGCGCGCGTCCGGCCAGCAGGTCGACGATGGCGGCGGCGCATACCTTGGCATGGTTGGTGGCCATGTGGCCGGACTTGGGCAGGTTGGACTGCACTGAGTCGCCGAGGATATGGACGCTGGGCGCGGCGGTCGATTCGAAGGTGGCGAGGTTGACGGTGCACCAGGCCTTGTTGCTGTCATTGCGCGCGCCGACGAGTTCGCACACGGTGCCGGCACGCTGCTTCGGCACTACGTTCAGCACGTCGCCGCGAACCTCTTCGAATTCGGTGGAGACGGTCATCTTGTTGCCGTCCACCGCGAGCGGGGCGTTGTTGGGGCGGTAGTCAATCATGCTCGGATAGAAGGTGTTCCAGGCCCATAGGAACAGGGCCTTTTTGGAGGCGATGTCGGGATTGCCGTCGAGCAGGATGATCCTGGATTTGGGCTTGGCCTGTTTGAAGTAGTAGGCCACCATGCAGGCGCGTTCGTAGGGGCCGGGCGGGCAGCGGTAGGGCGCGGCCGGGACCGACATCACGAAAGTGCCGCCATCCGGCATGGCTTGCAGTTGTTTGCGCAGCAGCGCGGTCTGCGGGCCGGCCTTCCAGGCATGCACGACCTTGCCGGCAGCTTCGGCCTGCTGGAAGCCTTTGACGCTGTCGGTGAGGATTTCGATGCCGGGGGCGAGCACCAGGCGGTCGTAGCCGATGCTGGCGCCGCCCTGCGTTCTGACGATGCGCTTGTCGGCATCGATGGCGACGACGCTGTCCTTCAGCATGCGGATGCCACGTTTCGGCAGCCTGTCATAGCTGTGGGTGATGTCGTCCATGCTGCGCAGGCCACCCAGCACCCAGTTGGAAAACGGGCAGGAGACAAAACTGTCGTTCGGCTCGATCAGGGTGACGTCGAGGTTGGGGCCCCACTGGCGCAGGTATTTGGCGCAGGTGGCGCCGCCGAATCCGGCCCCGACCACGACGACATGGCCGCGGGCCGCTGCGCCGTACTGGCTGGCGCATCCGGTGAAGGCAAGCGCGGCGCCGGCGCCGGACAGTTTCAGAAAATCGCGACGATTCAGGCTCATGATGGATTTCCTCCGTCGGTTTACTGCAGGCTGGCGAAGTAGGCGGCCAGGGCTTCGGATTCGGCGTCGGTATAGCCGGCCGCATGGCGCTTCATGATGGACGACAGGCGCTTGCCGGATTTGAATTCCTGGAGGCGTTTTACGAAATCGTCCTGCTTGAGGTCGACTAGGTTGGGAATGGTGCCGAGGCTTTTACCGCCGGGACCGTGGCAGGACATGCAGGTGGCCGCGATGACTTCGGTGTGCCGGTCGGCCGCGCTGAGGGGGCCGGCCAGCGCGAGGCCGATGAGGCCAGCGGCGATCAGGGGGGTTGTCTGGTTCATGGGCACCTCCAGGGAAGCGGATGAAAGAAGGGCGCTAGTCTTGAAACCGTCGGTGGTTTGGGAGAACCAGCCGCGCTTCTCATGCTGGCGCAATGGGCCCGATATTCAACAAGACTTTGCTTATATGGCGCGCCATGCGAGCCCATCGATCCGGCCCCCTATCAGAAGGCCTCCCGCTATTCCGGGCTACACACTGCCCGCTACCCGGCCTGCCGGGAACACGCTATGGCAACTCGACAACTAGTCGAGTTCGGGCTCTGCTGTCGATTCCAGTGTGCGCTGCACGGGACGGCGCCCGACCTGAACATTCAGCACGCGCGATTGCTGTTTGCGCGAGACGGTCAGCTGTGCCTCGACGCCAGGTTGCAGGGCGGCAATCAGATTCAGCAGGGTAGCGGAGTCGGCTACTTTCTTGCTGTTGACCGCCAGCAGGATGTCGCCCGGGCGGATGAATATCAGGGCGCCTTCGGCAGTCTTGAGGTTGAACGATGCGGCCAGTTCGGGCGACAGGTCCTGCACCTCGATGCCGACCCAGCCGCGCGTGACGCCACCGGACTGGATGATTTGCTCCATCACCTGGCGCGCAATGCTGACCGGAATGGCGAAACCGATGCCCTGAGAGCCACCGGTGCGCGAGTAGATCGCGCTGTTCACGCCGACCAGATTGCCGTTCGCGTCGACCAGCGCGCCACCGGAGTTGCCCGGGTTGATGGCTGCATCCGTCTGGATGAAGTTTTCAAAGGTATTGATGCCGAGGTGGGTGCGGCCGAGCGCGCTGACGATGCCTGCCGTAACGGTCTGGCCGACGCCGAACGGGTTGCCCACTGCCAGCACCCAGTCGCCGACCTTGAGGCTATCGGCTTGGGCAAAGGTGATGGCGGGCAACTGGTCGGCATCGATTTTCAGCACGGCTAGGTCGGTTTCGGGGTCGGTACCGACCACGCGTGCGGGCAGGCTGCGGCCATCTGCCAGCGCAACCTGGATTTCATCTGCGGCCTCGACCACGTGGTGGTTGGTGAGAATGTAGCCGTTCGGGCTGACGATCACGCCCGACCCCAGGTTGGATGCCTGGCGCGGTCGCGCCTCCTGGCGGTCGCCAAAGAAATAGCGGAACACCGGATCCTGTTGCGCCGGGTGAGCCGGGCTGCGGATGGTTTGCTGGGTGAAAATATTGACCACCGCCGGGATGACTTTGGTTGCGGCGGTCGCAAATGATTCGCTGGGCTCATGTCCTGCCGTTGCATGCTGCGCTTGCTGGATGGTGAGGCTTTGTGGCTGCGAAGACGTGTGCAAAAAATCAGGCTTGAACAAGGTGATGACGAACAGCACGCCCAGCGCCACGGTGGCGGATTGGGCAAAAAGCAACCAGATTTTTCGCATAGTGATTAGATTTCAGTGACTTGGCGTAAATTGCCGCGGCACGATTATAGCCGTGGCCATGCCGTGCATGAGCGAATACCCATAACGGGCTTCCGGAGAGGGCGGCAAATTGGTTAGAATATTGGTTTTATCGCAACACGTTCAGGTCAGGTAATCATGAGCCAGGAAGTTGATGGACACAAAATGAACCCCAGTAAACGCAAATTTCTGATTGCCGCAACCAGTGCAGTCGGCGGTGTTGCTGCTGCTGCTGTCGTTATCCCCATGGTGCTCAGCATGCAGCCGAGCCAGCGTGCCAAGGCTGCAGGCGCGCCGGTCGAGGTGGATATCAGCAAGGTTGAGCCGGGCATGCTGCTGACGGTCGAGTGGCGTGGCAAGCCGGTGTGGATCGTCAATCGCACCAAGGAAATGCTCGCCAAGCTGCCCACGATCGATGGCATGCTGACCGATCCGAAAAGCGAGCAGCCGCAACAGCCGGCCTATTGCACCAATTCCACCCGCTCGATCAAGCCGGAATACCTGGTGGCGGTGGGTATTTGCACGCACCTGGGGTGTTCGCCGACCTTCCGTCCGGAAGTAGGCGCTGCCGATCTGGGCGGAGACTGGCCGGGCGGCTTCTTCTGCCCCTGCCATGGCTCGCGTTTTGACCTTGCCGCACGCGTCTTCAAGAATGTCCCCGCCCCGACCAATCTGGTCATTCCGCCTCATCAATACCTCAGCGACGCCAAACTGCTGATCGGTGTGGACGCAAAAGGAGCCTAAAGAATGTCTGCCCTGCAAAAAATGATGGGTTGGGTCGATGACCGATTCCCGCTCACCGCAACGTACAAGGCGCACCTGTCCGAGTATTACGCACCCAAAAACTTCAACTTCTGGTATTTCTTCGGCTCGCTGGCGCTGCTGGTGCTGGTGCTGCAGATCGTCACCGGCATTTTCCTGACCATGAACTACAAGCCGGACGCAGAGTGTATCTGCACATGTTCCGCGGCCTGATGTACGGCTCTTACCGCAAGCCGCGTGAACTGATCTGGATTTTCGGCGTGATGATCTATCTGGCGCTGATGGCCGAAGCTTTCCTCGGCTACCTGCTGCCGTGGGGCCAGATGTCGTACTGGGGCGCTCAGGTGATCGTGAACCTGTTCGCTGCCGTACCCTTCATCGGTGAAGACCTGTCGATCTGGATTCGCGGCGACTACGTGATCGGCGACGCGACGCTGAACCGCTTCTTCGCTTTCCACGTCATCGCTCTGCCGCTCGTATTGCTGGGCCTGGTGGTGGTGCACCTGGTTGCGCTGCACGAAGTCGGCTCCAACAATCCCGATGGCGTCGATATCAAGAAGCACAAGGATCCGGTCACCCACATTCCGCTGGATGGCATTCCTTTCCACCCGTACTACACGGTGAAGGACATCGTGGGCGTGATCGTCTTCCTGATGGTGTTCTCGGCGATCCTGTTCTTCGCGCCGGAAATGGGCGGCTACTTCCTTGAAGCAGCCAACTTCGTTCCGGCCGATCCGCTGAAGACGCCTGAGCACATTGCGCCGTTGTGGTACTTCACCCCGTTCTACGCGATTCTGCGTGCGGTGCCGCCGCTGTTTGGCTCGCAGTTCCCCGGCGTGGTGGCAATGGGCATGTCG
>NCCT01000122.1 GCA_002279795.1 Hydrogenophilales bacterium 12-61-10
GCAATACTCCGTTCCGCACGCGAAACCGCGCCTTCGCGCGCCAGTTGTCATGACGGCACGTCGATTCGTATTCAAGCTGCACCTCTACACCGGGCTGCTCATCGGCCTGCTGCTGGTGCTGAGCGGCCTGAGCGGCAGCCTGCTGGTGTTCCGGGAAGAGATCGAAGAGTTTACCTATCCGGAACTGCTCGTCACCGCTGCACAAGGCGAGCGGGTGGCTTTACACCAGATGCTGCAGACGGTGCAGCATGCGTATCCTGAAGACAGCCCCTTTGCCATCCGCATGCCGCGCACGCCGCAGCAGACCTATCTGGTCAAGATGAACAATACGCATGGCCTGTTCGTCTATGTGGACCCCTACAGCGGCAGGATCCTCGGCTCACACCGACAGGAAGATTCCGCAATCGGGTGGATCTCGCAGCTGCACACCGAACTCCTGAGCGGCGAGGCCGGTGAAACGGCGCTCGGTGTCGGCGGTTTGCTGCTGATCGGCCTGTGTGTCACAGGGCTGGTTTTGTGGTGGCCGCGAAACGGAAAGATTTCGCAAAGCTTCAAGGTCCAGTGGTCCGCCCACTGGAAAAGGGTAAATTTCGATTTGCATCGCGCATCGGGCATCTATGCGGCCCTCTTTCTTCTGATCACAGCCTTAACCGGTGTCTCTCTGGTGTTCAATAAAAGCGTTGCCGGTCTCATCAACTCCGCAACTCAAAGTCCGGCGCGCGCTGCTCCGCCTCTTTCCGGGCCGCTTCGGTCAGGGATGCCGACGCCTTCGCTCGATGTGCTGTTACAGCAAGCCGATCAAATCCTGCCCGCGGCTGCCACTACTTGGATCAATTTCCCCCGCTCACTGCGGGCACCTTGGGTGGTACGCAAAAAACTCGCGCAAGAATCCCATCCAAACGGGAGGAACTTCATCTATCTGGATCAACAGACGGGCAGGGTTTTGCAAGTAGAAAGCACCCTGAACGCAGCTCTCGGCACGCGCATCAACAATGTGCTTTACCCGATACATATCGGTGCAATCGGCGGAACACCTACCCGTATCTTGCAGGTCATCGTTGGCTTGGCGCCGATGGTTCTATTTATTACGGGTTTTCTCATGTGGAAAAACCGAAGAAAAGGGAAACATTAGCATTCGCGGTGGAAACAATGGGTAGCGATAGCAGGTCTCGCTAAGGGGGAAATCACTCGCACCTGCCGGTGCGTGCGCTCGTCACAGCTGCTACCTACCCCCCGCGCCCCATTGACACAGATAATAAGAACCATTATCATTTTCATGGTTTCTGGTTTGCCTGACCTCTTCCGTCTGAGCGGCCTAAAACACCCCTGCCAGCCACGGACTTCGTACACCTGATGGTACGAATCCCAGCCAACCTTGTTTGATACTTGAACCGGACACGTCTGGGATGACCGCTTCGCTTTCCGCCACATTTGCCATGAAACCTGATCTCAGGGTTGGACCGTCGCGCCCAGCATCATCGATGTTCCAGCACTCGCGCATTTCGCCTGCCGCGCTCGTCGGGGTGGCGTTCGCGCACGCGGCGCTGCTTGGTCTGCTATTGCTCGCGCCCGACACGACCGAGCCAATCACACCGCCGCGTCCCCTGATGGTGAGCCTGATCGAGCCCGAGGTAGAAGAACCGCAGCCGCAACCTAAGCGGCAACCCAAACTACAGCCGCCCAAGCCGGTGGTCAAGCCGCTGCCACCGCCACCCATTTTGGCCGCCAAATCGACGCTGGCCCCTATATCGCAGCCCGAGGTCGAAGCACCCAAGTCAACACCTGTGCCCAAACCCGTGCCGGAAGTATTGCCGCCGCCGGCGGCGGCGGAAGCCGCCAAATCCGCGCCGTCCGCATCGCCGCCGTCCACCCCACCGCAGCCGGCGAATTACCTGGCCAACCCCAAGCCGCCCTATCCCCATCTATCACGGCGGCTGGGCGAGGAGGGCACCGTTCGTCTCAACATTCTGGTCAATCCGGACGGCAGCGTGGCCCAGCTGGAGGTAGCGAAGAGCAGCGGCTATCCGCGCCTCGACCGGTCCGCGATCGAAACCGTGCAATCAAGCTGGAAATTCGAGCCCGCCCGCCAGGGCGGCATGCCGGTGGCCGCGTGGGTCATCGTACCGATTCAGTTCACCCTCAGGAGTTAAGTCATGGCAAATCCAACCCAACTGGGCCTGGCCCACTTTATCGCCCAGGCCGACGGCCTCGCGCATTTCCTGCTCGTCGTGCTGCTGGCGATGTCGGTCATCACCTGGTATCTGATCGTTTCCAAGAGCCTCGCCAACTGGCGCATGAAGAAGCATGCCCAGGCCTTCCTGGCGCGCTTCTGGGACGCGCCGGGTCTGGGCGCCGTCGGCGATTACCTGAACAAGTGCGGCGTCAACGATCCGTTCTCGCACCTTGCCCACCACGGGCTCAAGGCCGCCGAGCAGTTCCGCAACCGCACCGGTGCGCGCCTGATCGAATCAGGATCGGAAGACGAATTCCTCACCCGCGCACTGCGCCGCGCGATCAACCAGGACACCGCACGCCTCGAATACGGCCACACCATGCTGGCGTCGATCGCCTCCTCTGCGCCCTTCGTCGGCCTGTTCGGCACGGTGTGGGGCATCTACCACGCGCTGGTCAACATTGGCATGAGCGGCTCCGGCAGCCTCGATCAAGTGGCCGGCCCGGTAGGCGAGGCGCTGATCATGACCGCGCTGGGTCTGGCTGTCGCCATCCCCGCCGTGCTCGCCTACAACTTCTTCAACCGCGCCCGCCGCCAGATGCTGTCCGAGGTCGACGGCTTTGCGCACGACCTGTTCGCCTTCATGTCGACCGGCGTACGCAACAACACCCGCATCGAGAAGGACGCCGCGCAGGTTTACACCGCGCCCGTCGCCAGGAGCGCGTAATGGCCTTCGGCGGACTCACGAACGACGGCGGCGACGGCGACAATGCGGAGATCAACATGATCCCGCTGATCGACGTGATGCTGGTCCTGCTGGTCATTTTCATCATCACCGCGCCCTTGATGACGCACGCGGTCAAGGTCGACCTGCCGCAGGCGTCGAGCCAGCCGAACGAGGTGAAGCCGGAGACCATCAACCTCTCGATCAAGGCCGACGGCTCGGTGTACTGGAACGCCGAAGCCGTCGACGCCGCCGCCTGGCAGGCACGCATGGACGCCGCCGCGCAACGGTCGCCGCAGCCGGAAATTCACCTCCGCGCCGACGGCGAACTCGCCTACAAGCACGTCGCGCAGATCATGGCCGACGCCGCGCATGCCGGACTCAGCAAACTGGGATTCGTCACCGACCCACGCACCCAATAAGGTTTCACCCATCGGACGCAGGCCGTCCACTTTCAACCCGCCAGCCAGCCAGCCGCATGCCTTGCGTCAAGCCAGCCAGATTCATCTGACGCAAGGAGCATTGAATGAACAGCATCACCCGCAGCATCAAGCAACATGGCGCAACGAAGGCCATTCCCAAAACAAAACTGGCCCTGGCTGTGGCGCTCGCCCTGAGTTTTCCGGCTCAGGTGCTGGCCGCGGACCTTGAGCTGCCGCGCATCGATGTGGTCGGCGAAGGCGGGGAGGCCATTGCCAAGCTGCCCGGCTCGGTCGCGATCATCACCCAGGAAGAACTGGCGCTGACGCAGCCGCTTTCGACCCAGGATGCGCTGAAATCCGTCCCGGGCATCGTGGTGCGCGAGGAAGAAGGCTACGGTTTCATCCCCAACATCGGCATGCGCGGCCTCAACCCCAACCGCAGCCAGAAATTGCTCGTGCTGGAAGACGGCGTGCCTGTTGCGCCAGGCCTATTCCTGGCGAACGAATCCTATTACAGCCCCCGCATCGAGCGCATGCAAAGCATTGAAGTCCTGAAAGGCGCGGCAGGCTTGCGTTACGGGCCGACGACGATCGGCGGCGTGATCAATTACATCACCAAGGATCCTGAAAAAGGCGCAACAGTTACGGCCAAAGCAGGCTCCCATGGTTACGGGCTGATCGGGCTCGATGCGGGCGGTTCGTCTTCATCGGGCAACGCGATTGGCGGCATCAGCCTGGTCAAATCGCAAGGCGATGGTTTTCGCAATAACGCCTTTGACTTGAGCGATGCCGTGATTAAGGGCGGCATGGCGATTGGAGACAATCAATGGATCGGCGCAAAACTCACCTACTATGATAATGAAATCAACACCTCGTACGTCGGCTTGCGGCCAAATGAATACAAGAACGACCCGACCAAGAACCCGGCGCCGAACGATTATTTCCTGACGGATCGCAAGTCGTTCGACATCAACCACGAATTGGCGATCAATGACTCCGTGAAGCTCAAGACCCTGCTGTACTGGAGCCAGTTGACGCGCGATTACTGGCGCAGGGAGGTGCAAGCCCGCAGCGCCAATGGCACCACTTTCGTCCCCTGCGACGGCAGCGCCTACTGCATGAACGGCAACAATCGCACCTTCGAAATGATGGGCATGGACAGCCGCCTGAACATCAACCACGATAGCTTTGGCATCAAGAATGAAGCCGAGATCGGCATCCGCCTGCACAGCGACAAGCTGAACAACACGAAGCTCCGCTCCAAGACCGACCCCAACGCGCGTTCAGGCGACCTGACCACCGACGACACCCAGGAAGCACAAGGGGTCGCCTTCTACGGCCAGAACCGTTTCATCCTCAACGAGCGCGTCGCGATCACGCCCGGC
>NCCT01000123.1 GCA_002279795.1 Hydrogenophilales bacterium 12-61-10
GGTGCGGGACGCGCCATGGATACGGGGGGTCTTGAAACGGCCAAATGTGGTCCCGATTATAAACGGGGCAGGCCCGTCGGGCAGGCAACCCGGACAGGCAGCATGGAAATGCCGTCTTCAAGATTGGTTAGAATAGGCTGCTTTCGTCACTCCACCCGAGAATCTCCCATGAGCACAGCACACCACAAACTCATCATTCTGGGCTCCGGCCCTGCCGGTTACTCCGCCGCTGTTTATGCCGCGCGCGCCAATTTGTCTCCCGTCGTCATCACCGGCATGCAGCAGGGTGGCCAGCTGATGACCACCACCGAAGTCGACAACTGGCCGGCCGATGTCGACGGCGTGCAGGGCCCCGAGCTGATGGATCGTTTTGAGCGTCATGCCAAGCGCTTCAACACCGAAATCATTTTCGACCAGATCCACACCGCGAAGCTGACCGAGAAGCCCTTCACCCTGATCGGCGATTCCGGCACCTACACCTGCGATGCGCTCATCATCGCCACCGGCGCGTCGGCCATGTACCTCGGCCTGCCGTCCGAGCAGGCGTTCATGGGCAAGGGCGTGTCGGGCTGCGCCACCTGTGACGGCTTTTTTTACAAGAACCAGGATGTGGCGGTCATCGGCGGCGGCAACACCGCGGTCGAAGAGGCGCTGTATTTGGCCAACATCGCAAAACACGTCACGCTGGTGCACCGCCGCGACACCTTCAAGTCGGAGAAAATCCTCGTCGACCAACTGATGGAGAAGGTCAAGGAAGGCAAGATCACGCTCGAACTCGACCATACGCTGGACGAAGTGCTGGGCGACAAGACCGGCGTCACCGGCATGCGCATCGTCACCGGCATGCGCATCAAGAGCACCCTGAAGGGCACAAGCACCAAGGATGACGGCGCGACCAAGGATCTTGCGCTCACCGGCGTTTTCATCGCCATCGGCCACAAGCCGAATACTGCGATTTTTGAAGGCCAGCTCACCCTGGAAGGCGGCTACATCGTCACCCAGAGCGGTAACAAGGGCAACGCCACCGCCACCAATATCGAAGGTGTGTTCGCGGCCGGCGACGTGCAGGACCATATCTACCGCCAGGCCGTCACCAGCGCCGGCACCGGCTGCATGGCTGCGCTCGACGCCGAGCGCTACCTCGACGCGCTCGGCAAGGCCTGATCGCCGCGCGGCATCTGCGGGTGTTGGGGAATGAAGCGCGCCAGCAACAGCCCGCTTGCCGCCACCGCGTTCGAGGCGCTGGTGCGTGTGCGCCGCACGCTGCGCGAGCAGAAGCCAGCGGTACCTGAGCCGGCGCCGCCAGCCACCCCACCCCAACCGAAACAACCCGTCGACGGCACGCTGCTGTTCCGGCGCGCCGTCGCCGACGTGATTCCGCTGCCGCCCAGTAATCGGGCGCAACTGTCGCAGCGGCGCCCCAAGCCCGTTGCCCGGCAACGGCTGGCCGACGAAGCGCAGGTGCTGGTCGATGCGCTGGCCGACCCGTGGGACTGGGATGCCGCCGTTGCCACCGGCGAGGAACTGTTTTTTGCGCGCCCCGGCATTTCCTCTGCCGCGATGCGCAAACTGCGGCGCGGCGGCTGGGTCATCCAGGGCGAACTCGACCTGCATGGCCTCGGCGGCGACGCGGCGCGCGTGGCGCTGGCGGCGTTTCTCAACCGCTGCATGCTCGAAGACCGGCGCTGCGTGCGCGTCATCCACGGCAAGGGACACGGCTCGAAAAACCGTCTGCCGGTGCTCAAAAACAAGGTGCGCCACTGGCTGATGCAGCGCGAGGAAGTGCTCGCGTTCTGCCAGGCGCGCACCGTCGATGGCGGCGCAGGCGCAGCCGTCGTGCTGCTCAAATCTTCCACCCGTTAATTGCCCAGAAAGGCGAACCATGAGCGATCCCGTCATCTCCGACTTTGAACTGCCCGCCACCAGCAACAGCACGTTCAGGCTGTCCGAACTTCGCGGCAAGAATGTCGTCGTGTTTTTCTATCCCAAGGACGACACCCCGGGCTGCACGCTGGAAGGCCAGGAGTTCCGCGATCTGTTCGCCGACTTCGGCAAGGCCAACACCACCGTCGTCGGTGTCTCGCGCGACACGTTGACGTCGCACGAAGGCTTCAAGGCCAAGTTCGAGTTCCCGTTCGAGCTATTGGCCGACACCGAAGAAAAGGCCTGCGAACTGTTCGGCGTGATGAAGCTGAAGAATATGTACGGCAAGCAGGTGCGCGGCGTCGAGCGCAGCACCTTTGTGTTCGATGCGGAGGGCAAACTGGTGAAAAGCTGGCGTGGCCTGAAGGCGCCAGGCCATGCGGCCGAAGTGCTGGCGTTCGTGCAGACGCTCTAAAGCGGCTTAATCGGCCGGATTCGATGGCTTGTCGCTGTCGGGCGGCGGGGTCGGGGCGAGCGACTGGACCTTCAGGTGCAGCGCGGCCTTGGCCAGCAAATGCGCGCTCACCGGCGCGGTGATGAACAGAAACAGGGTAACCAGCACTTCGTGCAGGCTGGCGCCTTCATCGCGCACGCTGAAAAACACCGCTGAGGCGATCAGCAGGCAACCGACCCCCAGCGTGGTGGCTTTGGTGGGGCCGTGCAGGCGGGTATAGAAGTCGCGCAGCCGTGCCAGACCGAGCGAGCCGATGAAGGTGAAGGTCGCGCCGGTGAGAATCAGCAGCGAAAGCAGAATGTCGATCAGGGTCGTCATGGCCTCACTCGATGATGTCGCCGCGCAGCAGATATTTGCACAACGCCACCGTGCCGACGAAGCCCATCATGGCGATCAGCAAAGCGGCCTCGAAATAGATCGCGCTGCCGAGATCGATGCCGAGCAGCACCAAGAGCGCGATGGTGTTCACGTACAGCGTGTCGAGCGCGAGGATGCGGTCGGGCGCGTCCGGGCCTTTCAGCAGCCGCCAGAAACTCATTAAAAAAGCCAGGCTGACCAACACATAGGCGACCGGGATGACGATGTTCAGCATCATTCGGATCCTTCTTCAAAAATCTGCCGCAGAGGGGCTTCGTAGCGCTGCTTGATTTCGGCGACCAGCGCGTCGGCGTCGCCGGTGTCCAGCGTGTGGACGATCAGGGTGCGCCGGTCCGCGCTCAATCGCGCCGACACCGTGCCCGGCGTCAGTGAAATGGTGTTGGCCAGCAGGCTGATGGCGAGATCGGTTTTGAGCGCCAGTGGCACCGGCACGAACGCCGGGCGCAGGTGCCCGGGGTTCCGCAGGATCAGATGGGCGACATGAAAGCTGCCGCGCACGATATCGATGACCAGGATGCCCAGATAGCGCAGCAGGATGAGCGGGTGGCGGATGCGGGTCTGTTCCGGCCAGAAGCGCGAGGTGGCGAGAGGAATCAGCCAGCCGAGCAGGGCGCCCAGCACCAGGTGTCCGGCGGACAGCTGGTTCACCAGCAATAGCCACAAGCCGGCGAGAACAAGGCTCAACAGGGGGTGCGGCAGCAGGCGTCTCATGGCGCAGCCCCCAGTACGGCTTCGATGTAAACCCGTGGTTGCAGCAATTGCGCCGCCGTGTCACGGGCGTAATCCGATAGCGGTCCCGCCCAGACCACCATGCCGATGAGCAAGAGCAGCAGCCCGGCGACGGGTGCCAGTGCGGTGGCGGTCGGCGTGACCGCCCCGGAATCGTCGGATGCCCCAGGCGACGCCGGTTCACTGTGTGCCGTCGGATGCGGAGAATCGTGTCTGCCGTGCGTGTTGTAGAACAGCACGCTGCCGCTGCGGGCAAGCGCGATCATGGCGAGAAAACCGGTTACGAGCACCACGCCCCACACCCACGGCAGCAGCGGCGACGCCAGCGCTGCTTTCAGCAGCATGAACTTGCCGAGAAAGCCCGACAGCGGCGGCAGTCCGGCGATGGCCACGGCAATGACGAAAAACAGTCCGCCCAGCACGCGTGCGCCCGGCATGACGAAGCCGGGTTCGAAACGATCGGCGTATGCGCTGCGTGCCCGGCTGATCGAGTCAGCCAGCAGAAACAGCGCGGCCGCCGCGAAAACGGAGTGCGGCAGGTAATACAGGCCGGCGGCGAGGGCATCGCGGGTGCCGAGGCCAAACGCCAGCAGCAGCGTGCCGATCGAGGCCACCACCATATAGGCAGCCTGTTGCCGCAGTGCGGTGCTGGCCACCACGCCGAGCATGCCGAGCGCCAGCGTGGCCAGCGCGAGCGGCGCCAGCCAGGCGTCGAGCAGATTCGCGACCGCCCCGGCATCGTCACCAAACATCAGGCTGTAAACGCGCAGGATGCTGTAGGCGCCGACCTTGGTCATGATGGCGAACAGCGCGGAAACCGGCGCGCTGGTATTCGCGTAGGCGGCGGGCAGCCACAGGTAAAGCGGCAACACGGCGGCCTTGAGTGCGAACACGCTGAACAGCAGCAGGCCAGCCGTTTCGATCAGGGCGAGGTTAGCGGGCGTGGTGTGCGCCAGTCTGACCGCGAGGTCGGCCATGTTGAGCGTGCCGGTGACCCCGTACAGCGTGCCGACGGCGAACAGGAACAGCGTCGAGCCGACCAGGTTGATGACCACGAAATGCAGCCCGGCCTTGACTCGCAGGCGGCCGCCGCCGTGCAGCAGCAGGCCGTAGGAAGCGAGCAGGAGGACCTCGAAAAACACGAACAGGTTGAACAGGTCGCCGGTCAGAAAAGCGCCGTTCAGGCCAAACAGTTGCAACTGGAACAGCACGTGGAAATGGCGACCGTGGGTATCGCTTCCGCGCAATGCATGCAGCAGCGCGAACACCGCGACCAGCGCCGTCGCCATCAGCATCCACGCGGCGAGACGGTCGGCCACCAGTACGATGCCGAACGGCGCGTCCCAGTTGCCGAGCTTGTACACGAGATGGGTGTCGTCTGCAGCACTGGCCAGCAGGGCGAGCGCCAGCGGCACCAGCGCCAGCGTCGCGGCGAAGCTGATGCCGCGCTGCAGGCTGATCGGTGCATTGCGCAGAGCGAGCAGCAGAATGCCGGCAACCAGCGGCAGCAGAACCGGCAGGATAGGCAAGTGCGTCATCAGGCCATTCATCGTGGGTCGGCCTCGTCTGCGTGGACGCCGTCAACGTGGTCGTTGCCGAGTTCGGCGCGTGCCTTGAGTGCCAGCACGATGACGAACGCCGTCATGCCGAAACTGATGACGATGGCGGTGAGCACCAATGCCTGCGGCAGCGGGTCGGTGTAGACAGCGGCGTTGGAAATGACCGGCGGCACGCCGATGGCGAGCCGGCCCATGACGAACAGGAACAGGTTCACCGCATAGGACAACAGCGTGAGTCCCAGCACCACGGGAAAAGTCTGGCCACGCAGCGCGAGGAACACGCCGCTGGCGGTGAGCACGCCGATGACGAGGGCGAGCAGGGCTTCCATCAGCGGGCCGCCTTTCGGGTGCGGCTGTCGT
>NCCT01000026.1:0-20820 GCA_002279795.1 Hydrogenophilales bacterium 12-61-10
GACGCAGCCGTCGAGAAAGTCGTCGCCGCATTGAAAACCGAAGGCTTTGGCGTGCTGACCGATATCGACATCCAGGCCACGATGAAGGCCAAGCTCAACGTCGATGGCCGCCCCTATCGCATCCTCGGCGCCTGCAATCCACCGCTGGCGCACCAGGCCATTTCTGCCGAGCCCGATGTCGGCTTGCTGCTGCCCTGCAATGTGGTCGTGCGGGAAGACGCCGGCGGCGGCGTGACCGTGGCGTTTCTCGATCCCGGCATCATGGTCAAGCTGGTCGGCAATCCCGCCGTCAACGAGGTTGCAGCCGAAGCGCATGCGCGCCTGCTGCGGGTCAAGGACAGCCTGGCGGCCTGAGTTTTAAGGCCGATAAAAAAGCCCGCATTTGCGGGCTTTTTTATCGGTCATGCGTCGAGCTTGGGTGGGACTTCCTGCACCAGCACCCACGGCGCAACCACCACAGCCCAGAACTGCGGCTGGCGCGCGTGCCAGTCTTCGGCGTCGCTCATTTCAGCGCGGGCGATACGGCCGTCGGCCAGCCAGGCCTGCGCTTCGGCGGCGTTGTTTTCGGCGATCAGCAGCGCCGCATCGATCAGGTCGACACCTGTTGCGACCTTGACGACGTCGCCACGCGCGAAGTGGCGTTCAAGCTCCGGCCAGGCCAGCTGGGCGGTTTCGAGCGTGAGCTTGGCGTGAAGAATGTCGCGCTCGCTCATGGGCGACTCTTGCCGCCGCCACGACGCTGGCTCAGGGGATGCTTGGGCACCTGCGGCGGGCGTCCGCGCGAGGCGGGCGGCGCGACGCGCGGCTCGCCCTTGACCGGCACATCGCGCAGGATGCGCGCGCCTTCGGGGCGCTTGCCGGTGCCGGCGGGCTGGAACAGCGGGATCAGGTGTTTCTTGCTATTGCCGATCAAGTCCTCGCGCCCCATTTCCTTCAGCGCCTCGCGCAGCATCGGCCAGTTTTCGGCGTCGTGATACCGCAGAAAGGCCTTGTGCAGGCGGCGGATGCGGCCCTGTTTCACGACTTCGACCGACTCGCCCTTGCCGCCCAGCACTTTCTTCAGCGGATTCTTTTCGGTGTGGTACATGGTCGTCGCCAGCGCCATCGGCGTCGGCAAAAAGGTCTGCACCTGATCCAGGCGGAAGTCGTGCTTTTTGAGCCACAGCGCCAGATTCAGCATGTCTTCCAGCGTGGTGCCCGGGTGGGCAGCGATGAAGTAGGGGATCAGGTACTGCTTCTTGCCGACCGAGCGCGAGGCGGCTTCGAACAACTCCTTGAACCGGTCGTAGGCGCCCATGCCGGGCTTCATCATTTTGTTGAGCGGGCCGGACTCGGTGTGCTCGGGGGCGATCTTCAGATACCCGCCGACGTGGTGCTGCACCAGTTCCTTGATGTATTCCGGGGAGCGCACCGCGAGGTCGTAGCGCAGCCCCGAACTGATCAGGACTTTCTTGATCCCCGGCAGGGTGCGGGCGCGGCGGTACATGCTGATCAGCGGGGTGTGATCGGTGTTGAGGTTGTCGCAGATGTCGGGGAACACGCAGGAGAGGCGGCGACAGGCCTTCTCGATGGTCTCCGATTTGCAGGCCATGCGGTACATGTTGGCGGTGGGGCCGCCGAGGTCGGAAATGACGCCGGTGAAGCCGGGCGTTTTGTCGCGGATTGCCTCGATTTCCTTGATCACCGAATCTTCCGAGCGGCTCTGGATGATGCGGCCTTCGTGCTCGGTGATCGAGCAGAAGGTGCAGCCGCCGAAGCAGCCGCGCATGATGTTGACCGAGAAGCGGATCATTTCCCACGCCGGAATCTTGGCGTCGCCGTAGCTCGGGTGCGGCGCGCGCGCGTAGGGCAGGTCGTAGACGCCGTCCATGTCGGGGGTCGATAGCGGAATCGGCGGCGGATTGAGCCAGACGTCGCGTTCGCCGTGCGCCTGCCGCAGCGCGCGGGCGTTGCCCGGATTCGATTCGAGGTGCAGCACGCGCGAGGCGTGCGCGTAGAACGACGGGTTATTCTTGACCTGATCGTAATCGGGCAGGCGGATCACGGTGCGCTCGCGCATTTCCTGCTTGGCGGCGAGTCGCGCTGCGCGCGGAATGATGCGCACCGGTGCCGTGCCTTCGGGTGTTTGCGGCGCAGGCGTGCTGGGTTGCATGGCGTAAGGATCGACGTGGGCGTCGATGGCGCCCGGCGTGTCGAGTTCGGTCGAGGGGACTTCGAGCCAGTTGTCGGCCGGTTTCCACTCGCGTCCCACCATGAAGCCGGTGCCGCGAATGTCGCGAATGTCGGCGATTTTCTCGCCCTTGGCCAGGCGTTCGGTGACCTCCAGCAGCGCGCGCTCGGCGTTGCCGAAAATCAGCAGGTCGGCCTTGGAGTCCGGCAGCACCGAGCGGCGCACCGTGTCGGACCAGTAATCGTAGTGCGCGATGCGGCGCAGGCTCGCCTCAATCGAACCGATGATGACCGGGGTGCCGGGATAGGCCTCGCGGCAGCGCTGCGCGTAGACCGTGACCGCGCGGTCAGGACGCTTGTTGGGCGCGCCGTGCGGGGTATAAGCATCGTCGGAGCGGGATTTGCGGTCGGAGGTGTAGCGGTTGACCATCGAATCCATGTTGCCCGCCGTCACGCCGAAATACAGCGTCGGCTGGCCCAACGCGCGGAAAGCTTCGGCCGAATGCCAGTCGGGCTGCGCGATGATGCCGACGCGATAGCCCTGCGCTTCCAGCAGCCGCCCGACCAGCGCCATGCCGAAGCTCGGATGGTCGATATAGGCGTCGCCCGTCACCAGAATGATGTCGCACGCATCCCAGCCGAGCGCGGTCATTTCGGCGCGCGACATCGGCAGGAAGGGCGCGGTGCCGAAGCGGGCGGCCCAGTGTTTGCGGTGGGAGAACAGAGCGGGTGTCATGAGGCGATTTTACCGGTGAGGCGGATCAGGAAAGACAGGAGGCCAGGCAGGGTATTCCAGCCTGGCCTCCTGTCCGCCTTGTGAAGCTTTCAGTCGTTGTTTCGACTTAGCGTACGGCCAGCAGTTCCACGTCGAACACCAGGGTTGCGTTGCCGGGGATCACGCCACCCGCGCCGCGCTCGCCGTAGCCCAGTTCCGGCGGGATGGTGAGCTTGCGCTTGCCACCGACCTGCATGCCGGCTACGCCCTGATCCCAGCCGGCGATGACGCGGCCCATGCCGAGCTTGAAGTCGAATGGGTCGTTGCGGTCGACGCTGGAGTCGAACTTGGTGCCGTTGGTGAGCCAGCCGGTGTAATGCACAACCACGGTCTGGCCTGCGGTTGCGGTGTCGCCGGTGCCGACGACGAGGTCTTCGATGATGAGTTCGGCCATGATAATTCCCGAGTAAAAAGGTCGGGTATTGTACCTCAGTTCAGCGCCATTCTGCAGGCAGGTAGCCTGCCGCCGGATCGACCTCGATCGGAATTTCGGTGACGCTGCTGGCATCCGGCGGCGGGTCGACCAGCACGATGGACGGGAAGGCAAGCACCATCGCCACCATGAACAGTTGAATCAGCAGGAACGGAATTGCCCCCCAGTAGATATCGCTGGTGCGGATGGACTTGGGCGCCACGCTCTTCAGGTAAAACAGCGCAAAGCCGAACGGCGGGTGCATGAACGCGGTCTGCATGTTGACCGCGAGCATCACACCGAACCAGATCGGGTCGATGCCAAGCTTGGCGGCGACCGGGGCCAGCAGCGGCACGGCGATGAAGGCGATCTCGAAAAAGTCGAGAAAGAACGCCAGCACGAACACCATCAGGTTGACCACGATGAGGAAGCCGAGCACGCCGCCGGGTAGCTGGTTGAACAGGTGCTCGACCCAGAGGTCGCCGTTCAGACCGCGGAATGCCAGGGTGAAAATCGTCGAGCCGATGAGGATGAAAATGACGAAGGTGGTGAGCTTGGTCGTGCTGTCGACTGCCTGCGTCAGTTGCAGCCGCGTCAGCCGGCCGCGCGCCAGCGCCAGCAGCAGCGCGCCCGCCGCGCTCATCGCGCCGCCTTCGGTGGGGGTGGCGATGCCGAGGAAGATGGTGCCGAGCACCAGAAAGATCAGCACCAGTGGCGGCACCAGGGTGGTCAGCACCCTTAGCAGCAGCGCCGATCCATGCAGGGTGCGCGCGCTGGCAGGCATCGCCGGCGCGGCCGCAGGGCGGACCAGCGTGAGCACGAATACATAGAGCACATACAGGCCGACCAGCCCGAGGCCGGGCAACAGCGCGCCCATGTACATGTCGCCGACCGACGCGCCCAGTTGGTCTGCCAGCACGATCAGCACCAGCGAGGGCGGAATGATTTGCGCCAGCGTGCCGGACGCGGCGATGACCCCGGAGGCCAGCCGCTTGTCGTAGCCGTAGCGCAGCATCACCGGCAGCGAAATCAGCCCCATCGCGATCACCGACGCTGCGACCACGCCGGTGGTGGCGGCGAGCAGCGCGCCGACGAAAATCACCGCGTAGGCCAGTCCGCCCTTCATCGAGCCGAACAGCTGGCCGATGGTGTCGAGCAGGTCTTCGGCCATGCCCGAGCGTTCGAGAATCAGCCCCATCAGCGCGAAGAAGGGAATCGCCAGCAGCGTCGGGTTGGCGACGATGCCGTAGACGCGCTCGGGCAGCGCCTGCATCAGCGAGAAATCGATCACCCCGCTGGCGAGGCCAATTCCGGCGAACAGCAGGCCGTTGGCGGCAAGCGCGAACGCCACCGGATAGCCCAGCAGCAAAAACACCACCAGGCCGAGGAACATGAAGGGCGCGATGCTTTCCATCAGACTTCTTCCACCGGCGCTTCGGGTTCCAGTACCAGCGTGCCGGTCAAGACGCCGATGCGCTTGATGATTTCGGCCACGCCCTGCAGCGCCAGCAGGCCGAAGCCCACCGGCAGCAGCAGCTTCACCGGCCAGCGCAGCAGGCCACCTGAGTCGGGTGACATCTCCTGCGTGGTCCAGGCATCCATGAACATCGGCCACGCCAGCCAGGCCAGCAGACCTGCCATCGGCAGCAGGAATAGCAGCCCGCCGATCAGGTCGATCAGCGCCTGGCCTTTGGCCCCCAGCCGCCCGTAGAAAATATCGATCCGCACATGGCCGTTGTGCTTCAGCGTGTAACCCGCCGCCAGCAGAAAAACCGCGCCGAACAGGTACCACTGGATTTCCAGCCAGGCGTTCGAGCTTGCGCCGAGCGCCCAGCGCGCCAGCGCATTGCCCGCCGAGACCAGCGTGGCGACCAGCACCAGCCAGATGACGAGGCGGCCGATGCGTTCGGTGAGCGCGTCGATCGCACGCGACAGGGCGAGCAGGGCATTCATAGGGCGCCAGATTCTTTCAGCAAGTCGGCAAGCTGCCGGGCAATCGCCTCGTAGCCGGCGGCGTTGGGGTGGATCGGGTCGGATTTGAGTGCGTTGTCTTTCATCACGGTATTGAGAATATCGCCGTCGTAGGGCAAAGCGAATTCATCGGCGAGTCGTTCGTAAAAATCCGGCGCGCCGCCGAACAGCTTCGGCTCGGGCACGCCGATCAGCACCACCTGGATGCCGCTCGCGCGCAGCGTCTGCAGCATCAGGCGCAGATTGCTTTCGGTTTCGGCTTCGGGCAGCCGCCGCAGCATGTCGTTGCCCCCCAGGCACAGCAGCACCAGCTTCGGGTGATGCTCGTCCAGCAGCGCGGGCAGACGCTGCAAGCCTTCCGCCGTCGTCTCGCCCGGCACGCCTGCGTTGACGACTGCGCGCTGTGTCAAGCCGACCAGCTGCGCCGGGTAGGCTTCGCGGGGTTCGGCGCCGGTGCCGTAAGTCAGGCTGTCGCCAAAGGCGAGGATCACGTCGTTTGCGCCGAGCTTGGTCAGCGTCGGCGCACGGTCGCACGCGGCGAGCAGCAGCAAAGCGAACAGTGCGTAGAGAAAACGTTGAATCAGGCGCATGGCAGAATTTTTCCCAGCCTTCAAAACCGGTTTACAGCCAGTCCCATCTGCATTGCATTTTTCGCCAGAATTGCATCTGCGGTAGCTATGCTGGCTGCTCCAACCTCAATCGCCATCGCCAGATGCAGCGAGTCGCCGGAACGCAGGCCGCTGGACACATTGCGGACAAGCTGTGCGGCTTGCCCGAAAGCCTGTCTGCTCACCGGGACAAGCCGCAAACCGGATTGGCAGAAACCTTCAAAATCCTTCCAGGCCGCTTGCGCCTGCCTTGGCTCGATTTCCCCGCGCCGCACCTTGAGTGACAACGCGCTGGCGAACTCCGTCAAAATCCAGTCGGACGAAATCAGCGTGTCATTACAAGACTCGAACCATGCATCCACCGCATCGCTTGCTGGCTCGGGAACAAATAGGGGGATGGCCGCGCTGGTGTCGAGGTAAATCATCAATAGCGTTCCTCCTGGCGCATGGCTGCCACAGTGGCAGAGGTCATCGGCATCCCTGCCCGCAGCTTGCGTACCCGTTTGAGGAATGCAGCCTTGTCGAAAGGGTGCGCCGGCGTAAGCGTGATTTCCCCCGCCCGGCTGACCTCAGCCTCAACGCTATCGCCTTCCTTCAATCCGGCAGCCCGAATGCATTCGGCGGGCAGGCGCACCGCCAGGCTATTGCCCCATTTCGCTACTTGCAGTTTCACGGCCCACTCCAGAATGTATATCTATGTAGATACATTTTAGCACGCTAAAAAGTATGTGCGAAATAAATGGGCTGGCAGCGCATTGCTTCTTATTGCGAAGCTGACCCCTTTAGTTGGCACCCGGCGAGTAGGAGGAGGGCGAACAGTGCGAAGAGGGTACGTTGAAGGGTGCGTGTCATGCAGCGCCCACCTTGCTACGGAACACGAAATACACCGCACCGAGGATGCACAGCGCGGCCCACAGGTAATCGATTTTCAGCGGTTCCTTCAAGTAGAAGTAGGCAAACGGCACGAACACGCTGAGCGTGATGACTTCCTGCAGGATTTTGAGCTGGGCAACGGACAGCACCGTGAACCCGATGCGGTTGCCCGGAACCTGCAGCATGTACTCGAAGAACGCGATGCCCCAGCTAATCAGCGCAGCGACGATCCAGGGCTTTTGATTCAGCTCCTTGAGATGGGCGTACCACGCGAATGTCATGAAGACATTGCTGAGTGAAAGCAGCAGGATGGAGAGCCCGATCGGATGCATGAATTGCCAAGACCTGACGGGGCTGTACAAGCACCCCAAAAAACAAACGTTCCAGCATCTTGCCCGAGCCGCCCATATATCGATAGGGGTTGGTTCAGCTTCGTATGGTTTTTATTGTGAAGCTCGCGCCTTCAGCAAGCTTCTGGTTTGTTTTGTGCAGGTGGGACTACCACGCGGGTGCGGTTGCTTTCTGGCAAATCAGAACTCGTATTCCACCTGCACCCTGAAGGTGTTGTCAGGGGTGGCATCCGTCATGCCGATCAACCAGGCAGCGTTGTATTTGATGGCAGCGTGGTCGCCGGCCTGCACCTTGCCGAAGATGGCCGGACCCATTTTGTATTCCTGTTCATCGGACTGCGCCCAGTCGTCCCATTCGCCGGTCTCGCCAAATCCCTGCAAACCGAATTCGAATTCCTTGTGCCAGCGGTACTTGGCTTGCCACTGATACAGGAACGCGGTTTCGGTCGGATTCCCTTCGCCAAACTTCGTTTCGAGCAGCAGGTTGCCGTTCAGTTGCAGCTTGTCGAATTCGGTCTGGAACAGCGGGCCGAATTTGAATTCGTACGGCTCGCCCTCCTGGTTGAGGGGAAATTCGAATTCGGTGATCAGGCCGACTTCAAGCGGATATTTCCCGGTTTCGGTCAGCTGGAACTTGTTTTCGAGTTCCAGAATATTGAGCCGGGGTGCCGGGCTTTCATGTTCGGTTTTGATATAGACCTCGGTAAACCACCAATCGGTGGCGCCATAGCCGAGGCCGAGACTGGCGACCTGCTTGGTTTCTCCGGATGGCTGCTCGGCGGTGCCGAATTTGAAATCGATTTCCTTTTCGCCGTAATCAACGGTCGGCATATAGACGTAATCGGCCGGGCCGGCATGAACGCTGCCGGACAGCAGTGCGATACCCAGGCAGAGGGGCAGGGTGCGTTTGTTCAACATGGGAGGTCTCATTTTGAATGTGATGAATTGGCCCACTTCATGCCGAGTGCAATCGTAGCCAGGGTGAGTGCATAGAAAATCAGCTGCATGCCGTCAGGCCGCGGGTCGTAACCGGCAAGGCTGTGGAGCAGCATGCCGGGGATGGAGGTTTCGGGGAGCATCGCCGAGGTGTCCCAGAGAGGGGCGGCAAGACTGGGCAACAGATCAGCCTGGATCAGGAAATGCGCCGCCTGCGAGGCCATGCCTGCAGCCAGCAGCAGCACCAGCACACCGGTCGCGGCGAAGAACCAGCGCATCGGAACGCGCAGCAGGCCTGCATACATGGCATAGCCCACGGCGACCCCGGCCAGGATACCGATGACACCGCCCAGCCACATCGACGATGCGCCCGCGCCTTCCGCTGCGGAAATGCCATACAGAAACAACACGGTTTCGGAGCCTTCGCGCAGCACGGCCAGTCCGACGACGATCAGCAGAACCGAGTTTTCCTGACGGCCTTCACGGATGGCGCTGCCCATGGTTTTCGCCGAGATCGCCAAGGCCTTGCCATGGGACGTCATCCAGATGTTGTGCCAGGCCAGCATCAGGACCGCGACGCCCAGGATTGCGGCGTTCAGGAGTTCCTGGCCGACCCCGCTGGCCATGGCGGAGATCACGTCGGTGGAGGCCGCAACCAGCGCAGCGCCCGCCAGGCCGGCCACCAGGCCGCCGAGCAGCCAGCGCGTGCGGCCGGGCACCGAGCGGGTTGCGGCGGCGAGGATGCCGATAATGAGTGCGGCTTCGAGCACTTCCCGAAAGACAATCACAGCGGTTGCGAACATATCTGTTCTCCTGGCGATTACTGCGCGACGATGAAGCCTTGGGCGGTTTTTTCGTTGTATTCGCCGTAAAAGCGATAGCGCCCGGGCGTCAGGGGGCCAACGTAAATCGTGATGGTGGATTTGCCGGCGATGATTTTTTCGCGATTGAGATCGTGGCTCTCGAACTCTTCCGGCGTGGTATCCCGGTTCTCGACCGACAGCCTGATTTTCTTGCCTGCCGGAACCACCAGTTCCGTCGGTTGAAAGCGATGATCCTGGATGGTCAGGGCGTATTCGCCATCGGCCGCCATCGCGGCTGGCGCACACAGCATTGCTGCAATCGCCAGGGCGAGGGCAGAGGGTTGCCGGTATGGGGAATTCAGGTGTTGGCTGAGGTTCATGGTGTTCCCTTCAGGCTGGGCCAGAATTTATGTAAATGATAATAAATCCCATTATAGATAGGAATGGTTATCAATTGCAAGCGTGGTTTTGTTGTTGCCTGGGACATTCTCAGAACTCGGCATCCAACCAGGCGGCCGCAGAAATCCGACAAGTTCGGACATCCAGAAAAGCCGGTATTGGTCAGGGAAAAATGGGTTCACCCGACGCGAACGGTAGCGGGCTTGGTCTGATGTCCTACAGAAATGTAGAAACGCGCAGAAACGGGACGCTGCCCTTCCTGCGTGAATGCTTTTCAGGCTGGGTGCAATGCCTCGCGCAGTACTTTATTAGGCAAGGTGCCGAACGTTACGGGGGCGTAGATTTCCACCTGCGCAGCGCTCAAGGCCTCGTGAATCAGGGGAGGGTGGCTTCGGCGCGTCTCGAACAGCCGCAAGAATCGCGTCGTTCAGTGCGAGGTGTGGTGGCGCACCCGGCAAGCCGCTAGATGTGCTCGCGGGCGCGTTTTCAATTTTGTTGGCAACAGGGCGGGTAGCCGTGTCAGGTATGACACACGTTTTGCAAGGTCAGACAAGGATTGGTCTGCCACATGCCGCGGTACCGGATCCGGGGCTGGGCGCTTAATTCCCCGCCAGCGTCATCCGGTCAATCAGGATCGACCCCACCTGCTTGCTGCCGCGCCGTTCGACATCCTTGCCGATCGCAACAATGCCCTTGAACATCTCGGCCAGATTGCCGGCGATGGTGATTTCCTCGACCGGGTATTGAATCTCGCCGTTTTCCACCCAGAAACCCGCCGCGCCGCGCGAGTAGTCGCCGGTGACCATGTTGGCGCCGTGGCCGAGCAGTTCGGTGACGAACAGGCCCGTGCCCATTTCGCGCAGCAGGCCGGGAAGATCGAGGTCGCCGTGCGAGACGATGAGGTTGTGGCTGCCGCCGGCGTTGCCGGTGGTCGTCATGCCGAGTTTCTTCGCCGAATAGGTGGAGAGGAAATAGCCTTCGACCACGCCGTTTTTCACCACGTCGCGTTCGACGCAGGCGACGCCTTCGCTGTCGAACGGCGCGCTGCCGAGGCCGCCAAGTACCAGCGGCATTTCGCGGATGCTGATGTGCGGCGCGAAGACGGTTTTGCCGAGGCTGTCGAGCAGGAACGAGGATTTTCGATACAGGCTGCCGCCCGACACGGCGGCGACGTAGTTGCCGATCAAACCGGTGGCGAGTTGCGCTTCGAACAGCACTGGGCAGGTGCGGGTGTCGAGCTTGCGGCCGTTCAGCCGGCGCACGGTGCGCTCACCGGCGATGCGCCCCACCATTTCAGGCGCGTCGAGGTCGTTGCCGTTGCGCGCGCTGGTGTACCAGTAGTCGCGCTGCATGCCGCCCTTGTCTTCGCCGATCACCGCGACCGAGATGCCGTGGCGCGAACCGGCGTAGCCGTTGCAGAAGCCGAGGCTGTTGGCAAAGATGAACTGCGAGGTGTGGGTTGAGACGCCTGCGCCTTCGGAGTTGGTGAGGCGCTTGTCGACCGCCAGCGCGGCGGCTTCGCAGGCCTGCGCGCGCGCGGCGGCTTCTTCCACTGTCAGCGCCCAGGGGTGATAGAGGTCGAGGTCGGGTACGTTTTGCGCCAGCTTGTCGGCGTCGGGCAGGCCGGCCGCTTCGTCTTCGGCGGTGTAGCGGGCGATGGTGAGCGCCTTGTCGACCGCGCTTTTAAGCGCCGCTTCGGACAGGTCGGAGGTCGAGGCGTGGCCGCGTCGCTGGCCGACGTAGACCGTCACCCCCGCGCCCTTGTCCTTGTTGTATTCGATGGTTTCGATTTCGCCCTGGCGCACCGAGACGTTCTGGCCGATGCCTTCGGAGATTTCGGTGTCGGCGGCGGTCGCGCCACTTTTCATCGCGTGCTCGATGATGGTCTGTGACAGGCTGATGAGCTGGTCGCGGGTATAGCTGAATTGGGAGCGGGACATGGCGTATAGGCGAAAAGGGTCGGGATGTGGCGCGTTTTGTTGGGCGATTTGTCGGGCTGGAAACTACAATGACGATCATAACAGCAACCGAAAGCCCCACCGTGCGCCTGATCGATCCCGATGCCGAGCTGGAATTCGACCCCGACGAGGTCTACAGCGGCCCCAGCAAAAGCCAGCAAAAACGCGACGTCGAAGCCCTGCAGGAGCTAGGCGAAACGCTCGTCAAACTTCCTGCCGCCCAGTTTAAGCGCATCGACCTGCCGGAAAACCTGCGCATTGCCGTGGCCGACTGCCGCAAGATCACCCAGAACGGTGCATTGCGGCGGCAGAAGCAATATATCGGCAAGCTGATGCGCGGCGTCGACCCGGCGCCGATCCAGGCGCAGCTCGATGTGTTCAACGGCGTGTCGGTGGCCGAAAACGCCAAGCTTCACCAGTCCGAACGGTGGCGCGACAAACTGATCGCCGACAACGATGCCCTGACCCAGTTTCTGTCGGCGCACCCCGATGCCGATGCCACGCATTTGCGGCAATTGATCCGCAATGCGCGCGACGAGGCCGCGCACAACAAGCCGCCGAAAGCTTTTCGCGAGATATTTCGGGTGATCCGCGAACTGTTGGATCGCGCCTGAGCCACGCGCGAGAAGCGACTGCAGGGCATCAACCACTCAGGTAAATAAATCGTCGCGGCATGACACGCAGCAAGCAAGCGCCCGGATGACTTCGCTATGAAAAACGCAGGAGAACACGCTATGTGGGGCCGCATCGCAAAATTTGCCTTGAGCGTGCCGTTCCTGATTGCAGCGGCGTTGTTCGCGTTCTATCTGGTATTGGGGTTTTTTCTGGTCAACCCTCTGGCCCAAAAAATCCTGCCCTGGCTCGGCGAAACCCGGTTTGCCAGCCAGTTGAGCGTACAACAGGTCACGTTCAATCCACTCACCCTCGAAGCCACCATAAGCGGCCTCAAGCTGGCCGAGCAAAACGGCGCGCCCCTAGCCGGCTTCGAGCGCCTCTACATCAATATCGATACCACCGGAATGTTTCGCTGGGCCTGGCGCATCCAGGCTATCCAGCTCGACAAGCCGCGCGCCACGGTGCTGGTGCGGCCGGGCGGGCGGCTCAACTGGCAGGGACTGCTCGACAAGCTCAAAGAAGACAGGGAACCGCCTTCGGACACGATTCCGCGCGTGTTGATCGACCATATCCGCATTGCCGACGGCGATATCGACTACACCGATGCCAATCGGGCTGGTCTGCCGTTCAAGGTGGCGCTGGCGCCCCTGGGTATCGAGCTCAATGGCTTGTCGACGCTGGCTGAAGATCGCGGCGACTATCTGGTGGCGGCCAAATTGCCCGAACAGGGCGGCACGCTCAAATGGAAAGGCGATGTCGGCCTGAACCCGCTGGTGTCGAGCGGCCAGGTCGGACTGGAAGGTGTGCGTCTGGGCAATCTGCTGCGCGTGGTAAAAAGCCCGCGTAATTTCGAGCTGCCTTCCGGCGTGCTCGCTGCCGGCTTGACCTACCGGTTCGCCATGGTTCGCAGCCCAACCGGAAATGATCAGCCCTCGCTGCGGGTGACGGACGCAAACCTGCGGGTGAGCGACCTCGCCGTTGCGCCCAAAGGCGGTGGGGCGCCGGTGCTGCAACTGCGGGAGGCCCGCATCAGCAAAGCAAGTCTCGATCTGTTACAGCGCACGGTCGATGTGGCGAGTGTGCGTTTGAGCGGCGCGCAGCTGGCGGCCACCCGCAATGCTGCGGGCGTGCTGGACTGGCAGACCTTGTTTGCACCCGCTGGGGCGCCTGCGCAGTCGACGGCCCAACCTGTTTCGATTGCTGCTGATCCGACCGCAGCCGCGGCAAGCTGGAAGCTCGCGTTGCGCGAAATCACCCTGGCTGAGTGGACGGCGCGGTTGACCGACCAGACGTTTGTGCAGCCGCTGACCGCCGAGGTGAGCCGCTTTGACCTGAGTGCCGCAGTCGCGGGCGAGGTCGGCGCAAAAACTGCCTTGACGGTAGGACCGGTCAAGGCTTCGCTGGGGGCGCTTGAACTGCGTTCGGGCGCGGCGCCGGTGGCGACCCTGGCTCGCGTCGAACTAAACAACGCGCGCCTTGCGCTGGCCGACAGGCGGGTCGATATCGATGCGCTGACGCTGTCGGGGATGACGACCCAGGTGGCGCGGCAAAAAGACGGCACCCTGAACTGGGCGCGCATTCTGCAAAAAGTGCCCGGTTCCGCTGCCGCCGTGGCCGCTGAATCGAAAACGCCGGCTGCGCAGCCGCTGCAAATCGCGCTGGCGCGCTTTGCGCTGGAGGATATCAATGTTGGCTTCAGCGACCAGACCCCCCTCACGCCGGTCACGCTCGACCTGGTGGAGGGCTTCGTCAAGGCAGGCGACCTCAATCTGGATCTGACGCGCCCGGTGCTGCTCGAGGCCGGGTTTTCGATCAGGCAGGGCGGGCGATTCGATGCCGGCGGCACCCTGGCGCCCGCGCCGCTGACGGGAGACCTGAAGCTCAAGCTGGCAGGCTTGTCGCTGAAACCGTTCGCGCCTTACCTCAACTCAATCGTCCGGCTGAATCTCAACCGCGGCACAGCGGGCGCATCCGGCAAGCTCAAGCTGGCGTCCCGCACCGGCCAGCCCCTGTCGCTGGCTTTCGACGGCGGCTTCAGCGTGGACAAGCTCGACATTACCGAAGAAGAAAGCGGCGCGTCCTTCCTCGGCTGGGAGCGCCTGGCGAGCCGTGACCTGAAAGTGGGGCTGGCCCCCAGTCGGGTGCATATGGGCATGCTGCGCGCGACCGCGCCTTTCGCAAAAATCCTTATTCATGAAGATGGCCGGCCCAATATCCAGAAGCTGATGCGGAGCCAGCTGGCCGGCACCTCTTCCTCTGCGGCAGCGGCACAGGCGAAGCAGGAAGCGACCGCCGAAACCGGACAGGACGAGGCGGCTCCTGCCAGCGCGCCGCCTCCGGCCAAGGCCCGCGAGCCGGTTCGGGCGGACGTCGCACCGCCCGCTTTTCCGTTTGAGATCGAGCAGGTGCGCATCGACAACGGCAAGCTGGATTTTGCCGACCTGTCGCTGACGCCGCAGTTCGGCGCCCTGATGCACGCCCTGTCCGGCGTGATCAACGGGGTGTCCAACGATCCCGCCGCCGTCGCGCAGCTGGAGCTGGACGGCAAGGTGGATGCGTTCGGCTCGGCGCGGATTCGCGGTACGGTGCAGCCGTTCAGGGCGACCGAATTCACCGACATCACGCTCACGTTCCGCAATCTGCAAATGGCCAGCCTGACGCCGTATTCAGGCAAGTTCGCCGGCCGCCGCATCGAATCCGGCACGCTGTCGGTCGATCTCGAATACAAGGTCAAGGCGCGCCAGCTGGCAGGCGAAAACAAGTTTGTCATCAACAAACTGAAGCTGGGTGAGCGGATCGAAAGCCCGAGCGCGAAGAACCTGCCGCTCGACCTGGCCATCGCCCTGCTGGAAGACAGCAACGGCATCATCGACCTCGACCTGCCGGTGTCCGGCAATCTCGACGACCCCCAGTTCAGCTACGGCAGGATCATCTGGAAAGCGATCGTCAATGTGCTGACCAAGCTGGTGACGGCGCCTTTCCGCGCGCTGGGAAAACTGCTAGGCGTGAATGCCGACAAGCTCGATGGCGTGAGCTTCGACCCCGGCAGCAGCATGCTTGCGCCGCCGGAACAGGAAAAACTCAAAACGCTGGCCGAAGCCATGACGAAGCGCCCGGCGCTGGCGCTCAAGGTGGAACCCGGTTATGACCCCGAGGCCGACCGGCGCGCGCTGCAAGAGCAGGCCATACGCCGCGAGGTGATCGGGGTTCTCGGCGTCAAGCTCGCGCCGAACGAGGCGCCGGGTCCGGTGGACGTCAATAATCACACGGTGCAGACCTGGCTTGAAAAAAGCTATGGCGAGCGCGTCGGCAAGGCGGAATACGCGACGCTGCGTGCGCGCTACAAGGCTCAGGGCGGGGGCAATGCGATTACCGATAGCGCGGTGGTCGAGCGCCTGGGCCGTCTGTTCAGCGCCCGCGACAATGGCCCGGCATCGCCCCTGCATACCGAACTGCTGGATCAGCTCACGCAGAAAATCGTCATCGACGACGCGGCCCTGATCCGGCTGGCGCAGGCCCGCGCTCAGGTGATGCACGACAGCCTGGTCCAGCACGGACTGGATGGCGCACGCATCAGTCTCGCTGCGCCGGCCAGCCTGGCCGCCAAGGACCATCAGGTGGGCAGCAAACTGCTGCTGGGGACGCGGGGCGTTGCCGCGCCGGGCGCGGGAGAACCAGCCCAATCCGCAGTGCCGCAAAGCCAGCCGGTTCAACCCGCGCAGGTGAAATAGCCTGGGCGCGAGTCGTTTTTAAATCCGGTTCCCATTCAAGCCCCCGCTCGCCCGGTCGTTATGGGTGGGTTCCTCACCCACGTCCACGCTCATGACTTTTCGCCGATTCCGTATTCTTATCCTGCTGGGTGTCCTGGCCGCTGCAATCGGCATGACCTGGCTGGAGCAAACCCTGGTGCGCTCCTGGCGCGCGCCGCTGGATGTGGCGGTGATTCCGATCAACGGCGACGGCTCGGCGCAGGCGGCCGAGATGATCCGTGCGCTGCAGGCGAGCGACTTCAACGACATCAACGTCTTTTTGCAGCGCGAAACCGCGCGCTATGGCGTGAAACAGCAGCAGGCCATGCTGATCACGCTGCTGCCGGAACTCGACAAGAAACCGCCGGCGCCGCCGCCTGACCGCAGCGTGCTGAAAACCATCGGGTGGAGCCTGCAGCTGCGCTGGTGGGTGTATCAGCAGTCGGGGCAACTGCTGCCGCAGCTCGGCAAGATCAAGCTGTTCGTGCTGTATCACGCGCCGCAGGATGGCGTTGCGCTGGAGCATTCACTGGGCCTGCAAAAAGGCCTGATCGGCGTGGTGCATGCGTTTGCCGACCCGAAACAGGCGCAGCAAAACAATATCGTCATCGCCCACGAGTTGCTGCATGCGCTGGGGGCCAGCGACAAATATGGCGTCGGCGGTCGGCCCGTTTATCCGCAAGGCTATGCCGAGCCGGACTGGCCCGAGCACATGCCGCGCCAGGCGGCCGAAATCATGGCCGGGCGCTACGTGAATGCCGCCGGGCGGGTGGTGATGCCGCCGAGTCTGGAACAGTGCGTGATCGGCGCGCAGACCGCACACGAGATCAATGTGGACGCCGGCTTCCGGCAGCAATACGCCTCAAGCAACTGACGCGGCGCGCTGCCGGCTGAGCCGCGCCAGGCCGAAGTGGATGAATGCCAGCGCCGCGAACACCGGCCCCAGCAGATTGAGCAGCGGCACGAACTGCACCAGCCCGGTCAGCAAGCCCAGGCCCCACCAGCCGCCGCGCTCGCTTTTGAACAGCGTTGTCATTTCGCTGGCGCTGGCGTGCTCGGCGATGACGTCGTAGCGGAACAGGCGCTGGTTCAGATACGCCGCCGCGATGAACGGCACGATGACGCCGACGCCGATCAGCCACAACGGCAGGGTCACCACCCACAAGGCAATGAACAGTAGCATGGCGATGAGTGCATTCCCCAGGTTGCCGATCAGGCTGCCGCCGCTGGCGCGTGCAAGCTCCGGGTAATCGCGTTCGGCCACCATGCGGATCAGCACCGGCATGGCAAACAGCGCGGTGATGATGAGCGCGGTGAGATAGACCAGCGGCACGAACAGCAGTAGTTGCAAGACGACCTGAATGCCGTTGGCCAGCCACAGCGGTTCCAGCCCGGCCAGCCAGGTTTGCACTCCGAGGCGATCGAGCCCCTGAGCGATCCAGCTGGAGAAGGTTCCCCAGAACGTCAGCGCCAGCACCAGCCACAGCAGCCCCGCGACCAGCATCGGCCAAATCACCACCCACAGCACGCGCAGGTTGAAGAGGTCGCCCAGGGCACGCGCCAGGGCGTCGAGGACTGTGCTCACGCTGCGGGCCTCAGGGCGGATTTGGGACGAAACACGTCGAGGGTGCCGGGCTGTGTTTCGAGGTAGGGCCCGCCGATGAGGTCGATGCAGTAGGGCACAGCGGCAAAGATGCCGTCGAGGGTTTCCTTGATCGCTTTGGGTTGCCCCGGCAGGTTGAGGATCAGGCTGGCGCCGCGGGTGACGCCAACCTGGCGCGAGAGAATCGCGGTGGGTACATATTTCAGCGATACCGCGCGCATCGCCTCGCCAAAACCGGGCAGCACCTTGTGCGCGACTGCCAGCGTGGCTTCGGGCGTGACGTCGCGTGCCGCCGGGCCGGTGCCGCCGGTGGTGAGGATGAGCGCGCAGCTTTCGACGTCGGCCAGCTCGATCAGCGTGGCTTCGATCAGCGTCTGCTCGTCGGGAATCAGCCGGCTGACGAATTGCACCGGGTTGGCCAGTACCTCGGCAAACCAGGCTTCGAGCGCGGGCAGGCCTTTGTCTTCGTACACGCCGCTGCTGGCGCGGTCGCTGATGGAAACAAGGCCGATGCGAATGGAGTCGTGGGGCATATAGTCTGAAAGTAGGCTTGCATGAAGCATCGAATTTATCAGAATGATCCCCAATACCCGAGGCGACCGAACATGAAACCTTATCTGCTTGCGATTGCATTGTTATTCAGCGCCGTGACGGCATGGGCCGATCCGCCTCCGGGGTATCCCTTTGTCGATTACAACGCCGGCCTCAAGGCCGCGCGCGCAAGTGGCAAGCCGATCTTTCTGTACTTTGGCCGCTACGGCTGCGCGTGGTGCGATCACACCAACAAGCAGACCTTCTCCGACGCTTCGCTGAAAAAGCTCTACAGCAGCCATTACGAGCTGGTGTATGTCGATTCCGAATCGGGGCGGCGCGTCACTCTGCCCAGCGGCGAGCGCATCACCGAGGCCGAGCTGGGCGTGCGGCTGAATGCTTTTGCCACGCCCCTTTTTGTTTACCTCACGCCGGCGGGCGAAAAAATCGTGCAGATCCCCGGCTTCAAGACCGTGCAGGATTTTCGCGACTTCGACCGCTACGTGCGCGGCGGGCACTACAAGCAACAGACGCTGCTCGAATTTCTGGGCGGCAAATCGTGAAGGCGCTGGCGCTGCTGCTGGGGGTGCTGGCATGGCCGGCGCAGGCCGCGTGGGAGTGGAGTGCGCCGCTGACCGTCAATTCGGTTGAGGGCGCCGCGATTTTCCCGCATCTGGAATCGGCCAATCGCCGCGGCGTGGCGGTGTCGGGCGATATCGTCGGCGTGGTGTGGGAGGACAACCGGAGCGGCAGCCCGCAGTGCTACCTGGCGACCAAGCCAGCGGCCGCGGCGCGCTTTCAGCCGGAAACCCGGCTCAGCCAGTCCGACTGCTTCGAGCCCGTGGTGATCGCCCTGGGCGCCGGTCGCTTTGTGGCCGCCTGGGAAGAAGCCGGCAAGGTGCATGCGCGGCTGCTGCCCGGCGGTGCGACGCTGACGCTGAGCGATGCTGACGCCGCGCAGATCACGCTGGCCGCACAGGGCAATACGATTTATGCCGCCTGGGCCGGGCAGGCGGGCCGCTACCACCGCATCGTCGTCGCCCGGCTGGCGCTGACAGCGGATGGGCTGGACGTGAAAACCGTACAACCGGTCGAAGCGGCGATGCCGGCCGACGAGCAGGGCTGGCCCGCGCTGGCGATGGCCGCAGACGGCAGCGTGACGGTCGCGTGGGAAGACCGGCGCAATCGCCATAGCGTACCGATGGTGAGCTACAGCCGCGATGGCCGCAGCTTTGCTGCCCCTGCGCGGTTGACCGACCATCAGAGTGGCAGCGTGGATGGATTGGGGGCCGGCACCGGGGCCATGCGCCCGACACTTTCCGTCTGGGGCCAGCAAGGGGTCGCAGCCGTTTGGCTCGACAAGCGCGACTTCCTCTCCGGCTATGACGTTTATGCCGCATTCGATACGGGAACCCGTCGCTTCGGCAAGAATGTCCGCGTGCAGGACAGCTTCGGCGACAACATGGCCCAGTGGCATGCGCTGATCGTCGGCGCTGCCGACGGCAGCCTGGTGGCGCTGTGGGACGATGCGCGGGATGGCACGCCGGATGTGTGGCTGTCCGAGTGGACGGGCGAAACCTTCGGCGATGACGTGTCCGTGCCCGCGGCGGCCGGGCCGGGTCAGCAATCCGATCCGCTGGCGGTATTCGATGCGGAGGGATCGCTGCATGCGGTGTGGCTTGACCGCGACGAGGCGGCCGGTACCCGCATCCGCTATGCGCGTGCCCGGCGCAAGTGAAGGCGGCTAGATCCAGCCGCGTTTGCGCAACCGCCGGATCAGGTAAACCATGGCGACGCCGGTCGTCAGCAGCACCAGCGGATAGGCGCCGCGCCATTTGAGCTCCGGCATGAATTCGAAATTCATGCCGTACAGGCTGAAAATCACCGTCGGAATCGCCAGCACCGCGCCCCAGCCAGCCAGTTTCTGCACCGATTCGTTTTGCTTGACCGATAGCGAGGCCAGGTGAAACTGCATCGCGTCCGAAGCCGACACGCGCAAACGGTCAATTGCGGCCGAAACCCGCACCGCATGGTCGTCGATGTCGCGGTAATACGCCTTGAGTGTCTTGGAGGCGAATTCCGGGTGCAGGCGCAGCAGGTTCTTGGTGATTTCCTGCATCGGTTCAGCCGCGTCGCGCAAGGCCGTCAGATCGCGTTTGATCGCGTAGAGCTGGTCCAGCATGTCACGCCCCGGTTTGGTTCGGCTCATCAACTGGCTTTCCAGCGAAAGGAAACGATCCTGCATGCCTTCGATCACCGGGCGGTACTGGTCGACGATCAGGTCGAGCACCAGATACAGCGCATAGGGGGTGCCGGGCCTGATGCCGTTGGGGCAGCGTTGCAGCCGCTCACTGACGCGCTGATAGCCGCTGCCGTTGTCATGGCGGATGGCGACCAGCCAGTTGCTGCCGACAAACAGATGGGTCTCGCCAAATTCCACGCGTGATTCCCACAGCTGCGCCGTGCGGGTAGCGATGAACAGGTGCCCTTCGTATTCTTCGAGCTTGGCGCGCTGGTGAGTCGAAATGGCGTCTTCCAGCGCCAGCGCATGCAGGCCGAGTTCTTCGCCGAGACGAGTAATCAGTTTGCTATCGGGTGATTTCAGTTCGACCCAGATGAAGCGGTCATCCTGGCCGACGTGGTCGCTGATGGCCTCAAATTCGATCGGCTGAACCTGGTTGTCCTGAAACAGCTGGCAGTGAATCATGGGGCGTTGAAGAATGGACGGTTGAACGGGGTGGTGCGTATCCCGGGCAGTTTACGTGGGTTTAGAAAATGCCTGAAGCTCAAGTAAACTCGCTGCGAGAAGCGGGCCCCCAAAGCCCACCCCCCGTTTGCGGAGACGTTATGAAACGAATATGGCTGTGTCTGGCCTGGATGCTGGGCACGACGGTTCAGGCCGCGCCTCCAACCACCCCTTATGCGTTTGGTGTATTGAACCACCGCAGCTTGCAAGCCACGGCGGCTTACTGGAATCCCATCCTCAAATACGTGACGGCGCGCTCCGGGGTGCCGCTGGAATTGCACATAGGCCGCACCGCCAATGAAACCACCGACCGCGTGGCGGC